>CBDUAY010000044.1:0-18552 GCA_965365245.1 uncultured Flavobacteriaceae bacterium | reverse complement strand
AAGATGACAGTATTGAGAGAACGACATGGTATCTTTCCAAAAAGTCTCTCTGAGCCTGAAAAGAGCATAATTATTAGCTGATTCGCAGAATTAAGCTTTCTGAAAAAGAAAAACCCTTGATCATCATCAGATTTTCAAGGGTTTTGTGCTCTTTTTGTGGTGCCTCCAGGAATCGAACCAGGGACACATGGATTTTCAGTCCATTGCTCTACCAACTGAGCTAAGGCACCATTGTTTTGAGCGGGTGCAAATATAAATTTATTTTTCATTATCGTCAAAACAATTGATTAAAAAATCTCCCTTACTTTTGCTTTTCATTCAACCCCTGCATGCATATCGCCATTGACATAGGCAACACTCAAATAAAGACGGGAATCTTCGACGGAGACGAACTCATCCATCGGGAATCCTTTCCAGCTGCAGTTTTAAACGATGCTTTAACACGTCTTTGCCTGAAGTATGAAGTTGACAAGGGGATACTTTCCCATGTTTCGAGGCTTGACCCGAAGGATATTGAAGGAATCAGCGATTACCTGGACCTGCTCTTGCTGGACAAAAACACGAAAGTTCCTTTTGAAAATCTGTACTCCACGCCTGAAACGCTTGGCGTAGACAGGATCGCACTTGCGGCTGCGGCTGCTACAAAATTCGCGGGAAAACCCGTCCTGGTCATCGATGCGGGTACCTGCATTACTTTTGATTTCGTCAATGCCAACCAGCAGTATGAAGGAGGGTGCATTTCACCTGGAATTGCCATGAGATATAAGGCCGTTCATTCCTTTACGGCGAACCTTCCACTGCTAACTCCTGAAAATGAGATTCCTGCACAAGGTAATTCGACGAGCAACGCCATACACAAGGGCATTTTGAGTGGGGTCATTTACGAATTAGAAGGTGCAATCCGGGAATACAGGTCAAAAAATGAGAATTTAACAGTGGTTTTAACAGGCGGAGACGCAAATTTCTTGTCAAACAATATAAAAAGTACCATATTTGCCACTCCAAATTTTTTATTGGACGGATTGAATAGTATTTTGATACACAATTTAGCGGAATGATTAAAGGGAAAATAGTATTTGCTATTCTTTTTTTCTCGACAATAAGCTTTGCACAAACGACCAATTCATCTCCTTACTCGCTTTTTGGGATTGGAGAACAGGCACGCCTCAAATCGGTTGAGGAAATTGCGATGGGACTGATGGGAGGAGCATTAGACAGTGAATATCAATTGAGTTTTACGAATCCGGCATCGTACGGATCACTCCAATGGACAACCTACGTCTTTTCGGGAGGAAACAGAACGAATGTTGTGAATGATGGAGAGGAGTCGCAGACGAGTTCTGCAGCTGCTTTGTCATATATAGCACTTGGAATACCTATTCGGGGAAACCAGGGACTGGTTATGGGTCTTCAATTGAACACAGCGGTGGGATATGGACTTGTTGATCAGACCTTTGACAACGAGGGAGAATTGATTGAAGTCGATAGATACTACGGAAACGGGGGTACCAACCGCGTTTTTCTGGGTTATGGATACAAATTTCCGTTTGATCTCTCGCTCGGACTGGAAGCAACATATGTATTCGGCAGTATTGACAACAACGTAGTCAATCGCAGAGACGGGGTTCAGTTGGCAACCCAGCACATAACCGACTCCAATGTTCGCGGTGCGAGATTCACAGTGGGGGCTCATTATGCACCGAACATAACCGATCGACTCAAACTAAAGCTGGGTGTGGCTGGAGAACTTAACTACGAATTGAATGAAGAAGGAACGGAAGCTGTATTTTCAACGGTCAATTTGGACGATGGAGTTTTGCGTCCTATTGACACTTTGTACAGCAATGAGTACAAGGCGACTATTAACGCTCCACTAAAGACGACGATCAGCGCCGGAATTGGAGAGAACAACAAGTGGTTCATCGGTGCGGAGTATGCATTTCAAAACCCCCTGTCTTTCGAAGGTGGCGTGTACGATGACATTGATTTTTACAGATATGAAAGCTTCAGCAATATCTCGGTAGGTGGGTTTTATCTGCCAAAAATAAATTCAATCAGCAGTTATTTCAACCGTATAACATATCGCGCAGGTTTCCACTATCAGAAGTCAGGGCTTGTTGTCAATGACACTGAAATTGACGAATATGGCATATCTTTTGGTGTTAGTCTGCCTATAGGCCTGAAACTGTCCAATGTCAATATGGGATTTGAGATGGGAAAACGAGGCACGACAGAAAATAATCTCATCGAAGAGAATTTTTATAACTTTAGGCTGAGTTTATCGCTCAATGACAAATGGTTCAGAAAACAGAAAATCTTTTAATATTAATAAAACTCTACTATGAAAGCAATTAAGACGGTAATGACCATGGGAATCTTCCTTCTTTTTGGAATGACGGTTTCTTTGTATGGGCAGGACAAGTATGGAAGTGAGCCGGACAAATGTAAAACCAATCTTTCCCTTTTTCACGAAGCCGTGAAAATGGGTAACTATGAAGCCGCAATGGAACCCTGGAAATGGTGCCTGGCAAACTGTCCGGAGGCGTCAAAAATCATTTATAGCGACGGACTTAAAATGACCGAAGCAATTTATGACAAGAATGCAGGCGAAATTCAGGTTGAAAAAGGCAAAAAGGTTGTTACCAACGACCATGTCTTTAAAATCGACAAGCAGTATTTCGACGTGTCCGGAATTGACAAAACCGTTTTAGCCGAAAACGCCAGGGAGGTTGTCAACGTATATGAAATGAGAGAGAAGTATTTCCCTGACAACCTCGGAAAAGTATACAGTGACTGGGCAAACTTCCTCTTTAAGAGGGGAGTCGTTGAAGGATTGCAAAACGGTGACGCCATCTACGAGAAATTAGGGCAGTCATTTAAAGCTGACCCAACAGGTATGAGCGTGAAGAACCTGGGTAAATATTTTCAAACCTATACCGACCTGAACAAGGATACCAATCCGCAAGCTGTTTTTGACACCTATGACGACATCATGGATGCGATCAGCACAAAAATGGATGATTATTCGAAAGACCTTGATGCCCTCTCGGCAAAAGAAGCCAAAGGACAGAAACTCACGGCCAAGGAAAGCAAAAAGAAAAGAGCCAGAGAGGTCAATTTGACAGCCTTGGGTCAGGTTGAGGGATATCTTGACAACACCCTCAGTGAAGTAGCCACTTGTGAAAGGTTGGTTCCTCTTTACAAAGATAATTTCGAAGCCAACAAAGGTAATGTGAGCTGGCTTAAAAGAGCGGTTTCGCGTCTGAATCAAAAAGAGTGTACCGACAACCCGCTTTATCCTCAGATGGTTGAGGCCTACGTCAACGCTGCGCCTTCTTCTGACGCCTATGTCTTTTACGCAGGCATTCTTATGAACAGTAATGAAACGAACAAGGCCATCGAATACTTCAACAAGGCAATTGACCTGGAATCCGACAACTACAAAAAGGCAAAATACTACTACAGGGTTGCTTTGATCATGAAGAAAAAAGGATCACGTAGCAAAGCCCGTGAATACGCTTATCTCGCCCTCAAAGAAAGACCGAGTATGGGAAGCGCTTACCTGCTGATCGCCAATTTGTATGCATCGAGTGCAAATAACTGCGGAACTGACGAGATCTCGAAACGAATGGTTTATGTCGCGGCTGCCGACAAGGCACGTCAGGCAAAAGCCGTGGATCCCGGAATAACATCGACCGCGAATCAATACATTAAGAGCTACATGGCCAGTGCTCCTTCAAAGAAACTTGTTTTTACAGAAGGACTGACTTCGGGTTCTCCCCACAAGATCGGATGCTGGATCAACGAAACTGCTAAAATCCCTTAGGAATAAAGGGAATGATGAAAATGCTTTCATATAAGTTACTGAACATTGCTACTATTCTCATAGTAGCAATGTTTGTTTCTTGTGGAAATGACATCAAGGAAGTCCAGGACTTTTTGGCCGAAAAAAACCTTCCGATTGGAGTGGCCAGCAGCGTAAACCTTGTCCATACGGATTCCGGTCGTGTCAGAACCATTCTCATCTCTCCGGTCATGCACGACTTTTCAAACCGAAAAGACCATCCGTACACCTTGTTCCCTGACGGGGTCAAAATCATCAGCCTAGATGATGCTGGAGACTCCTTGATCCTGACTGCTGATTACTCGGTGACTTACAGCAAGACCAGTATTTCAGAGGTTAAGGGGAATGTCGTGGTTGAAAACCCTGCAGAGAATACAAAATTGATGACTTCACAACTTTTCTGGGATTCCAAGGAACACTATCTTTACACTGAGAAAGACTTCACGCTCATCACCCGCTACGATACGATTAACGGTAGAGGCTTTGAATCCAATGAGGACCTTTCAAAGGTCAATATGAAGTCGATCAAGGGAAGCGTATATGTTGAAGAGACACCCTGACTATGACCAAATATTTTAAATTTTTTGAGATCGCCTACCTGATCATCGCAATTGTTTTTTCGGTTGAAACGGTGTTGCGTTGGAACACTGACCGACCAAAGGCTTACATTTTCCTCGCATTCGCAGTTCTCGCAGTGTTCATGTATTTCTTTAGAAAGAAGTACCGCAAACGTTTCGAGAAACAAGATCGAAAAAAATGATTCCAGAGGTAATCGTCATTCTTGTTTCTGTTCTCCTTTCGGCCTTTTTCTCAGGCATGGAGATCGCCTTCGTCTCGGCGAACAAAATGCACATTGAGCTAGAAAAGAAAAAGGAAAATTTACTGGCACATGTTCTGACCCGGTTGACTCAAAGGCCTTCCCGCTTCATCACCACCATGCTCATCGGTAACAATATAGCCCTTGTGGTCTATGGATACTTCATGGGTGACCTCCTGGTCAAACTGTTTCTCAGTCCGCTTCAAAACGAATTTGCCATTCTGCTGATTCAAACCTTTATCTCCACCCTGATCATTCTGATCACAGCCGAGTTTCTCCCTAAGGCAATCTTCAGGGTTTACGCAAACGAAACTCTCAAGATATTCGCTTTGCCCTCCTATTTGTTTTACATCTTGCTCTATCCCATATCGAGATTCATAACATTGATCTCCGATTTTTTCCTGAGGGTCTTTTTCAATATAAAGGAGGATGAGGTTCAACTGGCATTTACAAAGGCAGAGCTGGGACATTACATCGACGAGCAGCTTGAAAGCAAAGAAGATGAGATCGACACGGAAATTCAGATCTTCCAGAATGCCCTTGACTTTCACGATGTGAAAGCGCGAGAAGCTATGATTCCAAGAACCGAAATTGTGGCGGTGGAAGTACATGATTCGATCAAGAACTTGCGGGATCTTTTTACTGAAACAGGCTTATCCAAAATCATGGTGTACAATAACTCCCTTGACGACATCATTGGTTATGCGCATTTCTTTGACCTCTTCAAGAAGCCCAAAAACATACGATCCATATTGTTGCCCATAGAAATCATTCCCGAATCGATGATGATTCACGATGTGCTAAACGATTTGATCCTCAAAAGAAAGAGCGTCGCCATCGTCCTGGACGAATACGGCGGAACTTCGGGTCTTATCACTGTTGAGGACATCATTGAAGAGCTTTTTGGCGAGATCGAGGACGAGCATGACTCCATGGATCTGATCGAGGAAAAAATCAACGACCGTGAATTCAGGTTCTCGACGCGTCACGAAGTGGACTATCTCAATGAGACTTACGGCCTGGAGCTGGAGGAGGACACCGATTATGAAACCCTTGGAGGGCTGATCGTGCACCATACCGAGAATATTCCTTCCACCGGGGAGATCATTGAAATTGACAACTACCAGTTCACTATCCTCAAGGAATCTGCTTCAAAAATCGAGGAGGTCTACCTAAAAGTTTTATTTAAAGACAAATAGGCTCCAAATCCCCCGTAAAAATTAAGTTTAAAGTATTTCATTATTAAAAGGGTTTGTGTATTTTCGCAACCTAAAATTTAACAGGAAAGAAAAATGGCAGTTTTATCGAAGATCAGAGAGAGATCCTTGTTTCTAATACTCATTATTGCTATGGCCTTGTTCGCTTTTGTACTCAGCGGACTTTTCGACAGCAGCATGTTCAATAAAAATGTGACCAGCATAGGTGAGGTAAACGGCGAACCAATAACCCGGGAAGAGTTCGGGCAAGAGGTTGAGCTTTACAGGAGCAGGACAGGAGGACGGGCGACAAACAGTCAGAATGTCAACAATGCCTGGAACAGTCTCGTCCGTGAAAAGATTTACCAGACTCAGCTCGAAAAATCAGGAATCGTAGTGGGCGAAAAAGATGTTTGGGATGCTATCGTAGCACAAATATCTGCTCAGAACAATCCGCAGTTCATGAATGAAGTAGGAATGTTCGACGAGGAAAAGCTCAAGGAATACATTGCTACCCTGAAAGACAATTCGGAAGAAGATGAAGCTGGAGCTGCCGCCTGGATAAGCTGGGTGAACTACGAGAACACCATCAAAGACAATCTCGAGCAGAACACTTATAATCAATTGATCCGATCGGGTCTCGGAAGCACCCTTAAAGAAGGGGAGCGCAAGTACTATTTTGACAACATCAATGTTGACGTCGACTACGTATTCGTTCGATTCAACAGTGTGCCAGACAGTTTGATTTCAATACCGCAGGACGAGATCAGAGATTACATCAAAAGCCATCCGAAGGAATTCACAGTGCCAGAATCAAGGGACATACAATACGTACAGTTCAAAGTGGAGCCCACGGAGGAGGACGAGGCTGCAATCCGAAACGAGCTCAATTCAATGATTGAAGATCGAGAAGAATACAGCAACGCGGCCAAATCCAATATTACCCTGGTAGGTTTCAGAAACGCCACCGACATTGCGCAGTTCAATGCCGACAATGAATCAGACACGCCATTCGACGGCTCCTATTACAACAGGACTCAGCTTCCTAAAATACTCGCCGATTCCCTTTTTGATAAGAGTGTTGGGGAGTTTTATGGTCCTTACAAAGACGCAGGGTTCTACAAGCTTTCAAAAATTACTGACGTAAAGCAGATCCCGGATTCTGTTAAGGCCAGTCATATTTTGATTCCCTATGTGGGGAGTGGATCTGCAGACGCCAGCGTTACCCAGACAGAAGAAGAAGCCAAAAAAGTTGCAGACAGCATACTTGCAGTGGTTAAAAAGGACAAATCAAAATTCTCAGAGTTGGCTGAGCAAATGTCAGCGGATCAGGTTTCCGGGCAAAAAGGAGGAGACCTCGGGTGGTTCGTCTATCAGACCATGATCCCGGAATTCAGAGATTACTCTTTCGAAAACCAGGTTGGTGACATGGGAGTTGTACAATCTCAATTCGGATTTCATGTGATCCATATCGAGGATCAGAAAAACAGGCAAAAAACGATACAGGTAGGCACTTTCTCGAGAACTATAGACGCCTCTGAAAAAACGGAGAACGATGTGTTTGAAAGGGCAGAAACCTTTGCTTCTGATCTGACCGATGGAAAAGAGATCAATGAATTGGCCAAAGATTCGGGTCTCATGGTTCGCCCGGTGTTGAACCTGGAGGTTTTTGATGACAACATTTCTCAATTGGGATCACAAAGGCAGATTGTTCGTTGGGCGTTTGAGGAGAACACTTCAGTGGGCGACATCAAAAGGTTTGACACAGACAATGGTTATGTCGTTGTGGTGCTCAACCGCAAGAACAAAGCTGGATTGTCTGATCGTGGTCAAAACGTAAGAGCCATCTTGATGAACCAGAAAAAAGCCGAGTTGATCAAAGAAAGATCGACTGGTGCCACACTCGAAGAAATTGCAGAACAAAATGACACAGAGAAAAAAGTTGCAAGAGCCGTTTCAAACTCGAGCCCTGTTTTTGCCGGTTCCGGGCGATTTGTAGACATCGCAGGCGTAGTGACTTCTCTGGAAGAGAACGTGCTTACCCGTGACATCGTAGGACAAAGCGGTGTCATGTATGCCATCGTGACGAAAAAGACTATGCCGACAGAATTGAACAATTACAGCGGCAATAAAAAAGAGATTGAGCGTTCAATGGTGAGCAGGAGCATGCAGATCTATGAATCGATCAAAGAAAACTCCGAAATCGTCGACAACAGATCGGTCTTCTATTAAGACTTTAAACAATCTGGAAGGATTCATTTGAACTCCTTTATATTAGCCAAAAAATAAATGGTCAAATGCTTATATTTGGCAAGATTTTATATATTTGTTAATTATTACTTAAAATTTAAGCTTACTTAACATTAAAAACGATTATAATTTAAAATTGATTACAATGAAACATTTAACTAAAGTATTATTTATTGTGTTGGCCGTTGTTTGCTTCAGCAACGTGAATGCGCAGGACAAGGATAATCGCTGGATTGTGGAGATTGGAACCAATGTGGTTGATTTCTACCCCACCGATGCCGATCCAGGATTGGATAATTTGGATCCTGAAAATCCGATCGAGCCAATTCCTGAGCCATATACAGATGAAGATATGCTCACGGGAGGTATGTTCTCTGATTTCTTCAACACAGACCACTGGAATACAGGTGCCATCGTTTCTCGATTGAGAGTTGGATACTATGTAGGTTCAGGTTTCTCTGTTGGGGTTACCGGAACTTTCAACAGCATCACTCAGGTTGGAGACATCAGAGTTGACAACGTGAAGTACTTGAGTACTGACCTCGATGTGAAATGGAACGTCCTTATGGGCAAGCACTACTGGATTGATCCTTACTTGCTTGTTGGTGGAGGTTACACCTGGTTAGGAGACGGTGGAAACGGTACCGGAAACGCAGGTATTGGACTGAACTTCTGGTTCAACGACTGGTTGGGTGCCAACGTTCAAACCAAATACAAGCACTCATTTGACGAAGATAAATTATATCCGCACTGGCAACATGCAGTAGGCGTCACCTTCAAGTTTGGTGGTGTTGACACTGACGGTGACGGTATTTATGACAAATATGACGCATGTCCTGAGGTTGCAGGTTTGGAAGCATTCAACGGATGTCCTGACACCGATGGTGACGGTATCCAGGATTCTGAAGACGCATGTCCAACAGAAGCCGGATTGGCTGAATTCAACGGATGTCCTGACAGCGACGGCGACGGCGTACCAGACAAAGATGACGCTTGCCCAACTGAAGCAGGTCCGAAAGAACTCAACGGATGCCCAGATTCAGACGGTGATGGTGTAGCTGACAAGGATGATGACTGTCCAGACCAAGCAGGTCCTGCTGAGAACAACGGTTGCCCATGGCCAGACAGCGATGGTGACGGCGTTCTTGACAAAGATGACGAATGTCCAAATGTTGTTGGTGTTGCTGAGAACAACGGTTGCCCAATCGTTTCCAAAGAAGACGAGAAAGCTATTGTTGACCTTGCCAGAGCTATCTATTTCGTAACTGGAAGCGCCAAGTTCACTGACGAGGCTGCGATCAGAATGGAGCAGGTAAGCACTATCATGAACAAGTACAAAGACATCACGTTTACTGTTGAAGGTCATACAGACAACACTGGTAGTGACAAGATCAATGACAAATTGTCTCAAGATCGTGCAGATGCAGTTATGAACTACTTGATTGAAAAAGGATTCCCAGCAGATAAGATTTCTGCGAAAGGATTCGGATCTGCCAACCCAATTGGTGATAACAAAACCAGACAGGGTAGACAACAGAACAGAAGAGTTGAAATCTTCTCTGAGTTCGCTGAAAGATAAGATTCAATCTTAATTGAATAAACAAAACCATCCGTCTCTGGCGGATGGTTTTTTTATTTCATACTTTTGAATCATGCGAACTTTTTTGTCCCTGGTTCTTGAAGATGTGCTTGAAAATGGGAGTGATCCCAAAGACTGCTGTTTTATACTTCCCAATAAGCGTTCTTCACTTTTTCTTCGGCAGGAACTGAGAACAAGGCTCAAGCCGAACTCCTTTTTTCCCGAGATCCTCAGCATCGAAGGGTTTATGGAAAGCATCTCAGGTGTCCGGGTAATCGACAACGTTGCGCTCCTGTTCGAATTCTATTCAATCTATAAGGATGTGGTTCCGAAAAATGAAAGCAACAGTTTCGAGAGTTTTTCAAAGTGGGCACCGATTCTTCTACAGGATTTCAACGAATTGGACAGCGCCATGGCTGAAGCCGAGTCAATATTGAGTTATATTTATGAGGCCAAAAGAATAGAAAACTGGGACGTGGGTGAGGCTGACCCGGGCAATCTGGTGGAAAACTACATCTCCTTCCACAAATTGATTCCTGAATTCTACAGGTTATTTCAAAACCGAATGAATGATTCAAAATCCGGTTATCAGGGTTTTGTTTACAAGCGCGCCTGCGAACTGATACAGGAGGATGCGTCCAGACTCAAGTCAAGGAACTATGTATTTGCAGGATTCAATGCACTGAGCAAATCCGAGGAATTGGTGATCCAATACTTGCTTGATCAGGGAAACGCCTCGATCTATTGGGATGATGACGACTTCTATGAAAAATCAGAGGCATCCGCTGGAGACTTCATTAAAAATTACAGGAAGCGATGGCCTTACTACCAAAGCCGGGAGTTCAAATGGACCGATAGCAAGATCAATACCACGAAGGTCATACATCTACATGGATTACCTAAAAACATCAGCCAAATAAAACACGCTGGAGAGATTCTGAAGACGCTCAGTGACAAGGGCAGCTTGAGCGATACGGCTCTCGTCCTCGGAAATGAAAAACTTTTGCCTGCCCTTCTGAACTCGCTACCACCAGAAGTGCCTGAGGCGAATATCACTATGGGCTACGAGCTGCAGAACGTTTCTCTGAGCTCTTTTTTCGAAGCCTTGTTCAAAGTCCATTTGAATCTTTCGGCCAGGAGGAACAAAGGCGGATATTACTACAAGGATCTGCAACGCGTCTTTGCCGACCCTCAAATCAAAAAGCACTGTCTGTCAAACCCTGATTTTAGAGACAATTGGACACGCTTGTTGTACAGGGAAAAGAGGCTCTTTATTTCAGAAAAAGAAATCATGGAGCTTCTCGGAGGACCATCCCCTTTAACCGAGCTTTTCGAACTTTTATTCGAGGACTGGAATGCCGAAATAAATGAGCTGCTTCGAAAATTATGTCATATTACAGAGTGGTTTCGTTCTGAGAACGACCCGAATCGAATGGAAACTGAGATTCTCTATCGTTTCAATACCATTTTCAAACAGTTGCTCAATTTCAATGAAAAATACGCTCACATCAATTCATTGGAAGCGTTGCACGAGTTCTACCGACAGCTCCTTAGAATGGAAAAGATGTCTTTCCAGGGAGAGCCTCTTTCAGGATTGCAGATCATGGGCTTGCTCGAGTCCCGGGTTCTGGACTTTGAAAATGTCATAGTGACCTCTGTCAATGAGGGCTTCCTTCCCGCCAGTAGTTCGGACAGGTCTTTTATCCCCCTGGATATCAAATTTGAGAAGCATCTGCCGACGTTTCGCGAAAAGGAGGCCATATTCAGCTACCACTTTTTCCGGTTGCTGCACAGGGCGAAAAACATCTACTTGGTATACAACAGCGTCAATGATGATTTTGGTTCCGGAGAGCCCAGTCGTTTCATAAAGCAGCTTGAAATTGCCTCTAAACTCGGAATTCTCGACAACGTTTCGTTCGAAAAGATCAGCATCCAGCCTGATCCCGTTCGTCATCCGATTGAACTGAAAAACATTCGAAAGACCAGCGAGGCGCTCTCTATTATGCATCAAATAGCGAAACGGGGATTCTCTCCTACTGCTTTAACCACCTATATCAGGAACCCACTGGATTACTACAAAAGATATATCCTCGGAATTAGGGAGGTTGAAAAAGTGGAAGAGACCATGGCTGCAAATACCTTTGGAACCGTTGTCCACAACACTCTTGATTTGCTCTACCGACCCTATTTAAACAAATTCTTGGAGCCTGGTGACTTAAAAGGCATGCTCGAAAAGGTAGATGAAACCGTCAGGTCACAATGGGCACAGGTCTATTCTTCGAAAGCTGCTCTTACCGGCAAAAACTATTTGAGTTTTGAGATCGCAAAAAAGTTCATTTCGGAATTTCTGATAAAAGAACGAGAATCCCTGGAGCAGGGAATGAGAATCAAGATCCTTGGGCTCGAAGAGGAAATATCCTGTCAGCACCAAGCATCAGGCCTGGATTTCGAGGTCTGTTTGAAGGGAACCATCGATCGAATTGACGAAGTGAATGGCGTACTCAGAATCGTCGATTACAAAACTGGCAAGGTTAAGCCAGCGGATATGAAAATATCGAACTGGGAGATGCTGGTCAGCGATGAAAAGTACAGCAAGGCATTTCAGGTATTGATGTACGCCTATGTCTATTTGAAAAATAATTCATCCGGGAATATGAATGCCGAGAAGCTGAGTGACTTAAATGCTTTGGAAAGTGGCATCATTTCATTTAAAAACCTGAGATCGGGATTCATGAAGTTCAATGATCAGCAGTTGACCACGGAAATTCTTGACAAATTTGTCGTACAATTGGATACTCTGTTGTCCGAACTTTTTGATTCTGAAGTGCCTTTTGAGGAGAAGGAACTTCAAACCTTTCAATTCTGATCCGGCCTTTGCAAGGAATAAAAACCAAGTAATGTTATCCAAAAGAACTATGAAACAAATTAGAAACATTCAAATCCCCGGTAAGCACGGCAAGGACATTCTTGCTGATCTGTTCTTCGAAGAGACCGGAACAAAAAAAGAGGTGGTGCTTTTCTGTCACGGGTACAAAGGCTATAAAGACTGGGGGGCATGGAACCTTGTAGCGGAAGAGTTTGCCCGCCAGGGGTTCTTCTTTGTAAAGATGAACTTCTCCCATAATGGGGGAACCATAGAGCAGCCTATAGACTTTCCTGACCTCGAAGCGTTTGGAAACAACAACTTCATCAAAGAGCTTGACGATCTCGAGACAGTAATCGACTGGATTTCTACCGATGGCAGTTATGAAAAGGATTTAGACACGAGCCAGCTGACACTAATTGGTCATTCCCGGGGTGGTGGCATCGTGTTACTCAAAGCACATGAAGACAAACGCGTCAGCAAGGTGGTAACCTGGGCGGGGGTTTCCGACTTTGCATCCCGGTTCCCTGAAGGAGAGGTGCTCGCGCAATGGGAAGAATCAGGAGTCGCTTATGTGCACAATGGCAGAACCAAACAGGAAATGCCTCATTATTTTCAGTTTTTTACCACATTCAAGGAAAATGAAGAGCGCCTGACCATTAAAACAGCCGTTTCAAATCTGGAAATCCCGTTTTTGATCGTGCATGGCGACCAGGACGAGACAGTTGCCATTGTCGAGGCTCAAAATCTCAATCGTTGGAATGATGAGTCTCAGTTGCACATTATTCCAGGGGCCAATCACACCTTTGGATCCTCACAACCCTGGAGTGAGAAGACATTGCCAACTCACCTCAAAGCCGCTGTATCGCAAACCCTTGAGTTTTTAAAGGGCTGAATGTTAACCTCAAGACCTCTGATCTTACTAATTAACGCAAGCTGAATGATTTTGTTCATCGTTGTATAAATTATTTAGAGTGTATTTTGGATGTATTGCTTTCCCTGAATTGGGAAGGTCGAAAAGAGCCAATTGATTGGCTCTTTTTTTTATTTACTTCATCATGCCAACCAATCTTCGTAACTTTAGCTTATTCTTCAACCCCCTAAAAACCAAACTATGAAATCCAAAATTCACCTTATTTGCGTCTTGCTGACCGCTTTGATGATCGGTGGATCTGCCAACGCCCAGATCCTCAAAAAACTAAAGAAAAGAGTGCAAGAGGCCACCGAAGACGTGATTGTTGAAAAGGCCGCTCAAAAAACAGCTCAGGAAACAGGAAAAGCCATGGACAGCCTTCTGAATATTGATCCTGACTATGAACAGAAGAATCAGGAGCAATGGGAAAAAATGTTCGGCCAGGGAGGCGCTGACGTACCCATTGAAAAGAGCTATCAATTCGACACAAACGTCATGTACACTATGGAATTCACCTCAAACAAGGAGAATTCAGTAGTCGATTACAGCATGTGGTTCTCTGATAAAAACAACTACATGGCCACCCAGGTGAGCCAGATCCAATCGGGATCCAAGGATAGCCAGGAGATGCCTGCGTCAGTGTTGTCGGTGATTGATGAAAAGAACAAAGCGATGATCATATTGATGCAGGAGCAGAAAATTGCCCAGGTCATTTCCATGGACAAGATCAAAGACATCGCAACAGAAGAAAATGAAAGCGAAGGTCTTGACGCTTCGTTTGATGCCATAAAAAAAACGGGGAATTCCAAGAAAATCCTGGGCTATGACTGCGAGGAATTTGCCTCCGAGAACCAAGACACCAGATTTACGTTTTGGGTCACCCAGGAGCTCGACATCTATCAAAAGAACATGTTCTACAATGTCAGCAAGTCACTGGGAGGAAGCTCTTTCGGCAGCATTCCTAAGGAAGCCAAAGGTCTGATGATGGAGATGCAGTTTGAGCATAAGACCAAGGATGAACGTGGAAAAATGATAGTGAAGGAGATTCGAAAGGAATCAAAGTCAATTGAAACCGAGGGCTACCAATTCATGAATCTATCACAATTCATGCAAAACTGATCCTTAAAAAGACATCCCGGAAACAGGTGCATTTCGCACCTGTTTTGTTTTGTTCAGGTACTGGAGGTCAGGCAGGGTTTTTCTTTTGAACACCCTGTTAAAAACTTTCAATCCAATGTGGATAAATAAGATTTTATTTCTAAACAAATTTTGGAACCTTTGCTCCGCTCTCATCCCGGAGTATTCTATTCATTTTTAATCTAAAATTTTCCAGTTATGTCAAACATTGAGCCGATTTTGCGTGAGAATAAGGACCGCTTTGTTATCTTCCCTATACAGCACAAGGATATATGGGATTGGTACAAGAAACAGGAGGCTTCGTTCTGGACCGCTGAAGAAATCGATCTTGAGCAGGACGTAATTGACTGGGAAAACAAGCTCAATGACGACGAAAGGTATTTCATCAAGCATATCCTGGCCTTTTTTGCGGCTTCTGATGGGATTGTCAATGAGAATCTGGCAGAGAATTTTGTGAGTGAGGTGCAATACACCGAGGCCAAATTCTTTTACGGATTCCAGCTGATGATGGAAAACATTCATTCGGAGGTTTATTCTCTGCTGATCGACACGTATATCAAAAACCCCAAAGAGAAGGACGAACTCTTCAGGGCCATAGAGATATTCCCTGCGATCAAGAAAAAAGCGGAATGGGCGCTGAGATGGGTTGAAAGCGATAGTTTTGCAGAACGACTGATTGCCTTTTCGGCAGTCGAGGGCATCTTCTTTTCAGGGAGCTTCTGCTCTATTTTCTGGATGAAGAAAAGAGGTCTGCTGCCAGGCCTTACCTTTTCCAATGAATTGATTAACCGTGATGAAGGTTTGCACGCTGATTTTGCTGTGTATCTACATGAGAACCACATGATCAATAAAGTGCCCAAGGAGCGGATCACCGAGATACTGGTAGATGCGCTGAATATTGAAAGAGAGTTTATCACAGAGTCGCTGCCAGTGAGTCTTATCGGGATGAATTCAAAGCTCATGACGCAATACCTCGAGTTCGTCACAGACAGACTCCTTACGGAATACGGCTGTGAAAAAGTTTACAATGCCAAGAATCCTTTTGATTTCATGGAAATGATCTCGCTTGAAGGCAAGACCAATTTCTTTGAAAAACGAGTTTCTGAATATCAGAAAGCTGGTGTGAAATCAGGAGGAACCGGAAGCATTTCCTTCGACGCGGATTTTTGATTCGAGTCGAAAGTTGTCTTATTTTTAGTTGTTTGTATCTGAATATCAAATGTTTAGTCGTTTATTAACGACTACTTGTTAAAAAGATATTAAAACATCTAAAAATTCGATTTCGGTTTTGTTCTATTTTTAGTTCAGAATTGCCAGGAGTGGTCTGATGGGGATCAGCCACATAATCCATCCCACGAAATTCATTAGTTGTAAGAAAAATACACGGGCTCACGGAGCAACGTGCGAGTCACTAACCCTTAAAATTGATTGTTAAAAAATGTATGTAGTTAAAAGAGACGGCAAGAGAGAACCGGTAATGTTCGACAAGATTACCGCCAGAGTTAGAAAACTATGCTACGGCCTGAACAGCCTGGTAGATCCGATTAAGATTTCGATGCGGGTGATTGAAGGAATCTACGATGGCGTAACGACCTCAGAGCTCGACAATCTCGCCGCAGAGATCGCTGCCACCCTGACAACTACGCATCCCGACTATGCAAAAGTAGCCGCCAGAATCGCTGTCTCCAACCTGCACAAGAACACTAAAAAGTCCTTCAGTGAAACTATGAAGGACCTTTACGAGTACGTCAATCCAAGAACAGGGAAGAAGGCTTCAATGATTGCAGATGACGTCTATAAAATAATCGAGGAGAATGCCGACAAGCTGGATTCAACGATCATATACAACCGAGACTTTGGATACGACTTCTTTGGCTTCAAGACCCTGGAACGTTCTTATCTTCTGAAAATCAACGGTGAAATCGTTGAGCGGCCGCAACACATGCTCATGCGGGTCGCTGTTGGGATTCACCTGGATGATCTAGACGCTGCGATAGAGACCTACGAATTGATGAGCAAGAGGTATTTTACCCATGCGACTCCAACACTTTTCAATGCCGGAACTCCTAAACCTCAGATGTCTTCATGCTTTCTTTTGCAGATGCAGGAGGACAGCATTGACGGTATATACAATACACTGCAGCAAACTGCGAAAATCTCACAATCAGCCGGAGGCATTGGTCTTTCTATACACAACGTAAGAGCCACCGGATCTTACATTCGAGGGACCAACGGAACCTCAAACGGAATTGTTCCTATGCTCAGGGTGTTCAACGACACCGCGAGATACGTAGATCAGGGAGGTGGAAAGAGAAAAGGATCGTTTGCCATCTATCTGGAGCCCTGGCATGCTGATATCTTCCAGTTTCTAGACCTAAAGAAGAACCATGGTAAAGAAGAGATGCGGGCTCGTGACCTCTTCTACGCGATGTGGATGCCTGACCTTTTCATGAAACGCGTGGAGGAAAACGGGGACTGGACGCTCATGTGTCCGAACGAGTGCCCCCATCTCTATGATACCTATGGCGATGAGTTCGAAAAGCTTTACGTAGGTTACGAAAAAGTAGGTAAAGGGAGAAAAACGGTGAAGGCCAGGGACCTTTGGGAAAAGATCCTCGAGGCGCAAATTGAAACCGGCAATCCTTACATGCTTTACAAGGATGCGGCGAACAGAAAGTCGAATCACAAGAATCTCGGCACAATAAGATCATCGAACTTATGTACAGAGATCATGGAATACACGGCAAAGGACGAAGTAGCCGTTTGTAACCTGGCTTCGATTGCCATACCTATGTTCATCACTGAAAACGCCAATGGAGAGAAGTTCTTCGATCATAAGAAGCTATTCAAAGTGACGAAGAAGATCACAAAGAATCTCGACACGGTTATTGACAGAAATTATTATCCGATTCCCGAGGCTGAAAATTCGAATTTCAGGCATCGCCCTGTTGGAATTGGCATCCAGGGACTGGCAGACGCTTTCATATTGCTGCGATTGCCCTTTACCAGTGACGAGGCCAAGGAACTCAACCAGGAGATCTTCGAAACTATCTATTTTGCGGCTTTGACCGCTTCCATGGAGCTGGCCAAAGAAAAAGAGCCTTACTCAACCTACAAAGGATCACCTATTTCAGAAGGAGAGTTCCAATTCAACATGTGGAATGTGAGCGAGGATGATCTGAGCGGCAGATGGGATTGGAAAAAACTCAGGGCCAGCATAAAGGAAAACGGGGTAAGGAACTCCCTGTTGGTAGCTCCAATGCCAACGGCTTCTACTTCCCAAATCCTTGGAAACAATGAAGCTTTTGAGCCCTACACTTCCAATATTTACACCCGACGCGTGCTGTCAGGAGAATTCATTGTCGTCAACAAGCACCTCCTGGAAGATCTCGTCGAATTGGGTCTTTGGAACAATGAAATGAAAGAGGAGATCATGAGGGCAAACGGATCCATTCAGCACATTGATTCCATTCCCCAGGACTTGAAAGAGCTTTATAAGACCGTTTGGGAAATGAGCATGAAAGACATCATTGACATGGCGAGGCATCGTGGGTATTTCATCGATCAGTCGCAGTCTTTGAATCTCTTTATGCAGGATCCCGACTTCTCCAAGTTGACCTCCATGCATTTCTACGCCTGGAAATCCGGTTTGAAAACGGGGATGTACTACTTGAGAACGAAATCTGCCGTGAACGCCATTCAGTTCACAGTGGCCAAGAAAAAGGATCAACTTCCTGCAGGTGCGGTTGAAGAACAGCCCCTGACTGGAGAGGAACTCAAGGAAATGATCATAAAATCAAAGGAGAATCCGGATGATTGCCTGATGTGCGGGTCCTGATCCTTCCTCCTGCTTTTCACTGAAAAGTGACGGTATAAAAAAAGGAATCCCATCCAGGGATTCCTTTTTTTTCTGACTCGGTCAGAATTAATCCAAAATAAATATATTCTCTTTA
>CBDUAY010000043.1:0-18604 GCA_965365245.1 uncultured Flavobacteriaceae bacterium | reverse complement strand
CAGGAAGCGCGATGCAGTTCAGTGGCCACCCGCCTCGTCCGGTGAGCAGTTGCACGGCGTTCATGTAGATCTGATCCACGTCGGGCCGTTCTTCCCGGTCGACTTTCACATTGATGAAATGCTCGTTCATGACTGCCGCTACAGCCGAATCTTCAAAACTCTCTCTTTCCATGACATGGCACCAGTGACAGGCCGCATAACCTATTGAGATCAGCAGGAGCTTGTCCTCCTTTTTTGCCAGTTCGAGGGTCTCATCGTTCCAGGGATGCCAATCTACGGGATTGTGCGCATGCTGCAACAGATATGGACTTGTTTCGTGGATCAGGTTGTTGGTGTACTTGTGTTCTTTGTCCATGGAGTCATTTTTAGGATTTCCGCAGGAAACAAACAGGGCAATAGCCATGACCAGCGCTACGATATTTTTGTGCATGCAGGAAGTTTTGGCAAATATACTATCATTTGACGGATTAAAAGGTCGCTCAAAATGCGGATTAATGACCTCCCGAACCATGAATACAGTTGATTGCTGGTGTAAAATGGTAACGTTAACTTAACATCTGTATTTAATGAAGGTGATAGATTTGCACTTACAAACGAACTTTCAAAAGTGGAAAACATTTACATCTTGATGATCATTGCCCTGGTTGCTCTGGCTGCAATCGATCTTGTCGTTGGAGTGAGCAACGACGCAGTTAATTTCTTGAATTCAGCCATCGGTTCGAAGGTTGTTTCCATGCGAACCATTATGATTGTGGCGAGCCTTGGAATTGCAATCGGAGCCATTTTTTCCAGTGGCATGATGGAGGTGGCCAGGAAAGGCATTTTCAATCCCGGGGAATTCTATTTCAATGAGATCATGATCATCTTTATGGCGGTCATGGTTACCGACGTGCTGCTCCTCGATTTTTTCAATACCCTGGGGATGCCGACCTCGACAACGGTTTCGATCGTTTTTGAATTGCTCGGCGCGGCTGTTGCTATGGCCATAATAAAGATCATGGTGGCAGACGACCAGACAATGGCGAATCTTTCCCAGTATATAAATACAGAAAAGGCAGTTCTCATCATATCGGGGATTTTCCTTTCGGTGGTGGTTGCCTTCTCGATAGGTGCCCTTGTACAATACGTCTCTCGGTTGTTCCTGAGTTTTAATTTTGAGCAAAAACCTAAGATTTATGCGGCCCTTTTCAGTGGAATTGCACTGACGGCCATTACCTATTTCATCTTTATGAAGGGGCTGAAAGGGACTAGTTACTACGATGACATCAAAGGAAGTTTGGAAGGAAATGAGACTCTTATTATCTCAATTGCCTTTGTGATCTGGACCTCTTTGTCTTATTTTTTGACAGCGATTCTC
The DNA here is from genome assembly GCA_965365245.1 of uncultured Flavobacteriaceae bacterium. Lineage (GTDB taxonomy): Bacteria > Bacteroidota > Bacteroidia > Flavobacteriales > Flavobacteriaceae > Lutimonas. Next base: position 17,247 of record CBDUAY010000043.1, on the reverse strand, counting down.
AAAGTGAACCTCTATAAAATCATTATCACCGTTGGTACTTTTGCATTGGCCCTGGCCTTTGCAGGCAACGACCTGGTAAATTTTATCGGAGTCCCCATGGCCGCATGGAATTCCTATGAGGCCTGGAGTGTTTCGGGAGTTCCGGCCAAGGAATTCAGCATGGAGGTGCTTGCAGGAAAGGTCCCCACACCGTCACTCTTTCTATTTATTGCCGGAATGATCATGGTGGTGACCCTTTGGCTGTCTTCTAAAGCTCGAAAAGTAGCCGCAACAGAAGTGAATTTGGCCCGTCAGTCAGAGGGCCATGAGCGCTTTGAGCCCAACGCCATGTCGAGACTTTTGGTCAGATCCTCCCTGGGCATGATGAATGCATTCAGCGCAATAATGCCGAAGGGCTTAAAGCAGAGCATTGAAAAGAAGTTTGAAAAGCCTGTTGTCAACCTCCCAAAGAGCAAATCATATGAGCTCCCCGCTTTTGACGCGGTCAGGGCCTCGACGAACCTCATGGTTGCCGGAATCCTGATTTCGATTGCAACCTCTTACAAGTTGCCTTTGTCGACCACCTACGTCACTTTCATGGTAGCCATGGGAACTTCACTGGCTGACCGTGCCTGGGACAGGGAGAGTGCCGTATACAGGGTAGCCGGCGTTCTCAATGTGATCGGTGGCTGGTTTTTCACCGCCTTCATTGCTTTTCTTACCGCGGGCATTTTCACCTATCTCATTCATTTGGGCGGAATTACTGCTATTGGTTTGATTTTGTTGCTGGTTTTGGTCTTACTGGCCAGGAACTATATCAGTCACAGGAAAGAAGAGAAGGAAAAAGCCCAGGAACGAGTAATCAAACGCGCTGAGCTGATTACAGCCAAAGAGGTCATTGATGAAACATCGGATCATATCGCTGAAGTGGTTTCCCGTGTGCAGAAATTATACAGCAATGTCGTGAAGGATCTGTCGTCACATGACTTGAACAAGCTGAAGAAAACGGACAAACACGTAAAGAAACTCAATACAGAGGTCGATGCGCTGAAAGACGAAGCCTTTTATTTCATCAAATCAATGGATGAGTCATCCGTTGAGGCCAGTCGATTCTATCTTTTGGTATTGGGTTACCTGCAGGACATATCCCAGTCAATAAGCTATATTTCAAAGGCCAGCTTCAAACACGTCAACAACAATCACAAGAATCTCAAAGAATCCCAGACGGCAGACTTGAGAATCATAGATGATCAATTGACGAAAATGCTGAAAGACATTGCAGTCACATTTGAAAAGCAGGAATTTGACAACATCGTCAAAATTGTGGCAGAAAAGCAGGAGCTGTTGGATCACGTTTCCGAGTCCATACAGAAGCAAATACAGCGTATCCGAACTGAGGAGAGCAGTGCAAAGAACACGACACTGTATTTTGGGAACCTGCTTGAGACCAAAGACCTCATATCGGCTATTATGAGTTTGCTCGAGCTCTACCAGGAGTTTCACATCAGTATGAAAAGGGCACATATTCCGGTATAGAGCCCCGCAGAAACACTTAGTTTCATTCACACTGTAACTTTGGTGACCGACAGAATGTCAATTAATGCGTCACTTTGTATCCGATTTCACAATGGTATGGCATTTGCTATACTTCTGAAAAACAAGAGTTAAATTAAAATTGAATACGATGACCGAGTTATTGACAAAAGAGACTTTCCTTCAGAAGGTCTTCAACTACGAACAAAATAAAGAGTGGAAATTCGAGGGTGACAAACCCTGCATAATTGACTTTTACGCTGACTGGTGTGGCCCCTGCAAGATGGTGGCTCCAATACTTGAGGAATTGTCCGAAGAGTACGCCGGAAAGGTTGACATCTACAAAGTCGACACTGAAGTGGAACAGGAGCTTTCGGCTGCCTTTGGCATTCGCAGTATCCCATCGATGTTGTTCTGTCCGTCAGACGAGCAGCCTCAGATGGCCCAGGGAGCTCTTCCAAAGCACAACCTGGAGCAGGTGATCAAAGATGTTTTGAAAGTGGAGAAATAAAAACAAAGGCTGCCAAATGGCAGCCTTTTTTTATGTTCTACAACCAGGCCTGACTAAGCCGACACTAGCTGATGTTTCGCCAGGTACTCCGCAATTTGAACCGTGTTGGTTGCAGCTCCTTTTCTGAGGTTGTCACTCACCACCCACATGTTCAGCGTTTGGGGTTGAGACTCATCGCGTCTCAGCCTTCCTACAAAAACCTCATCTTTGCCTTCAGCAAATCGAGGCATCGGGTAGGTGTTGGTCTCCAGGTCGTCCTGGACGACAACTCCATCGGTCTCACTTAAAATCTGCCTGACCTCTGCCAGGTCGAACTCGTTTTCAAACTCGACATTGATGCTCTCTGAATGCCCTCCAACCACAGGAATTCGCACAGCAGTGGCGGTAACCGCAATCGTTTTGTCATTGAGAATCTTTTGGGTCTCCCTTACGAGTTTCATCTCTTCCTTAGTGTAACCGTTTGCTTCGAAGACATCACAATGGGGCAAGGCATTTCGGTGTATCGGGTAAGGGTATGCCATTTCACCCTGAACACCTTCATATTCATTTTCCAGTTGTTGCACCGCCTTGACGCCTGTGCCCGTAATGGACTGATAAGTCGATATCACCAGGCGCTTGATCTTGTATTTTTTGTGCAAGGGGGCCAGGGCCACAACCATTTGAATGGTTGAGCAATTCGGATTGGCTATGATCTTGTCGCTTTCGGTCAACTCCGAAGCATTGATCTCGGGCACGATGAGTTTTTTTCCCGGATCCATGCGCCAGGCTGAAGAGTTGTCAACCACGGTAGTTCCCACCTCGGCAAATTTTGGCGCCCATTCAAGTGACGTTCCGCCACCAGCAGAGAACAGGGCAATGTCCGGACGCGCCTTGACGGCGTCCTCCAACCCTATGACAACATGATCTTCTCCTTTAAACTGCATCGTCTTGCCCACTGATCTTTCAGAGGCGACAAGCAAAAGCTCGGTGATCGGGAAATTTCTCTCCTCCAACACCTTTAACATGACATGACCGACCATTCCGGTGGCTCCTACAACTGCAATTTTCATTTTCAAATATTTACTGGTTTGCTATTGAAGGAGCAAATATCACAATTTATAGAAGATGTTGGGCACAGGTTTCATCGAAAATTGGCTTTTTGTTTAATTTATTTCAGCTTTTAGAAACGACCAACTTTTTTTAACAAATCGACCTTTTAAGAATATATCGTATTTTTGCAGCTCAGAAAAAATGGCACAATGGTAGTGAACAGTGAAAACAAGATCGAGCTAATGGCTCCCGCAGGCAATTTTGAGTCCCTGCAGGCGGCTCTGGACAATGGAGCGGATTCGGTTTACTTTGGAGTGGAGCAATTGAACATGAGGGCGCGAGCTTCTATAAATTTCACCCTGGATGACCTCCAGGAGATATCGGATCGCTGCCGCGCGAAGAACGTACGTACTTATCTGACGCTGAACACAATCATTTACGATCACGATTTGACTATCGTCAAGACGCTTATCCGCAAGGCAAAAGAAGCTGAGATCACAGCAGTAATCGCCATGGATCAGGCTGTCATTGCCATCGCTCGTCAGGAGGGAATGGAGGTTCACATCTCGACCCAGATCAATGTGACCAACGTCGAGACCCTGAAATTCTATGCCATGTTTGCGGATACAGTTGTTCTGAGCCGTGAACTGAGTTTGAGGCAGGTTAAAAAGATCACCGAGCAGATAGAGAAGGAGCAGATAAAAGGTCCGGCGGGACGACTTGTTGAGATCGAGATCTTTGGTCACGGAGCTCTTTGCATGGCCGTATCGGGCAAATGCTATCTGAGCCTGCATTCGCATAATTCATCGGCGAACAGAGGAGCCTGCAAGCAGAACTGCAGAAAGAAATACACCGTCATCGACCAGGAATCAGGCTTCGAAATGGAGATTGACAACGAATACATCATGTCACCCAAAGACCTTTGCACCATTGACATCCTGGATCAGGTTGCCGATGCGGGCATCAAGGTGCTCAAGATTGAAGGTCGCGGAAGGGCGCCTGAATACGTGGCCAAAGTGATACGTTGCTACCGGGATGCGATAGACTCGATCACTGCGGGAACTTATGACAGGGAAAAGGTGATCGGATGGATGCAGGAGCTCGAGAAGGTCTACAACCGGGGGTTCTGGAACGGCTATTACCTGGGCCAGAAACTGGGAGAGTGGAGCAAAGGCTCGGGGTCTCATGCCACGCAAAAAAAGGTTTACATCGGAAAAGGAGTGCACTTCTTCCCAAAAGCCTCAATTGGTGAATTCAAGCTGGAAGCCTTTGACCTGAAAGTAGGGGACACAATTCTCATTACCGGTCCTACAACCGGAGCTAAGGAGCTTCAGGTCACTGAAATGTATGTGAACGATCAGAAAGGAGAGCTCGCTTCACGTGGAGACTCGATTACTCTTCCTTTGGAATTCAGGATCAGGCCGAGTGACAAGCTTTATAAAATCGTGGCTGAAGAAAAACCGGTAGAAACGATCTAAGTTTCAGTGCAGTCTAAATAGCAATTTAGCCTTACCCTCAATGCAGCCAGAAAGTGATGGCTGCGAACAGCGCAATTACCAGGATTATCCCCAGGGCAACCACCCAAACTTTGCTGTAATAGGTTCTGTGAAGAGGTATGTCTTTTCGGTAGCTCCATATCATTGCTCCCACAAAAGCGAGGGCAAAAAGCGCGGCAAAAATCATTTGTCCCTTGGAGAACATTTTGGTTATATTTACGTCGACAAAGGTAAGGGTTTATGACCAGAAATGCGATTGTTTTCGGGGCAACATCAGGGATTGGCAGGGCCCTTTCACAACTGCTGGCCGAAGACGGATACAGGGTAATGATCACGGGAAGAAGGCTCGAGCGTCTGGAGTCGTTAAAGGCGAGCGCCCCGGAATCCTACCTGATCCGGCAACACGACATAACGGACGTTGACGACACGGGAAAGCTCTTCGAGGAATTGCCGTCTGCGATGGGTCAGGTCGATCTGATCATCCACAATTCGGGGATCGGGGAGAATAACTTTGACCTCGAATGGGATAAGGACTTGCCCACCCTGAACACCAATGTGATGGGGGCCGCCCGCGTTTATCAGCTGGCCTATAACTATTTCAAAGTTCAGGGTCACGGACACCTGGTCGGAATCACTTCGATAGCCTCCCTGGTCGGAAACAGGCATGTCCCGGCCTATCACGCTTCGAAGTCCTTTCAATCTAATTACCTGGAATCATTGTGGATGAAGGCCAGAAGAACGAAAAAGGCGAAGATCCAGGTCACCAACATTTTACCGGGATACGTCGACACAGATATCATCACCGGGGAGACCTTTTGGATGGCTCCGCTTGACAAAGCGTCCCGACAGATTTACGCAGGGATAAAGAAAAAGAAAAGGAGAGTTTACATCACTCGTCGCTGGGGGTTGATAGCCCGGTTGATAGGTGTGCTGCCTCCGCAAATCCTAGTTAAATTCTTTTGAGAAATGAATAAGAAAATAAAAGCAGTTCAGGACTTCCATGAGGCCTTTGGGCTGGGAGTTCGGCACAAACCCATAGCATCGCTTCCTGAAGAAAAGCTTCAGTTGAGGTTCGACCTGATGGCCGAGGAAAATGAAGAATACCTGGAGGCAGCGCGAAACGGTGATCTCATCGAAGTTGCGGATGCCCTTGGCGACATGCTTTACATCCTGTGCGGGACTATCCTGGAGCACGGCATGCAGTATAAGATCGAAGAAGTCTTCGAAGAGATTCAACGCAGCAACATGAGCAAGCTGGGGCATGACGGAAAGCCCATTTACCGGGAAGATGGCAAGGTCATGAAGGGACCGAATTATTTCAAGCCAGACATTGAGGCCATTCTAAAGAAAGCTATTTGACCTCGTAGCGCCAGCCGAACTTGTCCTCATCCCGATTGTACTGGATGTCGGTTATTTTCTTTTTCAGGGCATCAGCGTAGTAATTCTCCAATTCTGGAAGCTCGTAGTCCTTGTTTTGATAACCAAACCCTGAGATCGGTGAAATGACAGCAGCCGTACCGGCACCGAACATTTCTTTGAGTTGCCCTTTGCCGTGGGCCTCGACGAGCTCATCTACCTTGATTTTTCGAACTTCCACGTCGATCCCCATGTCTTCTGCCACGGTGATGATGCTCTTTCGCGTCACCCCGTCCAGGATCCTGTCGTTGGTAGGCGCAGTGAGCAGTTTGTCCCCTATGCGGACAAAAATGTTCATGGCACCGGCTTCTTCGATGTATTCATGTTTGATGTCGTCTGTCCAGATGACCTGGTGATAGCCCTTTTCTATGGCGAGGTTGGTCGGGTAGAACTGGCCGGCATAATTTCCTCCGGCTTTTGCAAATCCTACACCACCATTGGCGGCGCGAGCGTATTTCTCCTCGATCAGCACTTTGATCTTTCCTCCGAAGTAGGGACCCGAGGGAGAACAGGCGATGACAAAAGTATAAGCATCCGAAGGTGAGGCGTGAAAACCACCTCCTGAAGCGAACATGAATGGCCGAACGTAAAGCGAGCTGTTTGCCGTCGTTGGAATCCAGTCCTTCTCAACTTTCAAAAGGGCGCTTAGACCTTCCATGAAATAGGATTCCGGGAGCTCGGGCATCGCCAGTCTTTTTGCAGAAATATTGAGCCTCTTTTGATTCTCCAATGGTCTGAACAGCCAAATCCTGCCCTGCTCATCCTTGTAGGCCTTCATCCCTTCAAATATGGATTGTCCGTAGTGGAAGATTTTAGCCGATGGGTCCAGGCTGATGTCCTGGTAAGGAATAACCTTGGGCTGGTTCCACTTGCCATCAGAAAATTCACATATGAGCATATGGTCGGTGCGAATCTTGCCAAATGGCAGATTGTCAAAATCGACCTCATTGATCTTTGATTGCTGTGCTCTTTCGATTTGAATCGTATTGCTGACTTCGAAACTCATCCTCTTGTAATTTTAAACAAAAATAGTCAATATGGCTCAAATAGTGCTTTGGCAACACGGAATTTATTTGGCTACCTTTGCTTCAAATCCCTTGAAATGGAGAGAAAAATCATTCAAACTTCGGACGGTTCCAAAAGCCTTTACCTTCCTGAATTTGACGAGACCTATCACTCACGTCACGGGGCCCTGCAGGAAGCCTACCACGTTTTTATTCGAAGCGGCCTTGATCTGTTTGAAGAGGGTTCTGAAGTAAGGATATTGGAGATGGGTTTTGGCACGGGTTTGAATTGTTTAATCACCTGGCTGGAGGCCCATCGGCGAAATTTGAAGGTTCACTACTGCGGAGTAGAGGCCTACCCGATTTCAATCGACGTCGCCAGAGAACTGGATTACCCGGTTGCGTTGGGCCACAAGAAGTCCGAACCGGTTTTTGAGACCTTGCACAAGAGCCCCTGGGACGACAGTGTTGCGATCGACGAAAATCTTGAGTTGAAAAAAATCAAGGGTCTTTTCACTGATTTCAACGTGACGGACGACTTTGACCTGATCTACTTTGATGCTTTCGGTCCGAGGGTGCAGCCCGAGCTCTGGACGGAATCTGTTTTTGAAAAAATGTATCTGGCTTTGCGCCATAAAGGAGTTTTGGTTACCTACTCGGCCAAAGGAAGCGTCAGAAGGGCCCTTCAGGCTGTTGGGTTTGAGGTTGAGCGACTTCCTGGCCCACCCGGTAAAAGAGAAATGCTCAGGGCTACAAAAGACATAGAATCACTTTGATTTTGAAACCGTTTTGGGTAACTTAGAGATGGATAAAGTTATGGCGCTATGACGGAAACCAAATTCATAAAAAGAAAGAAACCCAATTACAAAAGAGCAATTATCCTGCTGATCCTGCTGATTATTGTCCTGATGCTGTTTTTCAGTGTTGACAACTTGCTGTCCGGACTTTTTGAAGTGAGAGACTAGAGTTAATTGAGCATGGCCCAGAGCTTGTCTTTAAGCTCGACAAGGCCTTTTTGGGAGAGCGAGGAGATGAAGATGTGGGGGATGTCTTCGGGCAGCTCCGCTTTCAACTCCGTTTCGAGTTCTTCATCCAGAAGATCCGATTTGCTGATGGCAAGAAGCCTTTCCTTGTCGAGCAATTCTGGATTGTGTTTTTTCAATTCATTGAGGAGGATATTGTATTCCTCCCGGATATCCTTGCTGTCTGCCGGAATCAGGAAGAGCAGGGTGGAATTTCGCTCTATATGCCTCAGGAACCTGTGACCAAGTCCTTTGCCTTCTGCCGCTCCCTCGATGATCCCGGGAATGTCAGCGATGACAAAACTTTTGAAATCCCTGTATTCAACGATACCCAGGTTGGGTTTGAGCGTGGTGAATTCGTAGTCCGCAATTTTGGGTTTGGCTGAAGTCAGGACCGAAAGCAGCGTCGATTTTCCAGCATTCGGGAATCCGACCAGGCCTACATCCGCAAGTAGTTTCAGTTCAAGCTGGTACCAGCCCTCCTGTCCCTCGAGTCCGGGCTGGGCATATCTAGGTGTCTGATTGGTAGCCGATTTGAAGTGCCAGTTGCCTTTGCCCCCTTTGCCACCTTCGCACAGGATCAGCTGCTCACCGTCTTCAGTGATTTCAAAAAGCATCTCTTGCGTTTCCCCGTCTCTGATCACCGTGCCCAGCGGAACATCTACATAAACGTCCTCTCCGTCCTTTCCCGTGCTTCTGTTTTTACTTCCGGCAGCACCGTGCTCAGCTTTGAAATGCTTTTTGAATTTGAGATGGTACAGGGTCCACATGTTCTTGTTTCCCCTCAGGATGACATGTCCGCCACGTCCGCCGTCACCTCCATCCGGACCTCCTTTGGTCACGAATTTTTCCCGGTGAAGGTGGACAGACCCCTTTCCGCCGTGGCCGGAAGCGGCCCAGATTTTAATGTAGTCAACAAAATTTCCTTCTGTCATAAAGCGCAAATGTCAGTCCCGTATCAAAGAGACCTTAAAGGTTGTCAAATACTTTTTCCAGGCGAGAGGTGATGTCCTCAATGCTGCCGACACCATCAATTCCGAAGTACTTGTTTTGGTTCTGGTAATATTCCTTGAGAACAGAGGTTTTGGTTTCGTATTCCTGGAATCGGTTCTTGATCTTTTCAACATCCTGATCATCGGCTCTACCGCTGGTTTTCCCCCGGTTGAGTATTCGCTCCACCAAAAGGTCTTCCGGCACCTCGAGGGCCACCATCCCATTGATGGATTCATTCTTTTCCTTCAAAAAGGCATCCAGGGAAACCGCCTGGGATTCAGTCCTGGGAAACCCGTCAAATATAAACCCATTGGCATCGGGGTTGCTGTCTACCTCTGCCTTGAGCATGTCGATGGTTACCTCATCGGGAACGAGATCTCCATTGTCAATATAGGATTTGGCCAGTTTGCCCAATTCGGTTTCGTTCTTGATGTTATATCTGAAAACATCACCCGTTGAGATGTGGATCAAATTGTATTTGTCTTTCAAAAGAGCAGCCTGGGTTCCTTTGCCTGCTCCCGGAGGTCCGAAGAGTACTATATTCTTCATGCTTAATATATTTTGGTTCACTATTATTTCTAAGCCGGATACTCATGGTACCTCATGCCTGGTCTTAACGGTCATTCCTCGAGCTGGTAAAGATCGGGCAGATTCCTGCCCAAGCCATCGTAATCAAGTCCATAGCCGATGACGAATTTGTCCTCGATGGATTTGCCAATATAATCGATGGGCAATTCCTTTCGAAAAACGTCGGGCTTAAAAAACAGGGTCGCAATTTTTAGCTGCTTCACGTTCTTGTCCCTGAAGATCTCATAGATTTCGGCCAGGGTGTTTCCCGTATCAATGATGTCTTCCAGAATGACGACCGTCTTGCCGTTGAGATCTTCATTGATCCCCACCAGGTGCTTGACCTTGCCGGATGAATTTATTCCATCATAGGAGGCCATTTTCACAAAGGTGATATGACAATCATAGGGGAATTCCCGAATGAAATCTGCGGCAAACATGAATGATCCATTGAGAATGCCAACAAAGATAGGAACTTCATCCGGTTCCATTTCCTCCGCCACTCGCCCTGCGAGAAACTTGACGTACTTCGCAATTCTCTCCCTGTCGATAAAAGGGACAAAGGTTCGATCTTTGATTTTAATGCTACCCGTAGAGCTCATACTCGGCCATTTCCTTTGCAGTTGCAGAACTTCTGGTTCTGAGAGACTGCAAAATTACTAAAAACTAAAAACCTTTCGAGCAATTTGCCCAAAAGGTTTTTAGCTATATAATCTCATTCTCAAATCGGAGATTTCCGATTCTTAAACTCTTATTTCTTGGATTTCTTTCCGAGCTTTTCAGTAGTATCGTACATGATTGGCGAGGCGATGAAAAGCGAGGAATACGTACCCACGATGACACCTATGATCAATGCAAACATGAATCCTTTGATGGAGTCACCCCCAAAGATGAATATCGCTAGCAATACGATCAAGGTCGTAAGTGATGTATTCACAGTTCTTCCCAAAGTGCTGCTCAATGCTGTGTTCACCGTTCTGGAGAACACCCAGCCCGGATGCTTCGTGTGAAATTCACGGATTCGGTCAAATATAACCACTGTATCGTTCAGGGAGTACCCTACCACCGTTAGTATGGCGGCGATAAACGATTGACCGATCTCCATGTCAAACGGCAGTACTTTGTAAAACAGTGAGAAGATCGAAAGCACGATCAACACATCGTGGAAAACCGCGGCAACAGCCCCGAGGCTGAATTGCCATTTCCTGAATCGAAGCAATATGTAAAGGAACACCACGATAAGTGATCCCAAAATTGCCCAGAAAGCGGCCTGTTTGATGTCGTCCGCAATCGTCGGACCTACTTTGATCGATTGCATGATCCCGACATTCATTTCATTGTCAGCACCTTTGAACTGGTCGTAGCTGATTCCCTCAGGAAGGAAACCCTGTACTCCCGTGTAAAGAAGATTTTGAATTTCTTCATCAACACCGACGCTGTTGTCATCGATTTTGTATTTCGTCGTGATCTTGAGCTGATTGGCCGAACCAAAGGTTTTGACCTCCGGAGAGCTTCCAAAGGCATCCTTGAGGCTGTTGGCTACTTCAGGGGCACTGATGTTTTCAGCAAATCGCACCGTGTAGGTTCTACCTCCCTTGAAGTCAACGCCGTAATTCAACCCGTTGGTCAGGAGTGATCCAATACCGATGATAAGAAGCGTCCCTGAGATAATGTAAGCCATTTTACGCTTTCTAAGGAAATCGATGTCGATATTCTGGAACCAATTTTTCGTGATATTGGTATTGAAGGTCAACGTCTTGTTTCCACTTACATACCACTCAATGAGTAGTCTGGTGATAAAGATCGCTGAGAATAGTGAAGTCACGATACCAATCATAAGTGTAGTTGCAAAACCTTTTACAGGACCGGTTCCGAAAACATAAAGAATGATACCCGTAAGCAAGGTTGTCACGTTTGCATCCAAAATTGATGAGAGCGCGCCGCTGAAACCATCATTGATGGATTCTTTCATGCCCTTGCCCTTGTTGAGCTCTTCCTTGATCCTTTCATAGATAAGAACGTTCGCATCCACAGACATACCGATGGTCAGAACGATACCTGCAATTCCAGGCAATGTCAGTACGGCTCCAAACGAGGCCAGCACCCCAAAGATGAAAAGTATGTTGAGCGCCAGGGCGATGTCTGAGAAAATTCCCGCTTTGCCATAATAAAAGACCATCCATAACAAAACAATGATCAGGGCAATAATAAAGGAATAGGTACCGCTGTCGATGGCTTCCTGACCCAAAGAAGGGCCGACCACGTCAGATTGAATGATGCGTGCTGCCGCCGGGAGCTTTCCGGATTTGAGTGCGTTGGCCAAATCCTGTGCCTCATCAATTGTAAACTGACCCGAGATGGAAGTTCTACCTGTTGTGATGGCGTCATTGACACGTGGAGCAGAATAGACATAGTCATCGAGAACAACCGCCACAAATTTTCCGACGTTGGCAGTGGTCATTTTTGCCCACTGCTTGGTCCCTTTGCTATTCATGGTCATGCTCACCTCAGGGTTTGCACCCAATTGGTCGAAAACCTGCTGAGCATCCGAGATCACGTCTCCCTGGATCGGAGCCAGGTCATCGCGGTTCGACTTGAGTGCATAAAGGCTCAAAAAGTCGTTGTTTGCTTTTACATCCCAGGCGAATTTGGCGTATTTCATATCAGCCGGCAACAGGGCTCTCACCTCTTTCATCGCCAGGTAGCTGTTGATGGCAGCTGTATCGTTTACGCTGGCCGATGCCAGGATCGAGCTGATGTCGCCCTGGGTTTGAGGAAAACGCACGAACAATTTGGCGAACAGAGGGTTCTGCGTTTCAAAATCAACGGAGTCCTTGACTTCTCCCAGGAGATCGTCAATTTCTTCTTCGGTTGTCGTGGCGCTGTCTTTTTCAACCTCTTCCTCGGGTTTGAGGATTTGGGCCAGTGTTGTATTGGCAGACAGAAAGAATTGGGCCATTTCCTGGTTAGTGTACACTTCCCAGAATTGCAATTCGGCAGTGCTCTGGAGAAGCTTTCTAACCCGGTCGATGTCTTTGGCACCAGGCAGTTCAATCAGGATCCTTCCGGATTCTCCAACGCGCTGAATATTGGGCTGCGTAACCCCAAAACGGTCAATACGGCTTCTCAAAACTTCGAATGCCGTGTTGATGGAACCTTTTACTTCTTCCTGGAGAATCGGTTTGACCTCCTCATCGGTCATTTTGAAATTGATCTTGTCTTTGAGCGACTTGTTTCCGAAAATGCTCGGGTCACCCAACTTGACGCTGCCCTGGCTCGCGGCCTCGAAGGCTTCGAAGAAGAGGGTCAAATAGTCTTTGTCGCTGTTTTTCTGTGCCTTGGTCGCCTCGTCAAGAGCCTGGTTGAAAACCGGGTTTTTTGATTGGTTGGACAGCCCGACGAGGATGTCGCGCACTGAAACTTCCAAAATAGCGTTGATACCTCCCTTGAGGTCGAGCCCCAGGTTGATTTCCTTTTCTTTCACTTCGTCATAGGTAAACTCAGTGAAACCCAAATTCACAACGGGGGTGTTTGCGACAGAGTCCAGGTATTTTTTCTCGAGACTTCCAATTTCTTCCGAATCAGAAGTCGTAGCGGTTGATTCTGCATAAATCGCGGCCTCTTTCTCCACATTCTTTGCGAACCAGGTAAAGGATAGTTGATAGAGACAAACTACACTTAAAATGATCGCAAATAATCTAACAAGTCCCTTATTCTGCATGCTTTTTCTTTTTAGTAATCCTATTTTTGATTTAATCGGGCAAATATACTCAAAAGATTTAGGTTTGAAAGAAATAAAACCTATAATTTTAGAGGCCTAAACCGGAAGGCTAACTGTTTAATTTTTATTAAATTGAGAAGATAAATCAAGCACTTTATGAAACCTTTATCCGACATAGAAATCGCTCAGAAAACAGAGTTGCAGCCCATCGTTGAAATTGCCCATAAACTCGGGATCAAAGAAGATGACCTGGAGCTCTATGGAAAGTATAAAGCGAAGCTTCCACTGGACCTCATCGATGAAAAGAAAATTGAAAAAAACAACCTGGTTCTGGTAACCGCTCTTACGCCAACTCCGGCAGGAGAGGGGAAAACGACGGTTTCGATCGGGCTTACCGAGGGTTTGAATAAGATAGGCAAACAGGCAACCGTTGTGCTGCGTGAGCCCTCCCTCGGACCGGTTTTCGGTATCAAAGGGGGAGCAGCAGGAGGAGGCTACTCACAGGTAGTGCCCATGGAGGACATCAACCTGCATTTCACGGGGGACTTCAATGCGATCGAGAAGGCCAACAATTTGCTCGCAGCATTGATCGACAATAATCTTCAGATGGTAGACAACCTGGGTCTCGACCCTCGCTCGATCTTCTGGAAAAGGGTCATAGACATGAACGACCGTGCCCTGCGTCAAATCACCATAGGCCTGGGAGGCACGGCCAACGGGATTCCCAGAGAGGACGGATTCAACATCACGCCGGCCTCAGAGGTAATGGCGATCCTTTGCATGGCGACTGGTTTTGAGGATCTCAAAGAGAGATTGGGCAATATTTTTGTCGGCTTTACCTTTGACAAGAAGCCGATTTTTGCCCGGGATCTCAAAGCGGAGAATGCCATGGCCATACTTCTCAAGGACGCGATCAAACCGAATCTTGTCCAGACCCTGGAAAAGAACCCCGCCATTATTCATGGCGGACCTTTTGCCAATATTGCGCAGGGAACAAACACGATACTGGCGACCAAGATGGGGCTCTCTCTTTCTGAATACGTTGTCACGGAAGCCGGGTTTGGAGCCGACCTCGGGGCGGAGAAGTTTCTAAACATCAAATGTGCGGCTGCCAACCTAAGTCCTAGTGCCGTGGTGCTCGTGGCTACGATAAGAGCCCTGCGACATCATGGTGGCGCTAAGCCCGATGAGCTCAATACGCCAAGTCTTGAAAGGGTGCAAAAAGGAATTGTCAACCTGGACAAACACATAGAGAATATAAGGAAGTTCCAAATTGAGCCCGTTGTAGCTATCAACGGCTTTACGAATGATTCCCCTGAAGAGGTGAAATTCATCATCGATCATTGCGCGTCTCAGGGCGTGAAGGCGGTTTTGTCCGAGGGCTGGGCAAAAGGCGGTGACGGAACTACGGATTTGGCATCTGCAGTTGCTGAAGTAGTCGAAAGCGGTGCCTCTCACTTCAAACCTTTGTATTCCTGGGATTCACCTGTCGTGGACAAAATCGACACGATTGCGAAGGAGATTTATGGGGCTTCCCATGTGAGCTACACGAAAAAGGCCCAGTTGAACCTGAGGCGCATCAAGCGTTTGGGCTTCGAAAATTTCGCCATTTGCATAGCCAAGACCCAGAAGAGCTTTTCGGATGACGAGAATTTGATAGGACGACCTGAGAACTTTGAGATTCATGTTCGGGAAATTGAGATCGCTGCTGGTGCCGGGTTTGTCATCCCCATTGTCGGAAAAATGATGCGTATGCCGGGCTTGCCCTCCAAACCCGCTTCAGAGAATATGTCAATCGACAACAAAGGGACCATCTCAGGTCTATCGTGAATGAAATTGATTTTTTAACAATTCTTTAGGTCGCTGAATAGTAACTTTCGGGCATCTTTAGACTCTGATAATGGAAATCAATTCAAATTTTTTATGATAAGACAATTACTCGCTTTTGCTATGATGAGCGCGTTGCTGATAAGCTGCGGTAGCTCAAAATCTTCATCCAATGATCTTGCAATCAATACGGTCATTCAATCGAAAATAGACCTCACTAAAGTTGAGGAAGATATGGTCCCGGTTTGGATAGATCCGGGCAGATTCGTCGCCGACACTGTGGTTTACAGGTTGCCCCGAGTGATCCAGGGTACCTATGCCGTAGGGGATTACGGAAGTTTCGTGGATTCTCTCAGGGCGCTTGACTACCAGGGCAAGGAGTTGGAGACCGAACGTCTCGACACGAATTCCTGGGCGGTCTACGGCTCTAAAGAACTCGATCAGATAACCTATTGGGTCAACGATACTTTTGACCAGGAGGGCAGTGGGAAGCCAACTCCGTTTTCACCTGCAGGGACTAATATCGCCCCATCCAACTACGTATTGAACCTGCATGGCTTCATCGGTTATTTTGACTTGCTGAAAAGCAATTCCTATGTGCTCGAGGTTGTTTCGCCATCAACATTTGAAAGGTCGGCCGCGCTGAAGGTAATTGAAGAAAAGACCAACGAAAATGGTTCGGTGACAACGACCCGCTACGCGGCGGATCGCTATTTTGACATCACCGACAACCCGATGATGTACGGCAACCTCGACGTGGAGGAATTCCAGGTCGGCGACATTCAGATCGTTCTCAGTGTTTTCTCCCCAAATGGCGAGCACAGTGCGAAGCATCTGAAAGAAACCATGTATAAAATGATGGAGGCCCAGAAGGCTTACCTGGGCTCTGTGAACTCGACAAAGCGCTATGACATCTATCTATATCTCTCTGACAATTCCGACCAGGCCCCCGGGGGATTTGGTGCTTTGGAGCATCACACTTCAACCGTTGTGGTCATGGCTGAATCGATGTCTGAGGCTGGCCTGGATGCCAGCATGATCGACGTGGTCAGTCATGAATTCTTCCATATACTGACGCCCCTGTCTGTTCATTCTGAGGACGTGCATTATTTTGATTATAACGACCCGAGTTTCTCAAAGCACCTTTGGATGTACGAAGGACTCACTGAGTATTTCGCTACGCATTTCCAGGTCAACCAGGGGCTCGTCGATGAGGATGAATTTTACGGAGACCTCATGCAAAAAATACAGACCGCGGCAACTTTGAACGACACCATGAGCTTTACAGAGATGAGCGAGAACATCCTGGACCAGCCCTATGCCTCCAACTATTACAATGTTTATCAGAAAGGGGCCCTTATTGGAATGTGCCTGGACATAATCATACGTGAGCAGAGTGGTGGGGAACGAGGCATTTTGTCTGTGATGAAGGAGCTTTCGAAGAAATATGGGGTTGACAAGCCCTTTGACGATGAGAGCATCATCCAGGAGATAACCGACATGACCTATCCCGAGGTGGGCTCCTTTTTTGCCGATCACGTCGTAGGGAACACCCCAATTGACTATGATGTTTATTTCGCCAAAGTTGGTTTGGGGATGATCGAAGGTCGCATCCAGACGAATTATATCATGAATAACGGGGCTTTGATTCTAAGAGGAAGTAAGGATGATGGAACGATTTTCTTTACCGAGGCAGTAACTGAGAATAGCTTCTGGCAAGAGAACGGTGTTTTGCCGGGAGATGTTATCAAAGAGATTGATGGAAATGTCATCACGCTTGAAAATGCCAATGCACTGATCGGATCGGCTTATAGCTGGAAACCCGGTGACAAGGTCGAAGTCAAACTCGATCGGGAAGGCGAAGAGATCATCATTGCAAAAGAGTTGACTCCGTCCTACACTACTGGCAAGAAGCTTGGGAAAAAGGAGGACGCCACAGATGAGGAGCTTGAGCTTTTGGAAGCCTGGCTGAGAGGGAAATAGTCTAAGAATCTGACCTTATCATTATAAAACCAAAAAACCACCTTGATGCCAAGGTGGTTTTTATTTTTATTAGACGAAGTCTAGTTCAAAACCTCTTCGAGCAGATCGTTCGTCTTTCGAACTGCTTCAGCGCTGTTTTGCAATTTGTCGTTTTCGGCTTCACTGA
>CBDUAY010000042.1:0-18691 GCA_965365245.1 uncultured Flavobacteriaceae bacterium | reverse complement strand
CTTGTTGTTGTTCATGATATTGATGTCCCGGGCCTTGGCACTTACAATTCCCGCGGTAACTGTTGATGTCAGGTTAAATGGATTCCCCACTGCGAGCACCCATTCACCTACCTTGACATTGTCAGAATCCCCAAAGGGCAAATAGGACAAGCCTTCTTTGTTTATCTTCAAGAGCGCGATATCCGTGCTCTCATCCACCCCAACCACCTCGGCATCATACGACTCTTTGTTGTTCAAAGTGATCTCCAGCTCTCGAGCGCCTTTGATCACGTGATTGTTGGTGATAATGTAGCCATCAGGAGAGATTATCACCCCGGAACCACTGCCTATCACCTTCTGCTCCTGTCGTGCAGATGGGCCATAGAAGAATTCCAAAAGAGGATTGCTGGAAGAAGAAGAAACTGACACGTTTTTGACGTGTACCACTGCATTTATGGTCTTCTCGGCGATCACAGTGAAATCCGTTTCTTCAGCTGCCATGGCTGCGTTTGAGAATTCTGCTGCCGCAGTAAAGACAGGCATTGAATGCACCTGAGCAGTGTTTACTGCTTCATCTTTATCGAAAAAAAGCAAATAGGCCCCCAGGGTAATAGTACCTCCGAGCGCTGAGATCAGTATAAGTTTTACAAAGTTTTTCATAGATCTATTTTTTTCACAACACTCAAAGTTAACAAGAAAAAAAAGAAGTTATGATTTGGCCTTTCTCAGTTTAACTGAACTTTAACAGCGAAGTTGTAGCTTAATTATTGCTAAATTTGCCTTGTGAAAGTGGAATTCTACAAATACCAGGGTGCTGGAAATGACTTTGTGATTTTCGACAACCGCAGCGGCTATTTTCCTGAGGAAAACTCCGAACTGATCAAAGAGATTTGTGATCGCAGGTTCGGTGTCGGGGCTGATGGATTGATGCTGCTCGAAAAAGCCGAGGGTTTCGATTTCAGGATGGTCTATTTCAATGCGGACGGCTTTCCCGGATCCATGTGCGGAAATGGAGGTCGTTGCCTTGTTGCCTTTGCCCACACACTCGGCCTTTTTGATCGTGAGACGAATTTTCAGGCCAATGGAGCGCGTTACGCGGCGAGTATGGCAAATGGCAAAGTGAGTCTGAATATGCTTGATGTCGAGCATCTGGAAGCTTCTGAGGGGCATGTCTTTCTCGATACAGGCTCTCCTCATCATGTGCAGTTTGAAAACGATTTAGAGGATCTTGACGTTTACTCCATGGGCAGGCACATTCGCTACGGAGACCCCTACAATGATGAAGGAACCAATGTCAATTTTGTAGAGCAGGTCGAAGATTCCAAGTTCAAAGTGAGAACCTATGAGCGAGGCGTGGAGAATGAGACGCTTAGCTGTGGCACCGGTGTCACAGCGGTCGCCCTCGCCAGCCATTACCTGGGAAAGACAAAAAGCGAAAAAGTCAAAATTCAAACCAGAGGGGGTGATCTCGAGGTGGATTTCACCCATGATAATGGCAAATTTTCCAATATAGTGCTGACCGGACCGGCTACTTTTGTATTTAAAGGAACAATAGAGATTAATTAGTGCATATTCTTGAAAATAAATATATTACACTTCGGTCTTTAGAACCAAAAGATCTAGACGATCTGTTTGAGATAGAAAACGATTCCACGCTTTGGGATATGAGTGACACACTTGCACCCTACTCTCGCGATTTGCTGTCAAAGTACCTGGAAGAATCCCACAAGGACATTTTCGAGGCCAAACAACTGCGGTTGGCAATTTCTCCAAACGGAAGTGAGGAGCTCATCGGGCTCATTGATTTGTTTCAATTTGAGCCGCATCACCGCAGGGCCGGGATCGGAATCATCGTGAAGAAAGATCATCAGCTGAAGGGAATTGCAACCAATGCCATTGAGCTGATGACTCAATACGCTTTTCGATTTCTCGGATTGCACCAGGTGTTCGCCCAGGTCCCCGCCAACAATGCAGGCAGTCTAAGACTTTTTGAAAACCAAGGATTTACGCTCTCCGGAACATTGAGAGAGTGGAAGAAAGATAAGAATGGTTTTACCGACGTGTTGATTTACCAATTGATGAACCCCGAGCACATATGAAAAAGAAGATCGGAATTTTCATTGCCGTTTTGGCGCTGATTGCAATCACTTATGCTTACCGGATCTACACAAGGATTTACTCGAGCAATGTTATTGAAACGACTTTTGTATACATACCGACCGATTCGGATTTCGAGGAGTTTTTACCGCTGATTGAACCCTACCTGAAAGATGTTGAAGCATTTGTCTGGGTAGCGGAAAAAAAGAACTATCCCAACACCATTCGCGCTGGAAAATTCAAAATTGACGAAGGCATGAGCAATGAGGAACTCGTCAATCACCTTCGCGGGGGCAAACAGGAAACGGTCACGCTCACTTTCAACAACCAGGACACTTTTGAAAAACTCGCCGGTCGAATAGCCGCGCAAATCGAGGCTGATTCGATAAGTGTCTTAAAAGCACTGCAAGAAGACAGCTTTCAGCAGGAAAACGGATTTGACCGCAGTACTGCTATCGCAATGTACATTCCAAACTCTTATGACTTTTACTGGAACACCTCGGCAGACGGATTCAGGGATCGCATGCTGACCGAATACAAGCGATTTTGGAACGAGCAAAGGCTCGCCAGGGCCGAACAGCTCAAACTCACTCCCATGCAGGTTTCCACTCTGGCCTCCATAGTACAGAAAGAGACAGCGGTAGTGTCGGAGCGCAAAACTGTTGCCGGCCTATACTTGAATCGACTCTGGGATTTCTGGCCCCTGCAGGCGGATCCGACAATCATCTATGCCCTGAAACAAAAATACGGTCAGGACAAAGAGTATAAGCGCGTACTGAACAAGGATCTCACGATTGACTCGCCCTACAACACCTATGTCAATTTTGGACTGCCGCCAGGCCCTATCGGAATGCCCGACATCTCCTCGATCGATGCGGTTCTCAATTACGAAAAGCACAACTATTACTACATGTGCGCAAGCGTTAAAAACATCGGCCACCACGAATTTGCCAAAACCCTGGCCGAACACAATGCAAATGCCCGTGCCTACCAGAAATGGGTGAGCGAACAAGGCATTAACCGATGATTCGAGACGGCTTGAGACGGATGTTCAAATACCCGGGCAGATCAGGCCTTCTGATGGGCTCGTCATTCTTTATCACCCTGTTTCTGATGCTGCTTCCCGATTTGGGAAGCAGGCTACAGGCTCAAAATAAGACACCATTTTTTCAACGATCCGACACGCTCAATAAAAATCGCAGAACAGCTGTTTACGTGACCGAAGCTGCCCTGGGCACTGCCGCCCTGATTGGTCTGAATGAATTGTGGTACTCCCAGTATCCGCGATCGAGCTTCAAATCGCTCAACGACAACAGCCAGTGGATGCAGATGGATAAATTCGGGCACATCTTCAGCTCCTACTATATCGGTAAAATGGGAATGGATGCCTTGGCCTGGGCCGGGGATTCTAAAAAGAACCAGCTGATCTATGGGGCTACTCTTGGCTTTGTGTTTCTTACAACAATTGAAGTCCTGGATGGCTTTTCAGAAGAATGGGGTTTCTCCACAGGTGACGTCATGGCCAATGCACTGGGAACCGGGCTGCTCGTTGGCCAGGAAGTGTTGTGGAACGAACAGCGAATCCAGATGAAATTTTCCTTCATGACCACGGAATACGCCAAAAACAACCCCGAAAAACTGGGTGAAACCACACTGGAACAACTCCTCAAAGATTACAACGGGCAAACCTATTGGCTTTCATTCAATCTCAGGTCTTTTTTCAAAGAGAGCAAGATTCCCAAATGGCTCAATGTTTCAATTGGATATGGTGCAAACGGTTTGCCTGAAGATAGCCTGGATTATTCGACTTTTCCACCAGAGCCCATCGAGTCCTATCGGCAGTTATTCACAAGCGTAGACATAGATCTCACCAAAATTCCGACCAATTCGGATTTCCTCAAAACCGTGTTCAATGTGTTCAATTTTGTGAAAATTCCGGCCCCAACTGTTGAGTATCGAACTAATGGGAGCTGGAAGTTCCACTTCCTTTATTTTTAACAACCTGTTAACGTGATGTTTATCGTATTTATTAATTAATGCGTATCTTTGTCCCAACATGTAAATTTTAGGTACTCCCTAACTAAAATATGCAGTTATGAAAAAGAATATAAAGTATGTCGCCTTATCGGCGCTCATACTGACCGCGTTCACCAAGGATGATTCCAATTCATTTAACGGTAGAAAAGTCAGGTATAACCTGCACGAGCAAAATGCGATTGTGACAGTGTCCAAAAGCATCGAACCCTTTGAACTTGTTTACACCCCAACTGTTGACTCACGCTACGTGGGCTTCAAAGAGGCGCTGGCCTTTAAAGAGTCGCGTGGTAACTACAAGAAAATCAACTCTTTTGGCTATTTAGGCAAGTATCAATTCGGCGCATCCACTCTGAACAGGATTCGCATTTACGACATCAAGGAATTTCTCAACAATCCTGAGCTGCAGGAAGAGGCATTCTACACGCTTTGCTCTTTGAACAAATGGATCCTGAAAAGGGACATCCAATGGTCAGTAGGCAAAAAGATCAATGGTATCGAAATCACCGAATCGGGCATTTTGGCTGCCGCGCACCTCGCCGGGGCTGGCAATGTCAAGAAATATCTCAGAAGCAATGGTGAGTACAACGCCTACGACGCATTCGGGACAGATGTCGAGCAATACATGAAAAGGTTCAGTGGCTATGACACTTCAATGATCAAGCCGGTCAAAAACGCCAAAATTAGCATCGACCGATTTATGTCCGAAGAAGAAGATGCCTCAGAATTTGTGGACAATGAAGATGCAGGGTCTTTTGTGAAGGTCGGGTGATTCATTTTTCCAGTCTGCCGCAGTCTGGGTGCGAATGTATTCGGCCGGAAGCGTAAGATCAGCCGCAACGCATAATTGTGTGGATGGAGTCAAGGTCGCCTTGAATTGATCCAACAACTTGTTATTTCGATACGGGGTTTCTATAAAAATCTGTGACTGTTGCAGTTCCTTCGAGCGTTTTTCAAACATCTTGATGCTTTTCTTGCGCTCGCCATTCTCAATCGGCAAATAGCCGTTGAATGCAAAATTCTGCCCGTTCAAGCCGGATGCCATCATGGCCAAAATGATCGATGAGGGACCCACCAGGGGAACCACCTGCACTTTCTTCATATGCGCCAGCATGACCAGGTTTGCCCCGGGATCAGCCACAGCGGGAACCCCCGCCTCTGAAAGCAACCCCACACTTATCCCCTGAAAACAGGGATCGATAAAAGACTTGGCTTCAAAATCGGTCGTAAACTTGTCCAGCACGAACAGCCTTAGAGAAGGCTGAGATTTCCGAGGGGCTATCTTTTTAATGAATCGCCTGGCGGATTTTTCATTCTCAACGATGAAAAAATCGAGCTCTTCAACTTTCTTTTTCACCGAAATCGGAAGAACCTCAAGAGGTTCATTCATTCCCAGGGTGGTAGGAATCAGGTAAAGTTTTCCAAAATCACTTTTCATTTTCCAGGCGGGTTGCAATCACTTCACAGGCCGTATCGAGCAGTTTGTACACGTTATCAAATCCCTGGGAACCTCCATAATAAGGATCAGGCACCTCACGCTTTTCTCCGGGGTAGAGCTCATCCAGGATCATCCTGACCTTGTCTCGCTCTAAATCCGAAGAGGCCATTTCAAGGACATCTGAGTAATTCGAACGATCCATCACGTAGATCAAATCAAATTTATGAAAATCAATGGAAGTGAATCTTCGGCATCTTTGATCAGTAATGTCCAGGTTGTAATTTCGGGCTACTTCAATTGACCTGGCATCCGGCAAGTGTCCAACGTGCCAACCTCCGGTTCCAGCAGAATCGACGAAAACCTTTTGAGAATCCACTTTGGACTTTAGTATGCCTTCGGCCAAAGGTGACCTGCATATGTTTCCCAAACAGACCATCAATACCCGAACCATAGGGACATGAATTAAAAGGTGAGCTTTTTGGTTAGTTCGTCTACGTATTTACGGAACTGCTTATCCGTCTCAGTGAGGTTGTCTACGGTTTTGCAAGCGTGCAAAACTGTCGCGTGATCGCGGCTTCCTATTTGCGAGCCAATGCTGGCAAGGGAGGCTTTGGTCATTCGTTTTGCAAAGTACATGGCCAATTGACGCGCCTGAACGATATGACGTTTTCTCGTCTTCGACTGCAAAGTTGTGACGTCCATTTCAAAATACTTCGAAACAACTTTCTGAATGTAATCGATCGAAACCTCCTTCTTGGTGTTTTTGACGAACTTGTCAACAATTTGCTTGGTAAGTGAAAGTGTGAATTCTTTTCTATTGAAAGAAGCCTGGGCAATAAGCGAAATCAACACGCCTTCAAGCTCACGCACATTGGTTTTGATATTCTTGGCAATGTACTCGACAATCTCTTCAGGTATCTCCACGCCGTCGCGGAACATCTTGCTTTTAAGAATGCTGATGCGCGTTTCGTAATCTGGAGCGGCAAGTTCTGCCGAAAGGCCCCATTTGAACCTCGAAAGAAGTCTTTGCTCAATGTCTTGCATGTCCACAGGCGCCTTGTCAGAGGTCAGGATTACTTGTTTCCCATTCTGATGCAGGTGATTGAAGATATGGAAGAATACATCTTGCGTGCCCGATTTGCCCGAAAGAAACTGAACATCATCAACGATCAGCACATCGATCATTTGGTAAAAGTGAATGAAGTCATTACGCGTGTTGGCCTTGACCGAGTCGATGAATTGTTGTGTGAATTTCTCCGCTGAGATATAGAGAACTGTCTTTTCAGGATAACGCTCTTTGATTCTCACTCCAATGGCTTGTGCCAGGTGAGTTTTGCCAAGCCCGACGCCGCCGTAAATCAAAAGCGGATTGAATGAGGTTCCACCGGGCTTGTTTGACACCGCCATACTTGCTGATCTGGCAAGACGATTGGAATCCCCTTCAATGAAGTTTTCAAAATTGTAATTCGGGTTGAGCTGTGATTCGATCTTCACTTTCTGAATCCCCGGAATGACAAACGGATTTTTAAGCTCTCTTTTGTCAATCTGGAGCGGAACTGTCATACCTTGCGAGTTGAAAGGCTTCTTGTTCGAGCTTGGAAATTTGACCGTGTGTGGTTTCTTGTTGCTGTAGGTGTTTTCCATCCGCACATCGTAAACCAGTTTGGCATTGTCTCCCAGCTCTCGAACGAGTGCGACACGTAGCAATTTTATGTAGTGCTCCTCGAGCCACTCGAAAAAGAATTTGCTGGGCACCTGGATTGTGAGGACGTCACCGGCCAACTTCATCGGTTTGATGGGTTCAAACCAGGTCTTGTAGGCCTGTGGTTTGATGTTATCTTTAATAAAAAGCAAACAATTATTCCATACAGATGAAGCTGTTCTCGTCATTTAAAAAATCTATTTCGAATTTAGTAAAGTTCCCTTATTTCCGATGAAAATAGTAGACCCTATTTCCACTACAAATTTGTGAATAAACTTTAGTATAAAAAAATAAAAATGGTATTGATTATTATTTTTTTTTTGGTTAAACTGTCCAGCCTCAAAATACAAAAATATGCTTAAAAACCAAACAAAAATTCGTGTTCGTTACGGCGAAACCGATCAAATGGGCTACGTCTATTACGGCAATTACGCCCAGTATTTTGAGGTCGGAAGAGTTGAATGGCTTCGTAGTCTGGGGGTTAGCTACAGGAGCCTGGAAGAATCGGGTGTAATGCTCCCGGTAATCAAGCTCGAAATAGATTATATCAAACCTGCCAAATACGACGATCTTTTAACGATCACAACTACGTTGAGCAAGAAGCCCCTGGTTAAGATCGAATTTGATTTTGAGATCACGAATGAAAAGAACGAATTGATAACCACAGGGTTCGCCAGACTGGTTTTTATGGATATGAAAAAAAGCAAACCCATTAAGGGACCCACTGAACTCCTGAATAGCATCAACGCCCACTTTGATTAAAGCTTCAATCGAGGCCTTCGAGGTCCTTCACTTGCACCTCATGCATCTGAGCAAGACTTTCTCGAAAAACCATCTCTTTGCTTTTGCTTACCAACAATTCAAGTTGGACTCTCATATCCATCTCCTGACTTATGATCTCAATCTGCTTTTCTTTTATGAGTCGCATCACCTTGTCCATCTGCGGATAGTCAAATTCGAGCCGGAAGGGCAATTTGATCTCTTTTCGTATCACAGACCCATGATCTAAAGCCAAACGAGCCGACTCCCGGTAAGCCTGGATCAGGCCACCGACTCCAAGTTTAGTGCCACCAAAATACCGTATGACCGCGATGAGCACATTAGTTAGCTCAAAGGACAGAATCTGACCGTAAATGGGCTTTCCCGCACTATTTGCAGGCTCTCCATCGTCATTGTACCGGTACTCAAACTTCTCCTTTCCAAGCCTCCAGGCATAGCAACAGTGGTTCGCCTTAGGATGTTCGGCGCGTAAATCTCCTAAAAGCTGATCGATTTCCTCCCTGGAGCCGACTGGATAAGCATAGGAGATGAATTTGCTTCCCTTTACCTTGTAAACCGGAGATTCAATGGGGGCTTTCAGGGTTTTGTAGGTTTCCATTTTCTTTTCGTGGTCGCGGACTATTAGAGGTCGCGGGCTCTATTTTTTCTCTTTTCTGTAAAAAAGGAGCCGATCTCCCCCAATGAGTTTTTCACTCAAGGGGACCCCCGGTAAATTCGGTGCGCTAATCCCCCCATTGAATCTATTTTCTCCTTTAAAAATGCGAGCTTCATCCCAAAGTCCGGCCTCAATGAATGAATTCAGTGTCACGGCACCCCCCTCTATGATTAGTGACTGCACCTCTTGTCTAAATAAAAAATCAGCGATTTGCTCGGGCAGTGAAGCAGAAAAGTCCAATTCTTCGATTCGAACGCTCTTCTTCAATTCTTCAGGAACAGAACCCGGATGATCATCCCTGCTAGCAAAAACGACCGTCTGAGAACCGCTTTGAAATACTTTGCTTGCCCAGTCGGATTTTCCCTGCCTGTCGATGACCAGTCTCAATATGGAATTCCCTTTCACTTCTCTTACTGTCAGACTGGGATCGTCTTGCAGGACGGTTCGGGTCCCTACGAGTATTGCACCTTCTTCGGCTCTCCATTTGTGAACCAATTGACGTGAATACTCATTTGAAATCCAAACCGGGCCCTTTTCTTCTGCTCTATTTTCAGGAGGAAACAGAAAGCCGTCAGCGCTTTCCGCCCATTTCAAAATGATATATGGCCTTTTCTCGCTGTGAAAGGTAAAGAACCTTCTGTTCAATTCCCTGCACTCTTTTTCAAGAATTCCTGTCGTCACCTGACAACCATTTTTCTCAAGCCTTGCGACGCCAGTCCCATTTACCTTTGCATTGTCATCCAGACTTCCAATGAATACGCGTGGAATCCCCATTTTGACAATCAGGTCGGCGCACGGGGGTGTCCTTCCGTGATGAGAACAAGGCTCCAAATTGACGTAGAGCTCCGAATCTTTTAACTGAGTCTTATCCTCTACCGAATCAATGGCATTGACCTCGGCATGAGCCTCCCCGGCTTTTCGGTGCCATCCCTCACCAATGATCTTTCCCTGGTGAACAATCACACACCCGACAAGTGGGTTTGGATAGGTGCTTCCCAATCCATTCGCAGCCAGTTGCAGGCAGCGGCGCATGTATTTTTCTCGTTCGTTCAATGCCCTGATGATGAAACGCGAATTTATAAAAAGATTACCTTTGAAGCCTTATCACCGCAAGAAAGTTGCCACCATGACACTTCCAGAGATCAAGAGTCTTTTTTTGCAGAAACTGAAACACCTCTATCCAGAAACTGAAATTCATTCGTTTTTTCACTTGTTGCTGGAGCATCATTTCGGGACAAGAAAAGTTGACCTGGCTCTTGATCCAGAGCTCATGAGCAAACAATGGCCTGAGGATGTATTCTTGGAAGCGCTCGGGGAATTGGAACAGGAAAGACCCATTCAATATATAATAGGTAGCACCGATTTTGCCGGAATGACATTCAGGACAAATGAAAATGTGCTCATTCCAAGACCTGAAACGGAAGAGCTCGTCTGGTGGATATTGGAAACTGTTGAAGACAAACCGCATTTAAAGATACTGGACATAGGCACAGGTAGCGGATGCATCCCCATCTCGCTGGCCCTGAAGCTGCCTCAAGCAGAGGTTCATGCCCTTGACATTTCAAAGGGCGCGCTCGAGCTCGCAGGTCATAACGCCGAGAGATTGGGCGCCCAAGTAAACTTTTTCGAATTGGATATTCTGACTGCTCAAAGCCTTGCCGATAACTACGATGTGATCGTTAGCAATCCGCCCTATGTGCGCTTGAGCGAGAAGAATGAGATGCGTGGAAATGTGCTCAGGCACGAACCGGACCTCGCCTTGTTTGTGAACGATGAAGACCCCTTGCTGTTTTACAGGAAAATTGCGTCTTTGAGCAAGGAGAGTCTAAATGAAAACGGAATTCTTTTTTTCGAAATCAATGAGAATCTGTCTAAGCAGACCTGTAAGATCCTCTCAGACCTGAATTTCAGGGACATTGAAGTCAGAAAGGACATCTACGGCAAGAATCGGATGATCAGGGCATTCAAAAAATAATATATTTGCGGCATGCGTATCGATATAATAAGCGTGGCTCCCGAACTTATTCAAAGCCCGTTCGAACATTCTATTTTAAAAAGGGCCCAGACCAAGGGCCTGGCTGAAATCTGCTTTCACAGCTTGCGGGATTATGCTGTGAACAGTTATGGCAAAATAGACGATTATCAGTTTGGAGGGGGAGCCGGCATGGTTTTGATGATGGAGCCTATCGATAAATGCATAAGCAAGTTGATGGGCGAACGCTCATACGATGAGATCATCTACCTCACACCGGATGCCCCGGTGCTGAACCAGGGGATCGCCAACCGACTTTCTGGAGCTGAAAATCTGATTTTGCTGACAGGCCATTACAAAGGTGTTGACCAACGTGTGCGGGATCGTTTTGTGACCCTGGAGATTTCCATAGGGGACTACGTCCTTTCCGGCGGAGAACTGGCAGCGGCAGTATTGTGCGACGCAGTGGTCAGACTGATCCCTGGGGTGCTGGGAGATGAGACCTCTGCCCTTTCCGATTCCTTCCAGGACGGTCTGCTGGCACCTCCCGTTTACACCCGTCCGGCAGAATACGACGGCATGAAGGTGCCCGAGATACTCCTGTCGGG
This sequence comes from uncultured Flavobacteriaceae bacterium, assembly GCA_965365245.1. GTDB lineage: Bacteria > Bacteroidota > Bacteroidia > Flavobacteriales > Flavobacteriaceae > Lutimonas. Next base: position 7,426 of record CBDUAY010000042.1, on the reverse strand, counting down.
AAACTTTCCAAAAATTGAGCAATGGAGACATGAGCAATCGGTCTCTCGAACACGCATTCTTCGCCCTGATCTTTACGAAGATGACGCAACTTCCAGTAAAAAAGGAAGTTAGATTTCGATTCGAGATCAGTAAAATATCGATCTCTCTTGTTTTTTAATCCGATTTATTTTATAAATTTGCACACGCAAAATTAACCTCTGGCGAGAATCGTGAATGTTGGTTTTTGTTTGAAACCATTTTAACAGAGAACAATGGGAAATTTAGTAGATTTTGTACAGAGTGAATTCGTAACCAAGAATGAGATACCCGAATTCTCAGCGGGAGACACGATCACCGTTTATTATGAGATTCGAGAGGGTTCTAAAACGAGAACTCAGTTCTTTAAAGGAATTGTGATCCAGAGAAGAGGAAGCGGAGCCTCCGAAACCTTTACGATTCGAAAAATGTCAGGCACAATTGGCGTTGAAAGAATCTTCCCGATCAACCTGCCTGCAATTCAAAAAATTGAAGTCAACAAGAGAGGAAAAGTTAGAAGAGCTCGAATTTTCTACTTCAGAAACCTCACAGGTAAAAAAGCCCAGATCAAAGAACGCAGATCTTAATTGGGTCCAAATCCATGAAAATACAAACCCCTTCAGTCTATTGATTGAAGGGGTTTTCTTATTAACAAATGTTTATAACCGCTCTTGAATTCTTGTTAAAAAGAACTCTCATCAATTTTTGGTTATAAGGATATTTTACACGTACATTTGAATCAAGGATGAAGGTCAGTTCTAAGCTGACAGAGTTGATATGAGGTGTATTCCTCGGCTTGATGAAGTCAGTGTCGTTTTGAATTTTCATTCTGCCAGGATCACGTATCCTGGGGCAAGCACGAATCCTTTTGTTACAATCATTGTATTTAGCATAAATATCAGGATTTAAAGGTTAGTGGTTGCAAAAAGGATGTCAGGAATGTGTTGTCAAGAGATCGACCTCCGGGTCGTGAGAGGAAAGCACAGGAATGGTTTCCGTAGAAATTAAAGCTTGAAGCGGATGTATTGGAACATGCAAATGTGAGGATAATTAATCAATTTCAAGCGGATGTTTCGACAAGTATCCATAACAAAGAGTCACATCTTTGTTATGGATATCTTTTTTTCAGGTGTTTCTCAATTCACAACCGAGCAGTTATGAACAATTGTTAACAAGTCCTGTTAATAAGCTGTTGACTTCTTTAAGCCTGATTCCCACCAGTTTAAAACCCTTATCTTTTAATTTTGCTTAAGCTCCTAGCTTTTCAGGACATCCCCAATGTTATGAAAATCGTCCTGACCAGCTCAGGTGCCAGTAGATTTATTTCTATTGCTGTTCAGATGCATCATAGACCAAAGTGTTTAGCGCAAGATGTTTTTGGGAATGACTGGACAGTTTAAAATAGGGTCTGATGTAATACGAACAACAGCTCCCCCCTATTTTAAAACAAAGCAGTTCTTGACTAGTGTCAAAGACTGCTCGACCAAACCGAAAGCCATGGAGAAATGCATCTTTTCCGTGGCTTTTACTTTTCCACTTTTTTTTGCCAAAAGCCGGGATAAACTAAGCGATGGTTTATTATATTTGCAGCAATTTAAATCTAAGCGACAATGACTAAAATAAAAGTTTCGAACCCGGTGGTCGAGCTCGATGGCGATGAGATGACAAGAATCATATGGAAATTCATCAAAGACCAGCTCATTCTTCCCTACCTGGATCTCGATATCAAGTACTTCGATCTCGGGGTTGAACATCGTGACGACACAGATGACCAGGTAACGGTTGACGCGGCGGAGGCCATTAAAAAGTACAACGTAGGCATCAAATGTGCAACCATCACTCCTGACGAGGCTAGAGTTGAAGAATTCGGCCTGAAAAAGATGTGGCGCTCTCCAAACGGAACCATCAGAAATATCGTAGGCGGCACAATTTTCAGGGAACCCATCATCATGAAAAACGTACCCAGGTATGTTCAGGGTTGGACGAAACCCATTTGCATCGGAAGACACGCCTTTGGAGATCAGTACAAGGCCACAGACCTTGTTACCAAAGGGAAAGGAAAACTTACTCTGACCTTTACTCCTGAAGACGGAAGTGAACCACAAAGCTTCGAAGTATACAATTTTCAAGAAGGAGGCGTGGCCATGGCAATGTACAATATTGACTCTTCAATCTATGGTTTTGCCCGCTCCAGCTTCAACCAGGCGCTTACTAAAGGATGGAATCTTTATTTCAGTACGAAAAATACAATCCTGAAAGCCTACGATGGTCGTTTTAAGGATATTTTTGAAGAAGTCTACCAGACAGAATTCAAGGAAAAGTTCGCTGCGGCCGGAATCACCTATGAGCACAGATTGATCGATGACATGGTAGCCGCGGCTATGAAATGGGATGGCGGATTTGTCTGGGCCTGTAAAAACTATGACGGAGACGTACAATCGGACACCGTCGCTCAAGGCTTCGGTTCTCTAGGGCTGATGACCTCTGTTTTGGTAACACCGGACGGAAAAACTGTTGAAGCAGAGGCTGCACACGGAACCGTCACAAGACATTACAGGCAGCATCAGCAAGGAAAGGAAACCTCAACGAATCCAATAGCTTCCATCTTCGCTTGGACGCGAGGTTTGATGCATCGTGGAAAACTCGACGGAAACCAGGAACTCATTGATTTCTGCCAAACGCTTGAGCAAGTTTGCATCGACACGGTAGAAAGTGGTAAAATGACAAAGGATCTGGCTCTGTTGATTCACAAAGATGCCATGACTTCCGATGATTACCTCAACACGCAGGAATTCCTGGATGCTCTCAAGAGCAACCTGGACAAGGCCCTGGCTTAATAAACCTGGTCTTTCTTATATTATTCAAAATAGAAAAAGCTCCCAGATGGGAGCTTTTTTGGTGAATTGGGCTTTCTGGTCTATATTTATTCCTAAGGTAAAGAACCATCACCCATCCAAACGAATGAAACGCAAAGAGAAAATATTTTCAGACCCTGAGGCCAAATCCGTCTTCCAAAAAGGCATGAAATACCTCGCCATTTCTTTGCCCCTTTTATTCGCTTCCCCCATCCTGGTGACCATCGGCTTTAAAATGCTCCGCAGAGATCAAAGCTATTGGCTGCTCATATTGGGATGCTTCCTTGTCGTTCTTACAATAGTTCTCGTGGCACAGGCCTTTCGACTCATCTTGAAATCCCTTTTTGCCCGATGAGAAAAAGCGCCAAATGGACCCGCCTAACGGAATGGGAACATTGGCCCACTTACACTTACTATGTGCCTCTGCTGCCGTTTTTCTTTATGCGCTTCCTCAGGGAGGGACATCCGAATCACTACTTGACGGCCAACCCGGGCATCCCCTATTCGGGCAACGGCACGGAGTCCAAATTCAACACCTTGAGCCTGGTTCAGGAAAAATACCGACCCAAAAGCCTTTTGATCTCTGGGGAAAACAGAATTGACCTGGAAAAAAAGCTTAAGGAAAACGGGCTGCACTTTCCGCTGATTGCCAAACCGGACCGTGGCTTCAGAGGTTACCTTGTAAAGAAGTTGGACTCTCCGGAAGCCTTATCGAAATACCTCAAGCAAGTGACCACGGATGTTTTGATACAGGAGTTCATACCGTACACGAAAGAGCTGGGAATATTTTACCACCGATACCCCGGGCAGGACCACGGCCAGGTCACCTCGGTAACCATCAAAGAGTTCCTGAAGGTCGTCGGGGACGGTTCTAAAAGCATCGGAGAGCTCATCCATGACGATGCCAGGGCTTATTTGTACGCGGACCTCTTCACCCGAATTCACAGAGAGCAGATCGATCGTGTATTGAAAGAGGGAGAGGAGCTCCTTCTTTCGGTTATTGGCAACCATTCGAAAGGCACCCGTTTTGTAAACGGGAACCACCTTATTGACCAGGATCTCAATGCCTTTATGGATCGGATATGCAAACCCATGGAGGGCTTTTACTACGGAAGGCTAGACATCAAGTACGAGGATCACGACCTGCTTCTAAAAGGGGAGCATTTCAAGGTCATCGAGGTCAACGGCATCATTTCAGAGCCTACTCATATCTACGATGCTTCTCATGAAAACGCATCATTCCTGAACGCTCTTAAAACCATCAATTCACACTGGAAGATCATGAGTCGAATTGCACACATCAACCACCACAAGAACCAGGTGGCATACCCGGGTGTGTTGGAATACATAAATAATATGAGATGGCTGAGAAGTCACAGTCAAATGCTGAAAACCCTGAGCGCTGCAGAAATCTGACTCTACTGCAGGTTTTTTTTCGGGGTGGTCGGGTTGTAACCGAAATCCCCGTCAGGCAAGCTGATACCGAGTTGTGAAATGATATAGCCAATGCTGGCAAAATGGTGAATTGCGTGGCTGTGCGCCTGAATCAACGCGGCTGCAAGTGTGTAGTTGGCTGTCACCATGCCCATACCCAAATCGTCTTTTACCTTCACGGATCGATCCAAGTCTTCGTGCTCGAGTTCCAGAAGCCTGGATTTGACCTCCGAAAAGTAATTGATACCCATTGCCACATGAGTTTCTGCCATCTCGTTTCTTTTCCTGTCGGAGAGATCGATCATTCCGGTTTCCAGTCCTCTGAGGATGCAGTCAAAAACATCCAGGACATGTCGCATATGCACACCTATACTCGAGTAATACGGCGCTGTAGAATTGTCTCTGTACTGGACGTCATCTATGGAATTTAGCAAGTTGACTCCCCGGTTGAGGTTCTGGATAATGGCAGGAATCATTCAGGACAGTTTATTTATTTGTCGCTAATTTAAAAAATATTACTTCATAATCTTAAGGAATGTCAAAATTCCAAGGATGAAGAACAACGCGCTCAGGATATAATTGATGTTCCTGGCGATGAATTGCGCTCTTTTTTGAATCACATCGGCAAACCGAACATAGGTCATGAAGAGCCCAAAGGCCCCCAGGAAGACCCCGGTCACAAAAAGGTTGATAAAGGGCTGTTCGGTAACCAGCATCCCGCGATTTTCCAAAACTGAACTGAGCACCAGGTAAAAAGGTATGGCCAGCATATTCATGGTCGACATCAGCATGCCCACCCAAAAGCTCTTACCCGATCGTTTCTTCCCTTCCCCTTTGAACTTTTTACGAGCCTGCACAAAGAAAAGAACCGATAAGCCAAAAAGCACCACAATGCCCGCATAGTTGAGTCTTTCCACGATTTCTGGGTGCTGCGCAAAGAATTTGGCGAACACCAGGGCCACAAAAGCCTGGGGAATGACTACGAGAGCCGCGCCCAGCGCGAACCACCTGCCCGAATGACTACCCTTTTCGATTGCAGTCCTGACGGCCGTCATATTGAGCATGCCCGGAGGGACAAGGCTTAAATAAGCCATCACAAAACCCAATCCGACATGCATGAGGTACTCCATTATTCCTTATTCGATCTACTGACTAAATTATTAAAAAAAGAGTTGAGGTCCTCTGATATTCTCATCCTTAAAATCAAAAAGAAGAAAATCAGTGAAATTAGAATGCTCTTGATCAAAATAGCTATCAAAGGCGGCAAATTCAATTGAATCGAAAAGAAAACTGCAAAGATGAGCCCAATCAATAGCAAAACGACGCCTGATTTTCTGTCAAAGGGCTGCATCGCCAATTTTCGATATACGTAATAGACCCGGATCACCCCAAAAACCAGGACTACGATCAAAGTAGCAAGGGCCGCTCCTTCTATGCCCATGGATTCGATGAGCACCTTATTGAGCACGAAAACACTGGCAGCCATGCCCAAAGAGAAGTAAAAGAGGATGCGATATAAGTTGGAATTCGTCAAAATAGCTCCATTGGTCCCCAGCGAAAGCTTGATCAATTCTGAAAGTGAAATGATCAGGACAATAGACATTCCGGCCGTGTATTCAGGTCTGTCTATGAACTGGTAGATCTCACGAATGTTGGAATTGATCAACAAAAAGAGCAAACCCCCAACAATCAGAAGATTCAGGGAGCTTCTTCGATAGAGATTCTCCACTTCTGCTAAATTATTCGCATTGAGCTCCTTCGCCGTGATCGGATTGATGATCTGCTGCATGGCCCGGTTCGGAATCGCGATCACCGAGGCGATGTAGACCCCAACGGAGTAATAGGCCACTTCAGCTATGTCAGTGAGCTGAGGTATCATGAACTTGTCGATCTCCAGGAGTATGGTGCCGGCCGAACCTGCCAGGATGATGTAGACTGAAAACGACATGATTTCTCGGATGTTGGAAGGAAGACTGAATCCGCGAAAGCGCGGAAGATAGACCCAAAGCGCGTAGATCTTCATAATGATCATTCGCAAGAGGTACACTAAGGCAACGGCGTAGACAAAGGTCTCATTTCCGATCCATCCAAAGTAAACCGAAACAAGCAGCGCGGACACGCAGATTCGGGCAAAAATCTCCCTGACAAAACCCCCAAAAACCGACTTCAGTTGAACGCGGCTCCAGGCGTAGAAGACTTCGAAGTATCCCATGAAAACCGCAACAGCGAAGATCAGATAGGTGTATTGCTCTATGATGATGTTCTCACGGGAGAGGAATTGCGCAATCTCACTGTAGAAGAGCGTTCCGATAAAAGCAAGTGGCACAATGAAAAGCAACGGCAAAACAAGAGCCAGAATCAGGAAATTGTCTTGTTCCTCCCGGGTGCCATACGAGGAAAAAAACTTCACTATGGTATGCTGCATCCCGAAAACAAGCAAGGGCATCACCAGGTTTGCCGAGGAGAGCAGGAAGGTGACAAGGCCAAAATACTCGGCCTCCAGAAAATGAGTGTACAAAAAGAGCACATTGATGCCACCAATCGCAAATCCAAGTATGAGAATCAACGTGTTTTTGAACGACTGATTGAATACAATGCCCATGTTATTCATTCTCCATAAGCTTTTTAGTCAAATATTTGAACCGAACCAGTAACATCAGGGCCGAAGCCGTGAGTCCCGCAAGCAACCCAATCCATATGCCCTGTGAACCCATTTCAAGGGTTTTGCCCAGGAGATAACAGATGGGAAAGCCCACAATCCAGTAAGCGACAAAAGTGATATAGGTCGGAATCTTAACGTCCTGGAGCCCTCTGAGGGCACCCAGCACGACAACTTGCAATCCATCGGAAAGTTGAAAGAGTCCGGCGATGAGCAGCAGAGATGCCGCTGTGGTGACCACTTCCACATTGTCGATGTAAAGCATCGGCAAATAATCTTTGAACAGAAAGAAACCGAGCGCGAAGAAAAACTCGATGATAAAGACCTGAAGAAAAATAGAAAGGCTGATCCTTTTCAGCTCCCCAAACCTTTTCAGCCCCTTTTGGTTTCCGACTCGAATAGTGGCGGTAACACCCAGCCCTACCGCGATCATGAATGTCATGGACGACAGGTTCAGGGCAA
>CBDUAY010000041.1:0-18743 GCA_965365245.1 uncultured Flavobacteriaceae bacterium | reverse complement strand
TCTTCAGTCGCTTCTTTTCCGAACATGATGGCGAGATCCCCCGTTCCGGTTGCGACATCGAGTACTTTCTTTGACTGGGCATCCATGACCATCCGGACCACCTTCTTTCGCCAGCCCACATCAATTCCGAAGGTCAAAATCCTGTTGAGCGTGTCGTAATTGGAAGAGACATTGTCAAACATTTGTGTCACCTGTTCCTTTTTTCCCAGGGAAGAATCCTTGTATGGAGTGACTTTACTTGACATGTGGAAAATTTTGGGTAAAGATAGGCATTCATCCAACACAATGCATAATTGGTCCGAAATTCCAATTTAATTTGGAAAACACTTGACAAGGCCCTTGTCGAGATCGTATATTTGCACGCTATTCATTAAAAAAACGACAATTTAACTATGAAGCTATCCCATTTCAATTACGACTTGCCCGAAGGCTTACTGGCAGAATACCCATCCGAACATCGCGACGAGGCCAAGCTTATGGTCCTCCACAGAGATACGGAGAAAATCGAGCACAAAACCTTCAAGGACCTTGTGGACTATTTTGATGAGGGAGACATACTCGTATTCAACAATACCAAGGTTTTTCCGGCCCGTCTCTATGGAAACAAGGAAAAGACCGGGGCGCGCATTGAAGTTTTTCTTCTTAGGGAGCTCAACGCGGAGAGCCGTTTGTGGGATGTGCTGGTTGACCCGGCCCGAAAGATCCGAATCGGTAACAAGCTCTTTTTCGGTGAAGACAGCGGCCTGGTCGCTGAAGTCATCGATAACACCACCTCACGCGGAAGAACACTTCGCTTTTTGTATGACGGATCGTACGAAGAATTCCGCAAGAAATTGAACGAGATGGGGGAGACCCCGCTCCCGAAATACATCAAAAGGGACGTAGAACCCGAGGATGAGAAGCGTTATCAGACCATTTATGCCAAGCATGAGGGAGCGGTAGCGGCACCAACAGCAGGTCTTCACTTTTCGAAGCACCTTTTGAAGCGACTCGAGATCAAAGGAGTCGACCTCAAAGAACTTACATTGCACGTTGGTCTGGGCACCTTCAATCCGGTGGAAGTTGAGGACCTGTCAAAACACCGCATGGATTCCGAGGAGGTAATCATTCCTGCTTCTACAGCAGACGCTGTGAACCGTGCCCTTGACGAAAAGAAAAGGGTATGCGCAGTCGGAACGACCGTAATGCGCTCCATGGAGAGCTCGGTGTCAGCGGACGCTCATTTAAAACCATTTGAGGGTTGGACCAATAAATTCATTTTTCCTCCCTACGAGTTCAGCGTGGCCAATTGCATGATCACGAATTTTCATACGCCAAAGTCTACCTTGATGATGATGACCTCGGCCTTTGCCGGACATGATTTTCTGAAGAAAGCTTACGCAGAAGCCGTCAAGAACGAATACAAGTTCTATTCGTACGGCGATGCGATGCTGATTCTCTAATTTATAAAAGTTGAAGCGCCCGTTTCCAGGGCGCTTTTTTTTGATGGCACCCAAAAGAGACATACGAGCCCTGACCCGGGAAGAACTTAGAGTTTTTTTCTCGGAGAACGGCATGCAGTCATTTCGCGGGAACCAGGTCTATGAATGGCTCTGGAACAAAGGTGTTCACAGCTTCCAGGAAATGACCAATCTTTCTAAGGAGACCCGGGAGTTTCTCGACACTCATTTTGTGATCAATCACATTCGCGTGGATCAGATGCAGCAATCTTCTGACGGAACGGTTAAGAATGCCATCCGGCTTCACGACGGCTTGATTGTAGAATCTGTCTTTATTCCGACCTCGACCCGCACCACGGCCTGCGTTTCAAGCCAGGTGGGATGCAGTCTGGATTGCACCTTCTGTGCCACGGCACGGCTCAAGAAGATGCGAAACCTGAACCCCGATGAGATCTACGACCAGGTGGTTGCCATAGACCAGCAGAGCAGGGCGTATAAAAATCACAAGCTCAGCAACATTGTTTTTATGGGCATGGGAGAGCCCCTGCTGAACTACAAGAATGTCTTGAAGTCGATCGAGATGATCACCTCACCCGAGGGTCTGGGTATGTCACCCAGGCGGATCACCCTGTCCACCGTCGGGCTCCACAAGATGATCAGGAAGCTGGCAGATGACGAGGTCCGTTTCAACCTGGCTGTTTCGCTCCATTCGGCCATTGACGAGGTTCGCTCCACCATGATGCCCATCAACGAGAAATCCAACCTGGAGGATCTGCTGGAAGCTCTCCAGTATTGGTACGAAAAGACCAATAGCCGGGTTACTTTCGAGTATGTGGTCTGGAAAGGGATCAATGATCGTCAACAAGACATAGATGCTTTGGTGGCCTATTGCAGACGGGTTCCCTCAAAGGTGAACCTGATCGAATACAACGCGATCGAAGAAGACGGTTTTGAGCAGGCTGACGAACAGGTGATCGAAAAATACAGGCAAGACCTGGAAAGGAATCACATCGTTGTGAACATCCGGCGGAGCCGAGGAAAGGACATTGACGCCGCCTGTGGACAGCTAGCCAATAAAACGGCCTGATCGAAAAAACGCCCTGATCTAATAATCGGCTGAGCCTTAGAACTCGAATTCCACCCCTATCGGACAGTGGTCACTGTGCCTGGCTTCTGGCAGGATGAACGCCCTTTTCAGGTTAGACTCGAGAGGCTCAGTTGCCATGCAGTAGTCGATTCTCCAACCTTTGTTGTTGTTCCTGGCATTGGCTCGATAGCTCCACCAGGAGTAATTGTGCGGCTCCTTGTTGAAGTGCCTGAAGGTGTCGATAAAACCACTGTCGATAAAGTTGCCAATCCATTCCCTTTCAACAGGCAGGAAGCCCGAGGTGTTTTTATTCTGAACGGGGTTGTGAATGTCAATCGCTTCGTGACAAATGTTGTAGTCACCACAGATCAGCAGGTTTGGAATCTCCTTTTTCAAATCATTGACGTATTCCTGGAATTCAGCCATGTAGTTGAGTTTGAAATCAAGGCGGGCGTCATTGGTTCCCGAAGGAAGGTACAGGCTCATGACCGAAAGCTCCTCAAAGTCCAGCCGGAGGTTGCGCCCTTCCAAGTCCATGGATTCAATGGAGGTTCCGTAAGCCACATTTTTGGGTTCGCGTTTGGACAGCACGGCCACTCCACTGTAACCTTTTTTCTGGGCAGAGAACCAATAGTGATGGTGGTATCCGGCATCTTCAAAAAGCTGGAGATCGAGTTGTTCCGGGTGGGCCTTGGTCTCCTGTATGCACAGCACGTCGGGGTCAGCCGCTTGAAGCCAGTCCATAAAACCCTTTTTCAAAGCGGCCCGAATGCCGTTTACGTTATAGGAAAGAATTTTCATCTTCTGTTGTTTCTGATAAAACTGTTAGTTCTGTTTTTTGTGGGATTTTCTCAATTCGCGTCGCATGACTTTGCCAGAGGCAGTTCTGGGCAGCTTGTCGATTTCAATCAGTTCTTGCACCTTGAAAAGTGGATTCAGCTGCTTCTTGACAATGGATTGTGTCAGCCTGAGTTTGTTTTCCGGCGTTTCATTTGAAGGCAGGCAGACAGCATAAATGACAAGCACGCTTGGACCTCCCTCTTCGGGAGATACAGCAATTGCCGCAGATTCTTTTATAAATTCCAGTTTGTTGATCACTTCTTCGATCTGAACAGAGGACACCTTGATGCCTCCGAGATTCATGGCGTCATCCGACCTTCCCTGAGCCCTGTAATAGCCATTTTCCAGTCGTATGAGCTCGTCTCCGTGCCTGCGCAGCTGAATACCCCGATACCTGGGATTCCCCTTGAAATAAACCTCGTGATGATCCCGGTTGAGCAGTTCCGAAGAGAGCCCGGGAATAGGTGGGATCAAAAACATCTCCCCGGCATCAGCGGGCTGTTCATTCTCGTCAAGAAGCACGAACTCTCCGCCGAGGGCCTGCGAAGAAAAAGTACTTGGGATATTGGTTTGAACAACTGTGCTTGTCACGTAACCTCCCCCAATTTCTGTGCCCCCGCAATACTCGATAACTGGCTTGTTGCCCGCCAGATTCATCAGGTAGGTCATTTCCTCGGGGTTGGAGGCTTCGCCGGTCGAACTGAAACAATTGATGCTGCTCCAGTCAAAGGCTTCGTTGCAGCCCGTAATTTTCCACTGGCGAACGATGCTCGGCACAACGCCCAGCATGGTAACCCGTGCATCCTGGACGAAACGCCCGAAACCCTCTCCCAATGGGGCGCCGTAATACAGTGCGATTGTGGCTTTGTTGATCAGTGCCGCGAAAATGAGCCAGGGCCCCATCATCCAGCCGAGATTCGTGGGCCAGCAGACGACGTCGTTCGCATGGATGTCATGGTGGTAGTATCCATCCGACGCCCCCTTGACAGGCGTTATGTGATTCCAGGGAATCGCCTTGGGCTCTCCGGTGGTTCCTGATGAGAAAAGTATGGTGATGGCCTCTTCAGGATCGCAGATATGACTCTCAAATTCATCTTTTGCAACCAGGAAATCAAAATAGTACTGATCTCCTTCCCGAAGTTCGGGTCCTTCTTGCGAGGTGCGAATGACTATGGTTTTTGGGGGTTGTGCCTCGAGGACCTTGGCATACATGGGCAAAGTCTTTCCAGCCCGATGAAGCAGATCCTGGGTGAAAAGCAGTTTCGGCTGGGTAATTCGCAAGCGAACCCCGATCTCGTTTGGGGTGAAGCTGTCGGCTATGGTCGCTACTGCAATTCCCGCTTTGATGGCCCCCAGGTATATGCAAACGGCTTCCAGGGTCATGGGCATGTCGATGGCAATGCGATCCCCGGGACGAAGCCCTTCGTCGATGAGGCTGTTAGCCAGGCGATTGACCTGCTGAAGAAGTTGTTTTTGACTGACCCTTTGCAGGGCCCCGTTTTCTTCCTGGTAAACAACGCTAGTAGAGTCATCCGCATTCTGGAAGCAGGAATCAACGATGTTCAAACGGGCGCCAGGAATCCATTTCGCATGTTCCTCACCCAAACTCAGATCGAGAATCTTGTCATATTTGCGCTCAAAGCGGATGCCCAGGTTCGAAAGCGTCTGTTTCCAGAATTCCGGTTTGTCTGTCGCTGACCATTTCCAAAACTCCGGGTAGTCACTGAAACCGTTTTCCAGCATCATCCTGTGGATATTGCTGTTTTCGATCACTTCTTTATCCGGATGCCAGGAATGCAGAGGTTTCATTAGAATTCTATTTCTTCATTGGGGTCAGGTTTCGGAACCAACTGGTCTTCCTCCGGATCGACCTCCTTGTCGCAGTCGACGTTGATGGTGAGATCCTCGGGTCGCTCAAACTCCTCTTTGCTTATGCCGAGTGATTCATCGGCGTAGTTCTTTTTCATGAAAAGAGCCCAGATCGGAAGGGCCATTGAGGCTCCCTGCCCACGGGTCAGGTCTACAAAATGCACAGATCGGTCTTCAGCGCCTACCCAGACCCCTGTGGAAAGGTTTGGCACCATGCCAATGAACCATCCATCCGATTGATTTTGGGTTGTTCCTGTCTTTCCTGCGATCGGGTTGTTGAATTTGTACGGATAGCCAGTCACGATATTGTCTACGTATTTTCCTCCGGTGGTTCGGAGCCGAATCCCGGAACCGTATTTCACAACGCCTTCCATGAGATTTACTGTTGCATAGGCGATGCTCTCACTCAGGACCTCGCGCGTTTCCGGGCTGAATTCCTCCAAAATGGTCCCATTTTTATCTTCAATGCGCAGGATCATCATGGGTTTGACATACATGCCCTTGTTGGCAAAGGTGTTGAGTGCGCCGACCATCTCGTACAAGCTGAGGTCAATGGTTCCCAAGGCGATGGAAGGAACAGCGAGAAGATCCGCCTCAATTCCGAGATTGCGAGCCATTTTCACCACATTCTGAGGGGTTGTCTGGTCGATCAGGTTGGCCGAGATCACATTGACCGAGTTGGCCAGGGCGTTTTTAAGAGACAGGAGCCCTCCGTATTTCTCACTGGAGTTTTTCGGTGTCCAGTCTTCTTCGAGGTGATATTTCCCAGCGGGAATGGTATATGGGGTGTTCGGATACTCGTCGCAAGGCGAGAGGCCCAGCTGATTGATAGCAGTGGCATAGACAAAGGGCTTGAAGGTAGAACCTACTTGTCGACGTCCCTGTTTCACATGGTCGTACTGGAAGTGCTTGTAATTTATTCCACCCACCCAGGCCTTGACATGACCTGTGGTCGGATCGGTAGAGAGCAAACCCGACTGCAGGATGAATTTGTTGTACCGGATCGAATCATAGGGCGTCATGACCGTGTCAATATCTCCTTTCCAGGAAAAGACGCGCATCGGTGTCTCCTTGAAAAATGACTCCTCGATCTCCTTGTCAGAAGCCCCGTTCTGCTTCATTTTTCTCCATCGGTCGCTGCGCTTCATCGCGGCCCGCATGGTATTTTTGATCTGATCGTCGTCGAGATCGTAAAAAGGAGCTGTCGGGTTTTTCTTCTGTTGCTTCAAAAAGACCCTTTGGAGATTGGCCATATGCTCTGCCATGGCTTCCTCGGCATTTTGCTGCAAGCGTGAATCCAGGGTGACGTAAATCTTCAGGCCATCCCTGTAAATATTGTAGTTCTCTCCATTGGGCTTCGGATTGTCTTTCATCCAGCCCCTCATGAATTCCCGCACATACTCTCTGAAGTAGGTTGCAGTTCCGTCGCTGTGGCCCTCAAGATTGATGTCGAGCTCCAAGGGAAGCGTTTGAAGGGAATCCTTTTCTTTTTCGGTAATGACTTCGTTTCTTTCCATCTGCAGGAAAACCACATTTCTTCTGTCCTTTACCATTTCAGGCCTTCGCATGGGATTGTAGAGTGAGGAGTTTTTCAACATGCCCACCAGCATTGCAGATTCCTCGATGTTGAGTTCCATGGGCTCCTTGCCAAAATGGATTCTCGCAGCCGATCGGATCCCAACCGCGTTGTGACCGAAATCGTACTTGTTCAGATACATCGTAATGATCTCATTTTTGGTGTACTGCTGCTCGAGTCGAATGGAAATGACCCATTCTTTAACCTTTTGGATCAGTCGCTTCATGATGTTGGAAGAAGCCTGTTTGGTGAACAGCATCTTGGCCAATTGCTGGGTGATGGTACTTGCTCCCCCATCTCTACCGAGTTTGATAGCCGCGCGTGCCGTACCTCTGAAATCGATTCCCGAATGCTCGTAAAAACGCTCATCCTCGGTTGAAACCAACGCCTGGATCAGGTTGTCAGGAAGCTCTGAGAATTTCACTGGTGTCCGGTTCTCACGATAGAATTTCCCCAGTGTTTCCCCATCTATGGAAATAACCTCTGTAGCCAGGTTGCTCTCGGGGTTTTCCAACTCCTCGAAGGAAGGAAGCTTTCCAAAAACACCCAGTGCAGCGAGACCGAAGATGAGTATGGAAAACAAGAGACCTCCAAAGAATATTCTCCAGATCCATCGGGTGTATTTGCTGGCCCCTCTTTTTTCTTTCTGTTGTTCTTTCTTTGCCATTAATCCGCCTTTTCAATTTGAACACCTACGTCTGTGATGCCATTTAAAAACTCTAAACCGTCAACTTCTCTGGTTTTTCGCATCGCCTGCTGAACGGTGAGGTCATAATCACCTATCTGAGAAAAGGTCACATTTGTCTTGTACTCGAGTTTATTCTCCTTGACATCTGTAATGCCCGTTCCAAGAAATCGACCTTCAGGCGTTGTCATCTCGTATTCCAGGGTGTCGACGATTTGATAATTGTTCGGAAAACGAATGCCTACGATCAGAAAGAGATTGCTGAACTCGTATTCCTTGTTGTTTCTCAAGGTAAGGTAGATGTTGTTTTTCTGAACCGTGTCTTGCGAGGGAATCGTGAAATGGATCAGGGAGTCTTTGTGCCATCGATTTTCTTCAATCGGCTGAAACTGGTTGTATACGACCTGTCTCTTGCAGGAGCTCAGAAAAACGATGCCAAAAACCAGCAACAGGACATTTGCCAATACTCTGCTATTCTCTTTCATATACACTGCTTCTCAATTCTTCTTTTGTTGAGGCTTGCGACCTGAGTTCCTGAACTTCCCTTTGGGATTTCCCCGGCCTTTTTTTCTTCTACGGCTCTTCTTGGGTTTGTCAAAACGCGTAAGGCTGTCCTGCCCTACGACATCGGTGAACACGGATTCCACTTCTTTCTCGTACTCATGCTCTGACGAAAATTCCTCGAGACTGTTGACTTTGTTGTTTTTCTTGTTCAATTCGATGATCCGGTTGGCTTGCTCAAGGGTGAGCTTGTGCCAGATGACCGGATTGTCTTTGTAGGCATACCAAATCCAGCCCTTGAAGATATCCATCTTTTGAAAGACGGCTGTTCCTTTTTGGGTATGCAACCAAAGATTGGTTTTAGGAAAACCCTTGAGGGCGTCCAGGTAGGAATCCAGCTCGTAGTTCAGGCAGCATTTTAATTTGCCGCATTGACCCGCCAACTTCTGAGGATTCAGAGATAGTTGCTGATATCTCGCTGCCGAGGTGCTCACGGACCTGAAATCCGTCAGCCATGTGGAGCAGCAAAGCTCTCTTCCGCAGGATCCGATGCCTCCCAGACGGGACGCCTCCTGGCGCAAACCGACTTGTTTCATCTCAACCCGGATGCCGAAAGTTCCTGCCAGCTCTCGAATCAATTGCCGGAAATCCACGCGTTCGTCTGCCGTGTAGTAGAAAGTGGCTTTGTTTCCATCTCCCTGGAACTCCACATCAGAAAGCTTCATTTTGAGCTGGAGCCTTGAGATGATCAACCGGGACTTTCTCTGGACCTCGAGCTCTTTTCCCTTGGCGGCATTCCAAATGTCAATATCCCTTTGACTCGCCTTTCTGTAGATTTGTTTGGATTCTTCCTTTCTTCCGCGAGAGCGCTTCTTTTTCATCTGCACCCGGACCAATTCACCTGTCAGGGAGACCACCCCGATGTCATGGCCTGGTGATGTCTCTACGGCCACAACGTCGCCCATGCTGAGCGAAAGCTCTTTGGTGTTGTGATAAAAGCCTTTTCGCCCGTTTTTAAAGCGGACCTCAACCATGTCGAAAGGCTTTTGACTGGAGGGAAGCTCCATGTTGGCAAGCCAGTCGAAGACATTCAGCTTGTCACAACTGCCGTCGGCGCAGGCGCCATTGCTTTTGCATCCCGCTGGGATTCCCTTTATAGTAGATGAGCACGAATTGCAGCTCATAGAATATCGTATTTTGCAAAATGATGAGCCAACTTCTTAACTGTCAATCGATTTCCCTTCTTTGTAACAGCTGACCCGATAAGGTTCTGGATTCTGAATCGCACAGAACAGACCCGGAAAATTTAGGGTAAATATACTCAATAATACCTAATTAAAAAGAGCACCCGGGCTTTTGGAGCGCGGCCCTGCATTCGACCTCGGAATCAGCTTCTTTTTACGCTGATTATCTTGACCGGGCAGGCTTCTTTCGCCTTCTCGGCGTCGTCGTAAATGGACTCGTCAGGAGATTTAATGGTGTGAAATCCCTTTTTCGCCTCAGAATGAAGCAGAACAGATTTCCCGTCTTTCTTGGACATCTGGAATTGACTCGGGGCCAATTCGACGCAATAGTTGCATCCGATGCATTTGTTTCTCTGAAGTGTGATGATGACCATGAAAGGTTCTTCTGAGTTTCCGGCAAAAATAGCTATTTTCAAGTGCCTCAGCGATGTGGTTGCTCTTTTTTTGTTTTCTTTGCAAGTAAAGACGGCAGCATGCTTTTTTCAGAGATCATCGGGCAGGAAAATATCAAAAATCATCTGGTACGCACCGTTGACAATGGGAGAATTCCTCATGCTCAGCTCTTCGTGGCGCCAACAGGGAGCGGTGCCCTGCCCATGGCCATTGCCTATGCTCAATACATTCTGTGCTCCAACTCGGGTGGTGAGAACAATACCGGCGACCCGGCTTGCAATCTTAAGTTTGAGAAGCTCTCGCACCCGGATCTGCATTTTGCCTTTCCGGTCACAACCAATGAAAAAGTAAAAAAGCATCCAACGAGCAACTCCTTCCTCGAGGAATGGCGGGAGTTTGTTTCCGGGCACCCTTACGGAAGCCTCTTCAACTGGTACCAGCTCCTGGGCATTGAGAACAAACAGGGGCAAATCGGCGTGGATGAAGCCGAGGAAATCGTTAAAAAACTATCGCTTAAGGCCTATGAGGGAGGATACAAGGTCATGATCATCTGGATGGCCGAGAAAATGAATACCTCTGCTGCCAACAAGTTGCTCAAGCTGATTGAAGAGCCTCCTTCAAAAACGGTTTTGTTATTGGTGGCCGAAGATGAGGAGCAAATCTTGAAGACTATTGCCTCGCGTTGCCAAATCCTGCACTTCCAGGGACTGACCGAATACGATATCAAGAACAAGCTCATGGAAGATCACCAGCTGGAGGAAAGCCAGGCGGTGCGAATTGCCCACCAGTCGCATGGCAGCTGGAACAAAGCCGTGCACATGTTGAAGCGGGATGACAATGAGCTCGCGTTTGAAAAATGGTTCATCACCTGGGTCCGAACGGCGTTCAAAGCCAAAGGCGACGCCTCTGTCGTGCATGACCTGATCACGTGGAGTGAAGAGATTGCAAAAACAGGGAGGGAGACCCAGAAGCGCTTTTTGGACTACTGTTCACAGTTTTTCAGACAAGCCATGCTGGCGAATTACGGTGCGGGTTCGTTGGTCTATCTCGAGACCGGAACGCGAAACTTTGACCTGGAAAAGTTTGCCCCCTTCATTCATGGAGCCAACATCGAAGACATTCACCAAGCCGTCGAAGACGCGATCTATCACATCGAAAGAAACGGCAATGCCAAGATCATTCTTCTAGATCTCTCGATGCAACTCACACGATTTTTACACAAAAAGGAAGTCTAGCTTTTGGGAAGAACTGAGGCTTCGAATTAGCCGGCCGGCAAGACGTAGAAGAATACGGCCATGAAATGACAAAAACTTCCGATCAGGACGAAAACATGAAACAGGGCGTGATTGAAACGCATTTTTCTCCTGCTGTACAGGAAGGCTCCAAAACTGTAGGCAAGACCTCCTCCGAAGAGCCATAGCAGACCCTTGGTCGGCAACTCGTTCATCAGGGGCTTAATGGCGAAAATGACCACCCAACCCATGAGGACATAGGCAATCGTTGAGATCCGGTCGAACTTTCCGAAGTAAAAAACCTTGAAAATTATGCCGATAAGTGCCAGGCCCCAGGAAATGCCAAAAATTGTCCAGCCAACCCAGCCTTTCAACACGACCAGGGTAAACGGCGTATAGGTTCCGGCAATCAGCACATAGATGGCAGCGTGATCAAGGATGTTCAGTTTGATTCTCAATTCCGGGTTTTTCGCGTAATGATAGAAGGTCGAGGCAGCATACAACACGATGAGACTGGCACCGAAAATAGCGAAGCTTGTTATATGCCAAACGGTTCCGTAGCGGGAGGCGTAAACGATCAGTAGCACCAGTGCCACAATGCTCAGCACGAAGCCGATGCCATGGGTGATGACGTTGAGACGCTCCTCTTTGGAATCGTAGTATGTGAGCTTGTCTTTCATGGGTTTGACCTTGAGTTTGCCGTTTTTGACTGGGCACCCTCAAAAGTAGCAAAAAGCCTTTGAAAATAATTTGGTAAATTTGAGAATCTCTAATCTTAAACCTTATAAAAATGGGATTTCTTTACTTCATTATCATCGGAGCCATCGCAGGGTGGGGAGCCGGTAAAATCATGCAGGGAGGCGGATTCGGTCTTCTTATGAACATCGTTTTGGGCATTGTCGGCGGAGTCATTGGCGGCTGGGTCTTCAGTTTGCTGGGGATCAGCGCGGATGGAGGTCTCATAGGTTCATTGATTACAGCTCTCGTCGGTGCCGTCCTTCTTCTCTATGTCGCCCGCCTCATCAAAAAGTAGGCTTCGGGTCTTGGGCTCCATGCAAGTTGCACATCAGGTCTAAATGCGTATTTTTGCCTTTTAATTTTACAAAGGTATGTCGAGAATTCTAACGGGAGTTCAAAGTACGGGAACACCACACCTGGGCAATTTGCTCGGTGCGATCATTCCGGCCATCCGCATGGCTAAAGAATCCAGGGAAGAATCATTTTTGTTCATCGCAGACATGCATTCCCTGACGCAGATCAAGGATGCAGAAGAGCTCAAAGGCAACACTTACAGCACGGCTGCGACCTGGCTCGCCTTTGGCGTGGATACAGAGAAAACGGTGTTTTATCGTCAGAGCGACGTTCCCCAGGTCACTGAGTTGTCTTGGTACCTGAGTTGCTTCTTCCCTTACCAGCGTCTTACACTGGCCCACAGCTTCAAAGACAAGGCGGATCGCCTGGAAGATGTAAACTCCGGACTTTTTATCTACCCGATGCTGATGGCGGCTGACATACTCCTGTACGACGCAGATATTGTGCCAGTTGGAAAAGACCAGCTTCAGCATTTGGAAATGGCGCGTGACGTGGCAAACCGATTCAACCACCAGATGGGAGAAACGCTCGTGCCTCCCCAGGCAAAGCTCCAGGAAAACACTATGTACGTTCCGGGAATTGACGGAGAGAAGATGAGCAAGTCAAAAGGCAATATCATCGATATTTTCCTGCCCGATAAGCAGCTCCGCAAGCAGATCATGAAGATCAAGACCGATTCGACTCCTCTTGAAGAGCCGAAGAACCCGGACACGTGCAACCTTTTTGCCCTTTACAGATTGCTGGCGAATGAGGAGCAGTTGGAGCAGATGCGAGCCAATTACCTCGGAAGAAATTATGGGTACGGACACGCCAAGCAGGCATTTTATGAGCTGATTGTAGAGAAATTCGGTGAAGAGCGGGAGAAATATCACTATTTCATGAGCAATCCGAAAGAGATTGACGCTGTGCTTTTGGAGGGTGCGAAGAAAGCACACGCAGTTGCTGATGGGGTTCTTGAAAGGGTTCGGGCAAAACTGGGCTACTGATTCAGTGGCTACTGATTCGAATGAATGATATGAGACGCAAACGCATCAGTTCAGGCTCCAGATTTGAGAAGGAAGTGGGATATTCCAGGGCGGTTGCCGTGGGCGACATGGTTTTTGTTTCAGGAACCACGGGCTATGACTATGCGACCATGACCATTTCTGATGATGTCGCCAAACAAGCCGAAATGTGCATAAAGAATATCGAGAATGCCCTCCTTGAAGCCGATTCGTCCTTAAAAGACGTCGTCAAGGTTACCTATATTTTGCCGGATTCAAACGATTTTGAAGCTTGCTGGCCCATCCTGCGCAAGTATTTTGGAAGCGTGCTGCCAGCAGCCACCATGATTTCCGCCGGACTGGCCGATGACAAAATGAAAATTGAAATCGAGGTTACTGCCGTACGCGCATCGTGATGATCGTATCAATGGAGTCTCGTTCCTGTTCTGGGACGCTGAAGGCAAGCCCAAACTCATTGACTTTGTAGTTCACTTTTTGTCCGGAAGCAAAGGTCATCTTATCGATCTTACCCGCAAAACCCGGAATGAAGTAGGTGTTACTCTTTTCATCCAAAACATGAAGGTAGATCTCATCACCTTTTTGGGTTGAGACGATTTCATCACTTGGAGGGACAGGACCCTGATGCGTGCCATATATCGTTTGCCCATTTTTTTCGAGCCACTTGCCAATGCTCAGCAACGAGCTCGAATGCTTTTCCTGGATTTTCCCGTTGGGCATAGGTCCCACGTTGAGTAAGAGATTGCTTCCGTATCCGGCAGCACTGATCAGGTAGCGGATGAGCTCTTTGTCACTTTTGTGTTTCTGATCCTGGAGGTTGAATCCCCAGGAGCCATTGATGGTCTCACAGACCTCTTTGGGAAGCTGCCCGATGTTTTCCGAGCTTGTTCCCCAACCCGTTGTGTTCTTTCCTGGCAGGTCCTTTTCAAACATTTGAAAGTCTTCACCGGGTATCGGAGCAAGGTGATGGTTGTTGCCGATCAGGCACTGGGGTTGAAGTTCATGGATTAGGGCATATAGCTCATCGTAATGCCAGTCAACCCTCAAGTCACCGTAGACTTTTCCGTCCCAGTCGACCTGGTCCCAGTGACCGTCGAACCAGATTCCGCCAATTTCTCCGTACTGCGTGAGCAATTCAGTGAGCTGCGCCTTCATGAAGGCGATGTACTCTTCCCAGTCACCTGAATCCGCACGACCGGTAATCCCATTGCCCGTCCTTCCTCTGGGATAGTAGTCGTCTCTTCGCCAGTCGAGCAGCGAATAGTAGAAGAAGAGCTTGATGCCTTCTTTTTTGCAGGCTTCCGCCAGGGGCTTGAGAACATCTTTTGCGTAGGGAGTTCGCTGTACGATGTTGTAATCACTCGCTTTGGTGTCGAACATTGAAAAACCGTCGTGATGCCTGCTGGTGATGGTTATGTATTTCATTCCTGCGGCTTTGGCCAGCTTTACCCACTCCTCGGGATCGTAATCGATTGGATTGAAAAAACCCGGAAGTTTCTCATAGGCCTCTACAGGGATATTCTGATTGTTCATCACCCATTCACCGTCTCCCAACACACTGTAAACGCCCCAATGAATGAACATGCCGAATTTGGCATCCTGAAACCATTGCCGCGCTGCGAGGTTTTCACCTGATGGCACATAACCCTCCTGTGCCCGGGCTTGCAGAGCACTGACAATGAGAAAAATGATTACTAAAGACTTTTTCACTCTATGGCGCCGGATTGGGCTGCAGGTTTTGAATTTCATCTATTTCCGCCAGCATCTCCGGGTTTAGATCTATGTCGATGCTGGAAATATTCTCTCTGAGTTGTTCCATGGTTGTTGCCCCGATGATATTGCTCGTCACAAAAGGGCGCTGATTGACAAAAGCAAGGCTCAGGTGCGTGAGGCTGATTCCATGTCGGTCGGCCATATCCTTGTATTTCTCTGTAAGTTGCAAGGCCTGCGGATTGCTGTAGCGCGAATAATTCGGAAAGAGTTTGATCCGGCTCTTCTCCGGCATTCTGCCGCCCAGGTACTTTCCTGAAAGCACGCCAAAAGCCAATGGGGAGTAGGCTAAAAGTCCTACGTTCTCCCTCATAGACACCTCGGCCAGGTTGATCTCAAAAGTCCTGTTGAGCAGGGAATATGGGTTTTGAATGGTTTTACATCGGGTGAGACCATTTTTGTCACTCTCCTGAAGCTGTCTCATAACCCCCCATGAGGTTTCATTGGACACTCCGTAATGACGAATTTTACCGTCTTTCACCAAGCCGTCAAGCGTTTCGACGACCTCGTGAAAATTGTCGGTCCAGGCTTCATCTTCCTTGTGGACGTAATTGCGCTGGCCAAAGAAGTTCACATTGCGCTCGGGCCAATGGAGCTGATAGACATCGACATAATCGGTCTGGAGTCGTTTCAAACTTTGTTCCAGGGCTGAGTGGATCACCTCTCTTGAAAATCCCAAATTATCCCTGAGGTAATTGAAATAAGGCATGGGACCGGTTACCTTGGTCGCTACAACGAGGTCTTCCCGTTTTTGATCCTTGAGCCAGCTCCCGATGAACCGCTCTGTACTTCCCTGGGTTTCTTTTTTCCCGGGGATGGAATACATCTCGGCCGTATCTATGAAATTGACTCCCTGATCCCGGGCGTAGCTCAATTGCTCATGGGCCTCCGCCTCGGTATTCTGCTGACCATAGGTCATCGTTCCCAGGCAGATCTTGCTGACCTTGATATCTGTTTGGGGGATGGTCGTGTACTTCATATGTTAACTCAATATCGCTGCGATCCCTGGAAGCGTCTTCCCTTCGAGCATTTCAAGCATGGCACCGCCGCCTGTAGATACATAACTTACTTTGTCTGCAAAGCCAAACTGCTTCACGGCCGCAACCGAGTCGCCACCTCCCACGAGTGAAAAAGCGCCTTCAGCGGTAGCATCCGCGACTGCGTTGCCAATTTCAATGGTTCCTTTGGCAAACTTCGGCATTTCAAAGACGCCGACCGGACCGTTCCAAAGTATGGTCTTGGACTGTGCGATCACGAAGGAGAACCCAACATTGGTTTTTGGACCCGCGTCAAGTCCTTCCCAGCCATCGGGAATCTCTTTGATGTCGACGACCTGTGTATTAGCGTCATTGCTGAAGGAATCGGCGCAGACAACGTCTACCGGCAAGTGCACTTTCACTCCTTTTTCTTCTGCCTGCTTCAAAATGCTCAGAGCAAGATCCTGCTTGTCGTCTTCACAGATAGAATTACCGATGTGTCCTCCCATTGCCTTGATGAAAGTAAAGCTCATTCCACCCCCGATGATCAGGTGGTCGATTTTGTCGAGGATATTCTCAATAACCGTGATCTTTGAAGACACCTTGGAGCCGCCTAAGATTGCTGTTACGGGCTTTTCACTGCTGCCGAGTACCTTTTCAAGGCTTTCAATCTCCTTGGCAAGCAGGTAGCCGAAACATTTGCTGTCTGGAAAGAAATCTGCGATTATGGCCGTTGAGGCATGCGCCCTGTGCGCACTTCCGAAAGCATCATTCACGTAGATGTCTCCGTTTTTGGCCAGTTCAGCCGCGAAATCCTTGTCTCCGGCTTTTTCTTCCTTGTGGAACCTGAGATTCTCCAGAAGAAGCACTTCCCCGACCTGAAGATCGGCAACAGCCTGCTGAACTTCTTCGCCCACACAGTTTCCAACAAATTTGACCTGTACGCCGATCACATCACTGGCGGCATCAACTATGTTCTTTAGAGAGAATTTTTCTTCCTGCCCTGAAGGACGTCCGAGATGTGACATGAGAACGGCACTTCCTCCGTCCTCCAAAATTTTTACAATCGTCGGTTTTGCAGCTTCTATTCTTGTCAGATCGGTGACTTCTAAATTTTCGTTGAGGGGCACGTTGAAGTCGACTCGTATCAGAGCCTTTTTATCTTCAAAATTAAAATCGTCTATAGTTTTCATTTGTGGTTTGAATTGGATCACAAATATACTAAAAAAGACAGGCTTGATTGTGCTAAAAAGACCGATTAATTGGAGTCTGTTCTGCGCTATTGGAATCTGATTTCCCTCAGGTTGACAACGGCATCCGAAACAGAATAAGTATTGGGCATGAGATGCCCTGGCCGAGGCTCCAGATTCGGTTTTATCTTCTTGATTTCCGGATGGTTCTGAAAGTCATAAGTCAATTCGAACATGAGCAGGGATGGGTCATCTTCTTTCGGGACAGAAAAGCTGAAGACGAGTGGCTCCCTTTCATTCGAAAAATAGTACTGAAAAAGTCTGCGACTGCTCTTACCCGTAACCAGGAAAGGCGAATTTTCATTTTTGAACGCCTTCTGTCCGTTGACCTCCAGGTCGACAACACGGGTATCCTTTTTCAAATTGACACCGACGCGGTTGATGGCTCTATTGGGCTGAACCCTTATACGAATCTGCCTAAGGTCGGAGACAATGGTGTCCGATAAAATTTCCACCTGGGTGGGCTCCAACTCGATAATTGTTGCCGGTTTATGGTAATTGAAATTGCCGACTCCCGCCTCTTCAAAAGCTTTTTCCGGGATCTTGCCCTCAGACGGGTTCTCACCCAGGAACTGGCGGGTAAATTCATCCGTTTGGAGATCTCTGCTTCCCCAATAGCCTTTGGAATTGGCCTCGTTTCTCAGATAGACAATGCTGTCAGGCCGCTTCGAATCCTTATCGAATCCGGCAGTGTATGAGGCTGATGCAAAAACGAGAAGTGCAGTTACAAGAAAGAGCTTGTTGAGGTTTCTAAGGCCGGCATAGGAGGACCAAATGGGCAATAACAAGAGAAGCACCAGGGAAGAGATCAGGGAAGCAATCAGCGCCATTTGAAGCCCCAGGGCGATGGGAAATAACTCGATAAGCGGAACCATGATCAGAAGCATGGGCAAGCTCAGCACTGTGGCGATCACCAGTTTTTTTGTCGACTCTTCGAGGTTCGAAATAAAGATCCAAAAGATTATGATTCCGGTAAAAAAAGGGACGATGAAAAAACCTGCACCGGGGAGGTAGGCAGCTACGGCAAAATTGATCAATAGCCACACCGCAAGAGGTGCGAAAAACAAATTGACTGCAGTTCTCTTTTTCAGGTATTTTTGATAGATCCGTATGGTAAACCAGAGTGCAAGAGAGACAAACCCAATGATGTAAAGATGCCCGTTGTATGTAAAACCTTGCAAAATTTCCTGATAACCCGGGTGAATTTTCAGCAGGAGCTTCCATCCGTAAAAAGATCCGAGTCCGATGAGGCTCAGAACAAGGAGAAGCGGGATGAACCCAAATGCCATTTCCCGAGGCGACAGCACTTGCTTCTTCATCCCCCAGGCAATAAGAGAGATAAGGGCCAACAACCCGAGAAAGCACATAGGCAAGACCCATGAAAACGGATAGCTGATCATGCCCATGCCCGGAAAATTGAAGAAGACCAAATCGGTTTCAGAGGAAAGCTCATTGAGATCCGCCATTGAAAAGTAATTCAGCGCGGGCATCAAATAAGAAGCCTGATGCTGCAATGTGTTTCGATCGAGGCGTTCGTAATTGTCCAGGGCCGTATGGTAGTCAAAATGATCATCTATGAATGCAAAATTATAACCCTGCACATCGGCATTTTTCCGAAAGATGGTCAGATCCGTATCATTGGGCAATAATTTGTAAATGCTGTAGAAAAGGGAATTGGAAAAAGGACGCGATGTATTGGCCCCGTCAAATGCGCGAATCAGGTTTTGATTCCCCTGGTTGGTCTCAACGAACATCAGAACAGGGCCACCGCTTCCGCGAGCCTCAAA
>CBDUAY010000040.1:0-19516 GCA_965365245.1 uncultured Flavobacteriaceae bacterium | reverse complement strand
AAATGAAAAAACCAGCTGAAATTCAGCTGGCTTTCTTTGTAGCGGGAGCAGGATTGCCTCGCGCGCTCGGCGGACCTCATTGGGAAGACTTACTAGTAAAACCCATTGGCTATCGCCAATGCTTTTTTTGTGGATCAAAATCTTAAATGCGAGCATTACGATTTCTTCCACAAAAAAACCTTTCAGATTTCTGAAAGGTTTTCCTAGTAGCGGGAGCAGGACTCGAACCTGCGACCTTTGGGTTATGAGCCCAACGAGCTACCTACTGCTCTATCCCGCGATGTGGGTGCAAATATACACAATAATTGGGGATTTAAACAAACCCATTTGCACTAAAAAAAGCCAGTCTTTATTAGAGACTGGCTTTCAGTAATATATCTTGCCTGGGTGAATTACCCATTCATCGACATTAGGAATTCTTCGTTGTTGTTGGTGAATTTGATCTTGTCATTCACAAACTCCATAGCTTCGATCGGGTTCATGTCAGCGAGGTATTTTCTCAATACCCAAACGCGTTGTCTGACCTTGTCCTCATGCAGCAGATCGTCACGACGTGTGCTGGACTTGACCAGGTCGATCGCAGGATAGATCCTTCTGTTGGAGATGTTTCTGTCGAGCTGGAGCTCCATATTGCCTGTGCCCTTGAATTCCTCGAAGATCACCTCATCCATTTTTGAACCAGTTTCGGTTAGTGCCGTAGCGATGATGCTGAGTGATCCACCGTTCTCAATGTTCCTGGCGGCCCCAAAAAACCTCTTGGGTTTGTGAAGGGCATTGGCATCAATACCTCCCGAAAGTATCTTCCCGGAAGCCGGTGCCACAGTATTGTAAGCTCTTGCCAGACGGGTAATCGAATCCAACAGAATAACTACGTCATGTCCGCATTCAACGAGGCGCTTGGCCTTTTCTAAAACGATATTCGCGACTCGCACATGCTTTTCAGCAGATTCATCGAAGGTCGAGGCGATCACCTCGCCTTTTACATTTCGCTGCATGTCGGTGACCTCTTCAGGACGCTCATCGATAAGCAAAACGATCTGATATACTTCAGGATGGTTCGCGGCAATAGAATTGGCAATATCTTTTAACAAGATCGTCTTACCCGTCTTGGGTTGGGCAACGATCATACCTCTTTGTCCTTTTCCTATAGGTGAAAAAAGGTCTATGATCCGGGTCGAAATATTGCTTTTAATCCCGGCCAATGTAAACTTCTCTTCCGGAAACAAGGGGGTAAGATGTTCAAAGGATACACGATCCCGAACGATGCTCGGGTTTAACCCATTGATTAGGATGACCCTGATCAGGGGAAAGTATTTTTCGCCTTCTTTTGGAGGCCTGACTTTTCCCTTAACGGTGTCTCCGGTCTTCAGACCAAATAATTTGATCTGCGATTGCGAGACATAAATGTCATCTGGAGATGAAAGGTAATTGTAATCCGATGATCGAAGGAAACCGTAGCCATCTGGCATGATCTCCAAAACGCCTTCACTTTCGATTATGCCATCGAATTCAAAGTCTGGATCGCGATATTTCCCTCCCTTTTTGTTCGGTTCAGGTCGTTTGCTTGATTCCACCTTTTTATTGGGTTCATTCTTTTTGACCTGCTCGTTCTTTTGTTTTCCCTGGTTCTTGTGATCCTTCTGATCTTTCGCTCCGTGTTGGCTTCTGGGTTGCTGAGACGGCTTTTGATCTCCTCGGGAATCTGTTTGTTCAGATTTATTCTGGGGCTGTTCCGTTCTTCGCTGGGAATGCTCGGGTCGATTTTGACCTCTGTTCTGTTGAGAGGCGCGTGGCTTTTGATCCGGCTTGTCTTCTGATTTGCGTCCTTGTTGAGGTCCTTTCGAATCTCGGGGCTCTTTGGGAGCTGGTGTAGTTTCCGGTTCCTTGGGTGGCGTTGCCGCAACCTCTGAAGACGAGGGTGCCTGGTCTGCACCTGTTTCGGTTTTAGTTATTCTTTTTCGTTTGGATTTTTGAACCGGGCCTGCTTTTTCTTTGACTTGCTTAGGATTTGAGGCCTGAACGTCAAGGATTTGATAGACAAGGTCAAGTTTTTTCAATTGACGATACTTTGGAACTTCGATTTTCTGAGCAATCTCCTGCAACTCCAAAAGTTTCATCTCTTTGAGTTCGTCTATATCAAACATCATATATAATAGGTGTGTTTAAACATTCAGAATCTCCATAGAGGAGCGCGAATGTGTGAAAATAAGATTTCGATAATTTATATTGGGTATCGTAAAAGAAGTAATTTTACAATATAATTCGTAAATGATGGGACAATAATACGAAATAAAATTAATATTGAAACTTAATTTGTTAAAAAGATTGATGTATTTTTGCGCCTGAATTGAGAAAATGCTACAAAGAATTCAAACCATATATTTGCTGATTGCCCTTTTGCTGTCGACCTTATTGGCGCTGCGGGTTCCGTTTTGGGCGACGGGCGAGGGAGCTGGTTTGTTCCTGATGGACTTCTTTCGTCCGGATAATTTGTTGTTCTCGGCGATCCCTGTGTTGTTTTTCCTGTCTGCCCTTTTATCTTTGGTGGGAATTATGATGTTCAGGCAAAGATTGAAACAAGTATTATGCAATAGGATAAATATTGCAATCAACTTTTTATTGTTAGGAATTATTGTTTACGGACTGCTAAGCTTACCTGGAGAAAACCAGTTTTCTGAGAAGGGTATTGGGGTTTTCATTCCAATTGCGGTAATTGTTTTTTTGGCCTTGGCCAATAAAGCCATACTCCGGGATGAGAAACTTGTAAAATCTGTGGATCGTTTGCGATAGTACTAATACCTTAGTTATAGTGTGTTAAGGCTGTTCGGTATCAATCCGAACAGCCTTTTTTTCAACCTTTTACTCTTCTAACGGTTTTCAGGTAATTTTAAAAATCCCAACTTCCTCTATTGTGGGAATTGCAAGTGCGACATATATTTGTCATGTAATTGTTCACGTAACATTACTGCTATGAGAAAAGCAGCCTTTAATTTAAAAGGCATTTAAGGGGGGAAAGGAGAGAAGAAGTTTTTGGATTTAAAAAGTACTTCTCTCCTTTATAAAACTCTCGAGGAAAAATTGCTATGATTTCCTGAATTGACATTTTGAAAATTGAATTTCTCAGATGAGATGGATTGAGTTCTCCGCGACGGAGGTTCATGAAAGATATATCTTCTACTTGAAGAAGAAAAGTTAGGGGGAGAAAGGAGAGAAGTGAAGCGCAATGTTTCTGTCATTCTATTTTGAACAAATTGCTTCTCTCCTTACTATTTTCAAAAGTGGGAAAATTGCTAAGATTCCAAAAACTGACATGACGACAAAACAATCCTCTTGGATTTAAAAACAGGGGAGAAAGGAGAGAAGTGAAGCTAATTGTTATCTAACGCTTTCAATGCAACAAAAGCTTCTCTCCTTACTATAATACAGCCACTGATCTGGCAAAAGACAGGGGAGAAAGGAGAGAAGTGAAGCCAATTGTTATCTAACGCTTTCAATGCAACAAAAGCTTCTCTCCTTACTATAATACAGCCACTGATCTGGCAAAAGACAGGGGAGAAAGGAGAGAAGTGAAGCCAATTGTTATCTAACGCTTTCAATGCAACAAAAGCTTCTCTCCTTACTATAAAAAAAATACTCAAACTTTTTGAGTTTGAGTATTTCTAAAGAAGCATCACTGCAATGATTCTTCTTTTAAAAGGGGAAAAAGGAAAAGGGAGAGGAAGAGAAGCGAAGCATCAATTTACACAATCAAATAACTTCTCTTCCACTATAATTGATTTAACAAAAATTTCATAAGGAACGAAAGTGCAAGATAGAGTAAAAATTGATCGTTTCAAAGATTTTTTTGCACTTATTTGAATAGATCTAGATTAATACATTCATAAATAAATAGTTAAATACAAAAACATCAACTAATATACGAGATAATGTAGTGTAAAATCAATAATAATAAGTTTTTATATATTTGAAGCCGATGTAGTGGTTTTCAGGTATAAAACTCATGGTTTTCGGTGATATTTAAAATTCACCGGAATCCACTATTGTTTTATGTCTGATTTGCCGATACATTTGATCTATTAGCTTATTTCAGCTCAATAGAATGCATATACAAACAAATCTAAAAATTTATTATTATGAAAAATTTTACTCTTGCGCTTGCCTTATTGCTCGTCATGGCATCGTTCACGACGAACCTAACAGGCACATCCTCAGTGGTTTTGTCAGATTATGAGGGGACGCTTCTCGAATCGGCCCCAATCCTTGAAAACAACAATGGGGATGTAACAGTAACCTTCACAGTTGATGAAAATGTAATTGTTTCATCTTCGTTGATCGGATCTTCCAACGAGATTTTTCTAGTGGAAAATGGGGACTCCAAACAATCAAAGACGGTTACCCTAGGACTTCAGCCCGTTGATGGGAAAGTTGAAACGGCATTCAACAACATCTATGAGAACAATTATGACGTTGCGACAATGGATGCACTGATGACCGCAAAAAACCCAGACAGAAGACCGCGTGGTGCCATCATTTGGGAATAATTGAACCAAACAATAAAAACAGATTTTAAGCGTTTGTTTTTATAAACTAAAAAGAAGATCCGGAAAATTAGTTTTTTCGGATTTTTTTTGTCCAACAACTTAAATCAGGACCGTCATGGAAGACAAGATCACTGTGCATATTGCCGATGACCACCAAATTCTCATAGATGGGGTCAAGGCGGTGCTCAACCTGGAACCCAAAATCGAGGTAACGGGCTTTTCTCTGAATGGCAATGAGGTGGTTGAATGGTTTAAGGAGAATCAGGCGGATGTGCTGGTTTTAGATATCAACATGCCGGAATTGGACGGTATACAGGTCCTTAAAAAGCTGAAAGGTCTAAAGAACATCCCGGAGATAATCGTTCTTTCCAGTTATGACGATGTCAAACTGGTAAAAGAAGTGCTCCAGATGGGGGCTAAGGGTTTTGTGCCTAAAAAATCCGCAGGAGAGCATATAGTCAATGCTGTGTATAAAGTAGCGGAAGGCAACCAATATTTTACGGATGATATCAAAGAAAAAATGATGCAAACCCTGTTGACGGGGCAGGTAAAGAATGAGGGCAGCCAGGACGGGGTATTAATCAGTTCTCTGACTAAACGTGAAGTGCAGGTGCTCAAATTAGTGGCTCAGCAATACAGCACCAAAGAGATCGGTGATGAGCTTCATATAAGTGAGAGCACAGTCGAAACGCATCGAAAGAATCTAATGAAAAAAGTAAAAGTGAAGAATAGCGTCGGTTTGGCTATATTTGCTTTGAAAAATGAGGTTATATAATTCGAAAAGAGGGGCCTATGGGCTTCAAGCAGTGCGAATAGCGACTGTTTTTTTACTGTTTTTCTTTTTGTGCCCTACTACAAAGTCAATAGCACAAAGCGACAATCAGAAGGAGAAAGCCTACCTCAATCTCAAACTTCGTCAAATTGATTCTCTTATCGGAATTGCTGATTTTGAGAAAGCCAGCAATATAATTCGCAACACCCAAAACACATTTTCCTTTAAAAAGGACCTGGAAGGCAAGCTCGAGTTCGAGTTCCGCAAGGCGCGTATTATGTATGAGACGGGAGAGAGTGAAGCAGCTATTGAGAAATTGCTTACCGATTTTGACCAATTGAAAATCCGGCCCTTCGCCCCGCTCAATATTACCTACGCTTCTTATCTGGCCAAAGTTTTTGCCAACAATCAAAACCTGAGCAAAGCGATTTCATACAGCAAACTTGCCCTGAACAAGTCAATGCTCATCAAAGATACAGTCAATACGACTATTTCCCTGATTCGAATAGGAAGCTTCTATTACGCCAAAAAACAAACAGATAGTGCCGAGTTCTACTTTCGCAAAGTGACTTATTTCCCAGTGACTCCTAAAACAGAGGTTCGTATTGCCAATGCCTATAACAACCTGGGTGTAATTGCACAGAATGAGAGTAAATTTGACTTGGCCAAAGGCTTGTATCTGAAGGCCAAAAGCGTAAAAGAAGACCAAAAAGACACTGTGGGAATAGCCTATGCTATGGTTAATTTGGGCAATGTGTATCACTATGAGGGCAATTTCAACACGGCGATTCACAATTATCAGGTTGCTCTAAGTTCCTTAAAAAATCAATCCTCAGACAATGCCAGGGCACTGGAAAGACTGATATACGACAACCTTTCAGTTTCATATGATTCCCTTGGAGACTTTAGGAATGCATATAGAAATGTTTTACGCTCAAAAGAGTTGAACGAACAAATAAACCGTGAGCATTTGGCGGAAAACCTCGCGGAAGTGGAGGCAAAATACAACCTGGCCCTTGAAGAACAGCGCACCGAAGAAGAAAAGAGCAAGGCCTTCCGGGCCCAAGTCCTTTTCTATGGAATGGCGTTTATCACCCTGACCTTCCTTGTGCTCGCATTCATCTTCTATAAAAACTACAAGCTGAAAGAGCAAAACAAGCTGGAGCAGATTCACAACAATCTACAGACTCGTATTATCAATGCCACAATTGACGCAAAGGAGAACGAAAGAAAATCAATTGCGGAAATACTCCATGACAGTGTAAGTGCACTGCTCTCTTCGGCCAATCTTCACCTCCAGGCTTCGAGAAGTCAGTTGAACGGGGTTGCTCCCATCGAGATTACCAAAGCACAGGAAATCGTCAATGAGGCATCTGTCAAGATCCGTGATCTTTCTCATGAGCTGATATCCTCGGTTTTGCTGAAATTCGGCCTTGCGTTTGCGGTTCACGACCTTTGCGAAAAGTATTCCAACTCGGAATTGGAATTCATCTCTGATGACAACGGGATCAAACGTTACAATCAGCAGTTTGAGATCAAGATTTACAGTATTATTGAAGAATTGATCAACAACATCATCAAGCATAGCAAGGCCAATAATGCTTCAATCAATCTCATTGAACGAAATGGAAGCAAGCTCATTATACAAATCATTGATGACGGGAACGGATTCGATACGACCAAAGCTAGAAGAAAGGATGGACTTGGACTCAGCCATATCGACGCCCGGATCAAGATTATGAAGGGTGTGTTTAATATCAATTCAAAAGTGGGAGAAGGGACCAGTATCTTTATCTCGGTACCAATTCACCAGCCCGAGCTCGTCGAAGCAGTATAGTCGAAGCATTCTTGCTTATCTTCTTGGAAATTCGATTACCTCTAGATTTTTGATGTCTGACCCTTCAATTTCGAAGCGAAGCATGGTGCGAACTTTGTGGAATCCATTTTTTCCGGCAGCACCGGGATTCATATGAAGCAAGCGATTCTTTTTGTCGTACTGCACCTTTAGAATGTGGGAATGACCCGAAATGAAGAGTTTCGGGGGATTCAACTTCAATTGCTCCCGAACTCGAGGTTCATAACGCCCTGGATAGCCTCCTATATGGGTGATCCAAACATCAACTTCTTCAATGGTAAAGCGCTCATCCAGAGGGTATATGCTCCGGATTTCCCTTCCGTCTATGTTTCCGTAAACTGCTCTTGCAACTGCCACCGATTCAATTTGCCGCATGACCTTCGGATCTCCTATGTCTCCGGCGTGCCAAACCTCATCGGCCTGCTCGCAATATGTGAGAATTTTCTCATCGACATACCCATGTGTGTCGGAGAGAAGCAGAATCTTGTGTGACAAATCCGTTGATTAAAATAGTTATCTTTGCAGGGCACAAAAATAAGGGTTTTTGAGATACTTCATGGAACTTGGTTATAACGGTCAGGCCTATCACGGATGGCAGACGCAACCCGGTGACATAACGGTGCAGGAAACGGTTGAAAAAGCTTTATCCACCTTGCTGCGCAAAAACATGCAGGTTGTAGGATGTGGAAGAACCGATGCCGGGGTTCACGCATCTCAGTTTTTTCTGCATTTCGACTTCGAAAGCGAGGTCGATTCTGAAAAGACCTGGGACAAAGACGAGCTCGTTTTTAAATTGAATTCCATCCTGCCCGATGACATAGCAGTGTACAGGATATTTCAGTCGAAAGAACAGGCACACGCGCGGTTTAGTGCGATCAGTCGCAGCTATGAGTACAAGATTTTTGAAGGTAAGAGCCCTTTTTTGAAAGGACTCGTTTGGCAAAAGAGAGTTTTGAATTTGGATGTGGAGCGAATGAATCAAGCGGCTTTAAGCCTATTGGAATATTCAGATTTCAAGTGCTTCTCGCGTTCGAAAACGGATGTGAAAACCTATATTTGCAGAATCGATGAAGCCATTTGGAAAAAAGAGGGTGATCTTCTTGTATTCCACATTACCGCGGATCGATTTCTGAGAAATATGGTCAGGGCCATCGTCGGAACTCTCATTGAGATAGGACAGGGAAAAAGAGAGGTGGAAGACATGAAACGAATCATCGAAAGCAGGGATAGAACGGAAGCTGGTCCATCCGTCAAGGCTGAAGGTCTCTACCTGAGCCGGATCCGATATCCCGAAAACCTTTGGATAGAATAATATGTCAGAGAAGCAAGATAATAAAGTCAGCGGAAAGGTATACGACGTAAAGTTGTTTGGGCGACTGATGCATTACGCGAGAAAGTATCGCCTTCAATTTACCCTCTCCGCCATATCTGTCATCTCTGTGGCTCTTTTTGCAGCCGTAAGGCCGACCCTTCTCAAGCAGGTGATCGACGAATACATTTCCAAGAAAGATGCTGAGCAGCTGCTTTTTTATGTCCTGCTTATGCTGGGGGCCCTGATTTTTGAGGTTCTCTCGCAGTTTCTCTTTATTTATTTTGCCAACTGGCTGGGTCAGAACATCATCAAAGACATGCGAAAGCAGCTGTTCAGTCATCTGCTGGACTTCAAGATGAATTATTTCAACCGTTCTTCGGTCGGGAGGTTGGTTACACGCGTGGTGTCTGACATTGAAACGATAGCCAGTGTCTTTGGGCAAGGTCTGTTCATGATCATCAGTGACCTTTTGAAGATGACCGTAGTGGCCATGGTAATGCTCCTGATGAACTGGCGACTTGCTCTCATTGTTTTTGCCGTTTTGCCCATACTGATCTTCGCCACAAAGATTTTTCAACGAGCCATGAAGTCAGCATTTCAGGAAGTGAGGACCGAAGTGGCGAACCTGAACAGCTTTGTGCAGGAACGAATAACGGGGATGCGCATCATTCAGATCTTCACCCGTGAGAAGATCGAATACGACAAGTTCAGGGAGATCAATGAGAAGCACAAAAAAGCCTGGATCAGGACGGTATGGTACAATTCCATTTTCTTTCCAGTGGCCGAGGTGCTGCCTTCCATTGCAATTGGATTGGTAGTTTGGTACGGGGGTTTGAGCGCCGCCGTCAGCAACACTGTGACAGCCGGTGAGGTGATCAGCTTCATTATGATGAACAACATGCTCTTCAGGCCTTTGAGGCAGATAGCCGATAAGTTCAATACCCTGCAGATGGGCATGGTAGCGGCTGAAAGGGTGTTTAAAATCATCGATGCCAAAGAAAATGAGAATGACCTTGGGGAAATTGAAATTTCAGCCTTCATAGGTCAGGTCGAATTTGAGGACGTGCGATTCAGTTATAAGAAAGACGAGGAGGTCATCAAGGGAATCTCCTTCGAGGTGGATCCCGGTCAAACGGTTGCCATAGTAGGAGCGACCGGAGCGGGCAAATCAACGATCATCAATCTTCTAAACCGCTTTTACGAGATTGACTCGGGCCATGTGCGAATTGATGGCATAGACATCTATGACTATAAACTCCATGACCTGAGAGACCAGATAGCGGTGGTTCTTCAAGACGTGTTTCTCTTCTCGGATACCATTTACAATAATATCACATTAAAAGACGACAGCATTTCGAGGGAGGAAGTTGAAAAGGCGGCTAAAGAGATCGGCATTCACGAGTTTATCATGACTCTGCCCGGCGGCTATGATTACAACGTAAAGGAGAGAGGTGTAATGCTTTCAGTCGGCCAGCGCCAGCTGATCGCTTTCTTGCGGGCGTCAGTCAGCAAACCGCGTATCCTGATTCTGGACGAGGCAACCTCTTCCATTGACTCACACTCAGAAAAGCTCATCCAGGACGCCACAGAGAAAATCACCAGAAATCGGACCTCCATCATCATTGCACACAGGCTGGCTACCATCCAGAAGGCCGACAAGATTATCGTCATGGAAGACGGTAAGATCGTGGAGATTGGTAATCATGACGAGCTACTCAGGAAAAAGGGATACTACAGCAAACTTTACAACATCCAGTTCGTGCAGAAACAAGCGAGTTAGGACAGGTCTTCTTTGATGATCTCAGCGAGCTCGGCCGTATCCTCGAAAAGAATGAATGCCCCATTGTTGATATAGGATATCTGACCGGATTCTTCCGAAACAATCAGGGCCACTGCGTCGGTTCGGGTTGTGATACCCAATCCCGCTCTGTGCCTCAATCCGAAGTGGGCCGGAATTTCAATTGTATTTTCAATCGGGAGAATGACGCGAGTAGCCGTAATCACATCGTTTTCGACGATGATGGCGCCATCGTGAAGCGGGCTGTTCTTGTAAAAGATGCTTTTCAGAATAGGCTTGTTAACACGAATCTCCATTTCGTCTCCGGTCATTTTGACGAATTCGAGACTGTTGTTTCGTTTCAGCACAATGAGGGCACCGGTTTTAATCTTCGACATCTCCGAGCAGAAACTCACGATGTCATCGATGTGGCTGTTGGCTGCGAGTTCTGTCTTGAACAGCCGAAAACGTTTCAAAAACCCCTTTTTAGAAGCTATATTCGTGGAGCCCACCATGAGCAGAAACTTTCTTATCTCCTGTTGGAACACAATGATCAGGGCGATGAAACCACCACCCAAAAACTTGCCAA
The DNA here is from genome assembly GCA_965365245.1 of uncultured Flavobacteriaceae bacterium. Lineage (GTDB taxonomy): Bacteria > Bacteroidota > Bacteroidia > Flavobacteriales > Flavobacteriaceae > Lutimonas. Next base: position 8,670 of record CBDUAY010000040.1, on the reverse strand, counting down.
GGATATCACTTAAAAGCTCCATCTCCAGAGCCTGGGTGAGTTTCCAGATCAGGTAGATGATGGCAATTCCGATGAAGATATTGATCGCCGCTGTTCCGCGGATCAGCCTGAAAATATAAAAGAGGAGCACAGCGACCAAAACAATGTCCAGAATGTCCAGAAAGCTGATGTTTAAAAAATTGATCTGGTCCAAGTGATGAGCTTTTTGTAAATGTATGAATTATTTTAACGTTTCAACGAGCTCCGTAGTATCCACCACGACTTGCGCAGCAGCGAGATACACTTTGGTTTCGAGATAGCTCTGAAATGGCAGCTCTTCGTCATACATCAACCTGAATACCTCAGTGTTTTCCTCCTTGCAAGCATTGTCTAATTTCGATATTTCAGCGAGCTCTTCCAGTTCATATGTTTTCCCGTCGACCTTCAGATTGTCTTCGTAAATACTTATTATCACCAGGCATGCGCTTGAATCAATTGCAGTATTGTTAGATATGAAATTGTCATCCATCGTCACAAAACTTGTCTCCGGAAATTGCACGAGGGAAATTCTCTCATTTTTACTGTCGGCGTAGCTGAAATAATTGATCATGCCTTCTTTTTTGTGCATGGAGTCTTTGTTGCGGTCGGCTTGCATTCCCTGCAGCATGGGAATAACGTCCTTCATGGCCAGCCGCCGGTCAATGTTGAAGATCCAGTTCGTATTGATGAGTTTGTTGTTTTTGTTTAGTGAGGCTTTAGAATCCTGCCCTTCCGGATCGTAAAAGATCCAGATGCTCGAGTGATTTTCAATCTCCGAAATTCCCCCCTCAGCAATCACGGGAAGCAACACCTCCTTATCGGAGCATTGACACATGAAAGCCAGTCCAATTAAAAAGAAAAGGCGATTAATCATGGCTGGTTTCGAGTTTTGTTTTTTCGACAATCAGTATGGCCTCCATCGCCTCCCTGACGTCATGCACCCTCAAGATGCTGGTTCCCTTGAGCAGGGCAATGACCTGTGCTGCAACTGTCGCCGCAAGTGCCTCCTCCGGCCCAGTGCCGATGAGCTTGTACAACATGGATTTACGTGATAGCCCTGTTAGGACAGGTAGTTCCAAATTGCCCAATAGTTCTGACTTGCCTAGCAACTCGTAGTTCTGGTCGAGGGTCTTGCTGAAACCATAACCCGGGTCGATTATGATGTCATTGACCCCCAGCTTGCGCAATTCGAAGACCCTTTCAGAAAAGTAGTAAATGATCTCCTTGACCAGGTTTTTGTAATGAACCTGGCTTTGCATGTCCTGAGGAGTTCCTTTCATGTGCATGATGATGTAGGGGACCTGCAGTTGCGCCACGGTCGAAAACATCTCAGGGTCCAAATGCCCTGCCGAGATATCATTGATCAGTGCGGCTCCTTCCTCAACGCTTTCCCGGGCTATCTCACTTCGAAACGTGTCTACCGACACCAGTGCCTTGTCAAATTCCTTAAGTATCAATTTCAGCGTCGGCAGCAACCTGGCTCGTTCCTCTTCAAGGCTCACATGAGAGGCTCCGGGGCGCGAGGAATAAGCACCCAGGTCGATGAAGGTCGCTCCTTCGACAAGCATTTTTTCAACCTGGCTGAGAATCTGCTTCTCACTTTTGTACTTTCCTCCATCGTAAAAGGAGTCCGGGGTGAGGTTGAGAACTCCCATGACCCTGGGCTTGTCCAGATCGATGAGGTTTCCCCGACAATTGATGGTTTTCATTAAGACTTAATCCTTAGGCATTTTGGTAAAAATAAACAATGCGCCGGTAAATTATCGGCAGTTTTTTATAATTTCGTCTGATTCTTTAGCTAAAGACAGAATTCATTTCATGCAAAACACTTCAAGCCAGTACGACGAGGTCGTGTCCCGTTGCCGCTCGTTGTTTATCGATAAAATGGCAGATTACGGAAGTGCCTGGAGAATACTCCGGATTCCTTCCCTGACGGACCAGATATTCATCAAGGCCCAGAGAATCAGGCAGCTCCAGGAAAACCAGAATCGCAAGATCGAGGAAGATGAAATACCCGAATTCATCGGGATTATCAATTATTCGGTCATGGCCCTGATTCAGCTTGACAAAGGGGTGGCCGAACAGCCCGATCTAGATGTCGAGGAGGCGACGGTTCTCTATGATGAGTATATAAAGAGCACCAAGGCCCTTATGGAGGATAAGAATCACGACTACGGAGAAGCCTGGCGAGACATGCGGATCAGCTCACTCACTGATTTGATCCTTCAGAAGCTCCTTCGCGTGAAGCAGATAGAGAACAACCAGGGCAAAACCCTTGTTTCTGAAGGCATTGACGCGAATTATCAGGACATGATAAATTATGCGGTTTTTGCACTGATTTTAATCGACGAAAACGAAAAGAAATGATGAACTTCTTGAGTCAGATTGCGAGGTTGCTCGTATCGGTAACCTTTATTTTTTCAGGATTCGTCAAGTTGGTCGACCCCCTGGGATCGGCATACAAATTCGAAGAGTATTTCGGGGCAGATGTGTTGAATTTGGAATTTCTGAGCCCTTATGCGCTTCAGTTTTCAATACTGCTGATATTGGCCGAGATCATGCTCGGCGTGATGCTACTGGTCGGGTACAAGCCAAAACTAACGGTCTGGAGTCTGTTTGCGATAAGCCTGCTGTTTTTGTTTTTAACCTGGTATTCGGCCTATTACGACAAGGTAACTGATTGTGGCTGTTTTGGTGACGCGATAACCCTAACTCCCTGGGAGACGTTTTACAAGAACGTGATCCTGATTATTTTGGTTGTCTTTCTCGTGGTAAGGGTGCATGACATTCAGCCCATTCGATCAGAAATTCTGGCCCAGCGGATCTCGTTGATATCCCTGCTTGTTTTTGTCGGGATCATAATTTATGTGCTGCGTTATCTTCCGATCATTGATTTCAGGGCCTATGCCATCGGGAAAAACATCCCGGAAGGAATGGCAATCCCGGAAGACGCCGAGAAACCCGTTTATGAGGACACCTGGATTTACAATGTCGATGGAGAGGATCGGACATACTCTACCGAGGACAAGCCCTGGAACATAGAAGGTGCCACTTTCGTGGATCGCGAAACCCGGACAATCAAAGAGGGATATGTTCCTCCCATACATGACTTTACCATGGAACGCGACGGAGAGGACCTCACTGAGAGTTTGATGGAGGAGGACAGGCTAATGCTCGTTGTGGCTTATAATCTCAACCTGGCAAACAGCTCTGGCTTGCAACAGCTCAAGGCATTGAGTGAGCGGGCGCGCGAGAAAGGCTTCAAGGTTTATTTCTTTTCGGCGTCAACCCAGGAGGATTTTGAAAAGGTCAAAGCTGAGTTCGGATTCGACCTGGAGCTTCTTTTCTGCGACGAGACGACTTTGAAGACAATTGTTCGCTCGAATCCCGGCATCGTCACTTTGAACCGGGGCACGATTACCGGAAAATGGAGCTGGCGGGAAATTAAAGACATTGAGTTGAATTAGAAGTCAACGACGTTAAAAATAAAAGATTTGAAACAGGCATTGTTGGTATTTCTCGGAGGTGGATTGGGAAGCGTGGCCCGCTATTGGTTGGGCCTGAAGCTGAACAATTTTGAGAATGCCATCCCATTCGGCACCCTTTTGGCCAACGTGCTAGGAAGCCTGATCATAGGCTTTATCTTTGGTTATACAGCAAAAACAGGCCTGTTGAATGAAAATCACTCCTTGCTGCTTGCGACGGGTTTTTGCGGAGGTTTCACTACCTTTTCGACCTTTGCCTATGAGAATCACCTGTACCTGAAGAGCGGGGATTATTTCGGTTTTATTCCTTACCTGGGCTTAACCTTTGTGCTGGGCATAGCTGCGGTCTTTGCAGGACTCTACCTGGCCAAATTGGTGTGAAAAGTCTGAGACGTGCCGGTTCAATGATCTCCATAGGCTTTGACGCCTGCGAGGATTTCAAGGTCAAGGTCGTTCACACGCGGAGGAATAGGGCAGGAATATTCTGAATTATAGGCGCAGTACGGATTGTATGACTGATTAAAATCGATAACGATCTCGTCACCCTCAGGAATCGACAGATCGATATATCGCCCACCTCCATAGCTGCTGTTTCCATTGGTTTTGTCAGTGAAAGGCAGAAACAGGTAATCACTGTGCTCCGGATCCCGGATCAGTTCCTGGTTCTGGTAAATCTCAAGGGAGCATTCCTTTCCCTTCAATTGGAACCGGGCCGTCGCATAGAGTTTGTAAATGGGCAAACGGTCGGTAGTCGTTTGCATGGCAAAAGGTTTGACGTCTTTGTGAAATTCGAGCCGGGCCCGAACGCGATATGTGGTGTCAATCGGGAAAAACTCAAGACTTTCAAAAGTCAACCAGTCTTCTTCTGTCAGGGGAGATTCTTCACTGTCGGCAAATTGCCCGTTCAATTCTTCCTGAAATTCGAGTGCTTCCTGAACAGGATTCATCTGTGACTTTCCACAAGACATCAGAAGCGAACAGAGCAAAACTGTGAGAAGCAGTTTGTTTGATTTCATGAGATGATTTTGAAATAAAGATACCGATTCCTCCATAATGCAGCTACCAAGGAGTCGAAGAAATCGACGGGCGAATTTAAGCTTGAGCTGTTTTTCCGATTATCTTTATCCCATGCTCCAAAAGTTGATCATTCCTTACAAAGGCTTGTCGCGTGAAGTCTGGTTTCTGGCCCTTACCACCCTGGTTAACAGGGCAGGGGCCATGGTGATCCCATTTCTGTCACTCTACCTGACCCGCTACCTCGGTTTTACCATGGGCCAGGTCGGATGGATCATGACCTGTTACGGCCTGGGGTCCGTTCTCGGTGTTTTTTTGGGAGGAAAATTCTCGGACCGTTTTGGCTATTACAAGGTAATGCTTGGGAGTCTTTCGATCACCGGATTGATATTCATCGCCCTTCAGGTCGTGGAGACATTCTACGGGTTCTGCATGGGTATTTTCATGCTGACCCTGGTAGCCGATGCCTTTCGCCCGGCAATCTGGGTGGCACTGGATGACTATAGCGATTCGGCAAACCGAACCCGATCCGTCACCCTGATCCGGCTGGCGATAAACCTTGGATTTTCGCTGGGCCCGGCTGTGGGAGGTTTGATAATAACCTACGTCAGCTACAAAGGCCTGTTCTGGGTAGACGGAATCACCTGTCTCTTTGCTGCACTGATCATTTGGAGGACCCTGCACCAGAAAAGCGCAGTCATCAGTCGAGAAGAGAGTCGCAAACGGAATCCCGTTTCTCCCTACAAGGACAGACATTACATGGTGTTCTGGTTTGCCATGTTCCTGGTGGGTTTCACATTCATGCAGTATTTTTCGACCATTCCATTGTACTACAACCAGATACTGGGTCTGAGCGAGGATCATATCGGGCTCATGCTGGCGGGCAACGGGTTTCTGATTTTTCTTTTGGAAATGCCCATCGTGCATTCGCTTGAGAACGGCAAACTGGAGGATCTCAAGATCGTGATCGGCGGCACCTTTCTCTTAATGCTCAGTTTTTTGGTTTTGACCATCTCTCCCTGGATCAGCATAGCGATCGTGGGTCTTGTGCTAATGACTTTTGGAGAGATGCTCGGATTTCCTTTTTCCAATTCCTATGCGCTGGATCGTTCGCGCAAAGGCAACCAGGGAGCCTATATGGCCATGTACAGCATGTCATTCTCCTTTGCCCATATTCTCGGCCCGAATGCGGGCCTTCAGATCTCGGAGCGCTACGGATTTGAGTCCACGTGGTATCTGATGGGTGGAATTTGCCTGGTGGCATGCATCATTGTGTTCGCAATAGACAGACGAGAGAACAAATGATCCAACTCACACATCTTGTTTAGTGAGGCGTGCGAGGTAGTCATAGTGCTCCCCCGGGCATACCATTTCACACTTCAATCCGACATGGCTGGCATGAAGCGCCAGGTTGTTGAAATCGACGTAAAGCCATGGAAAAGGGTCGCTCCTGAGATTCTTGTAGCGGGTTTCAAACTGCACTTCTCCATAGTAGTGATCCTCGGGAAGGGGCTCAGAATCCTCATCTTCGAACATGTAGATCAGGTCAGACGAATCTGCGAGGATCTGACCCTGGGGTTTAAGCAAACTTTTCAATTTGCTCAACAACTCCGGCAGCTTTTCCAGCTGACCGCAGATTCCCATGCCATTCATGAGCATGAGCAAGGTATCAAAGGTCTCACCTTCGAGTTTCCAAATGTCCTGTACCTCGGCGTGCTCTACCCCGCGAGTGCGACAGGTTTCTATGGCACCTGGAGAAATGTCTATGGCCTTGACCTCAAGTCCCTGGTTTTGAAGCCAAAGTGCATGCGAACCTGACCCGCAGCCAATGTCGAGCACTGATCCCTTTGACATTTTTAAGGCTTCCTGCTCCAGTTTCGGCATTTCTTCAAAGTCTCTGAAAAGATAGGGCAGAGGCAGTTCGTCAAGTCCGGCTACGGAGGTTCTGGTTTCTATGTTCTGATAGGGTCTCTTACTGATATAATCAAGCATGGCTGTGCCCAGTATGTCCTGGTTGCCTCCCGATGATTCGTTTATTGGATCCATAGCTTTGAATTCAGCGATTGAGTTTTTTAATGTTGGGCCCACTCCGGAAAGACGCTCAGGGAGATGTCAAAGATAAACGTAGCCAGGTAATAGGTGGTCAGGGTTACGATTACCACACCGACGAAGTTGAGCGCGAGGCCTGTTTTCGACATGTCGAAGACCTCAAGCCGTTTGGTTCCGAAGATTATGGCGTTTGGCGCCGTGGCTGAGGGGAGCATAAAGGCCAAAGAGGCAGAAATTGTTGCCGGCAGCATAAACAGGAGCGGGTTGAATTCAATGCTCATGGCAAGCCCGGCGAGCACGGGTAAAAATGTTTCCACAGTAGCGACGTTAGAGGTCAGTTCTGTCAGAAAGGTGATCAACAGCGATACAGCCAATACAATGAGAAAGGGATGGACTTCTTTTAACCAAACCAACTGGTCTCCAAACCATTGGGAAAGGCCCGATTCCTTGAAACCGCTGGCCAGTGCAAAGCCCCCGCCAAAGAGCAGAATGATTTCCCACGGGATCTTTTCAGCTGTCTTCCAGTCCATGATAAAGTGGCTTTTCGACCTTTTGGAAGGAATTAGAAACAGTACTATGGCGATAGCTATGGCCACGGTGCCATCATTCAGATATTTGGGGTATTTGAAAATGCCGGACCAGCCCTTGAGCTGAATGACTCCCAGTTGCAAATCTGCACGGGTAAACCATAGCAAAGCCAAAAGACCGAAGAAAAAAGCTATGATTTTTTGCTCTGTTATCCATGGTCCAAGTTTTTTGTATTCGTCCACAATAGTCTGGTTGTCAATGCTGGTCCATTTTGACTTGTTTCGCCTGACAAATACAAGGTACAAATAGACAAAGGTGATCGAAAAGAGAATGACAAATATCGGGAAGGCATAGAAGAACCAGGCAGCGAATGAAATCTCCGGCGCATTCGGGAAATAGATGGCGAATATTCGCGCAAAAGACAGGTTTGGAGGTGTTCCTACGAGGGTGGAAATGCCACCAATTGAGGCGCTATATGCCACAGACAGCAGCAATCCTGTTGCAAAAGGATGAATGGAGTCACGGCTGTTCACTTCCTCGAGCTTCAGTATTATGGACATCAGAATTGGAACCATGAGCATGGTTGTTGCCGTATTGGAGATCCACATTGATAGAAACGAGGTGGCGAGCATGAATCCCAGCATGAGTCTTGCAGGACTGTTGCCGACAGTCAGCATCAGCTTAAGGGCTATTCTTCGGTGAAGATTCCACTTTTGCATGGCCAGGGCGAACAGAAACCCGCCAAGGAACAAAAAGATGATGTCGTTGAAATAGTTTGACGCCACCGCTTTGCCATTCATCACACCCAGCATGGGGAACAGGATGAAAGGGAGAAGGGAGGTGACCGCCAGGGGAACAATTTCTGTGATCCACCAAAGCGCCATCAGCAAGGCAACTGCCAGGGTGTAGGTAATCTCCGGACGATCCGGATCGAGCTCGACACCAAAGACCAGGATAAGAAACAGCACAGGAGCGAAAAGGAAAAGTCCCAGCTTTACTTGCCTGCTGCCTATCTGTTTCACTATTGTCAAAATTCGCTGCCGTTTAGAACATTGAACTCAATGGCTGATTCTGTGAAAACCGTGTGCATCTGAGATTTGAAATCATCTTGATCTGCCTTGTAAATATTAGGCACATAAGTCTGGGGGTTGAGATCGATCAACGGGAACCAGGTGCTCTGAACCTGGACCTGGAGCTTATGACCTTTTTTAAACGTGTGATATACGTCCTGAAGCTTGATTTGAACCTCTGTTTTTTTGTTGGGGACAAAAGGCTCAGGGTCCGAGAAGCTGTTCCTGAAGCGGCCCCGCATGACCTCACTTCTCACCATGAGATGGTAGTTGCTCATTTTGAGGTGATCCTGCATTTCTTCATTGTTCTCATCTGTGTCAGGAGGATGAACATCGATTATCTTGACGACCCAATCGGCGTCGGTTCCCGTGGTTGAAACGAACAATTTGGCCAGGATGTCACCCGCAAGGGTCAGGTCACTCCCGAGAACCTCTGTCTCAAAGACGAGCACATCGGGTCTTCTCGCTGCAAACCTCTGGTCATCAGTCATGTATTTTCTCGGGGT
>CBDUAY010000039.1:0-19693 GCA_965365245.1 uncultured Flavobacteriaceae bacterium | reverse complement strand
AAACGCTTGTTGTTTCCGTCCTTTTGGCGAACATCCAGGACGGAAGAAGCCCTTCCTCCGTATTTAGCCGGTATATTTCCTTTGTAAAGCTTAATGTCTTTGATCGCATCGGCATTGAAAATAGAGAAGAATCCAAGTAAATGCGAGGTGTTGTAAATAATGGCTTCGTCAAGCAAAACCAGGTTTTGGTCCACGGAGCCACCCCGCACATTGAAGCCGCTGGAACCCTCACCATTGTTGGTGACACCGGGCAAAAGCTGAATGGACTTGATCACGTCGACCTCTCCCAAAACAGCAGGGATTTGTTTGATGGTTGCCACCTTGAGCTGATTCACCCCCATCTCAGGCTTGGCGATATTGATGTCCTCAATGTCTTCTGACTGAAGGATTACCTCGTTGAGTTGATTTGAGGCTTCCTGCAATTCGAAATCGAGATTCAGGTTTGATGCCACATCAATTTCCTCTCGGATGTCATCAAATCCGAGGTAGGAAATCACCAAAGTGTAGGATCCTTCCTCAACCGAGATGGAATAAAAACCGTAATCGTTGGAAGTTGTGCCTATGCTCGTTCCTTCCAGGTAAACAGACGCTCCAAAGAGGGACTCTCCTGACGAGCCCTCACGAATGTTTCCACTGATGCGAAATTGTTCCTGCCCAAACCCCAGTTGAGTTATGAGAAAAAGCATCAATGTCAGGGCCCGTGTCAGGAATGACTGGGTTGACAGTTTTTGGAAGGGGGTATTCCAAAATTTCATAAAAAATCAGAGAATTAGACGTGCAATGCCCTTGAATCTACTGCGAGGCAGGCTTCTTTGATGGCTTCGGTAAATGTCGGATGAGCATGACTCATGCGGGATACGTCCTCACTTGACGCCCTGAATTCCATGGCCACAACCGCCTCTGCGATCATATCCGCGGCACGGGCGCCAATCATATGCACACCCAGTATCTCATCGGTTTCCGAATCAGCCAGTACTTTGATCAGTCCGTCAATGTCCATGCTGGCTCGTGAGCGACCAAGAGCGCGCATCGGGAAACTTCCCATCTTATAACTGACACCTGCTTCTTTGAGCTCTTCCTCGGTTTTCCCAACCGAGGCAACCTCGGGCCAGGTATATACCACTCCGGGAATGAGATTATAGTCGATGTGCGGTTTCTGTCCTGCGATGATCTCAGCCGCCATGGTTCCTTCTTCTTCTGCCTTGTGGGCCAGCATGGCTCCTCGAACCACATCTCCAATGGCGTAGATGTTTGAGACATTTGTCTGAAGGTGATCATTGACCTCGATTTGCCCTCGATCATTCGCCTTCACTCCAGCTGCTTCGAGGTTTAAGCCTTCCGTAAAAGCCTTTCTCCCTACAGAGACAAGACAGTAGTCGCCCTTGATCTCAACAGGTTCTCCTTTCTTGTTCTTGGCCTTCACATGGATGGTGTCGCCTTTTCGCTCCACGGCTTCCACCTGGTGAGAGGTAAGAATTTTGAATTTTTGTTTTTTGAGAACCTTCGCAAGCTCTTTGGAGAGTGAGCCGTCCATGGTTGGGATGATCCTGTCCATGTATTCCACAACGGTGACTTCAGCTCCCAGTCTTTTGTATACCTGTCCGAGCTCCAGACCAATAACACCACCACCGATAACGATCATATGCTTGGGGATCTCCTTGAGCTTCAAGGCTTCTGTAGAGGTGATGATCCTTTCCTTGTCAAGCGTGATAAAAGGAAGAGATGCAGGTTTGCTTCCCGTCGCGATTATAATGTTCTTTGATTCGATCTCCTCGCTTTCAGACCCTTTCTCAATCTTGATCCGGTTTGCGTCTACAAAGCTTCCAAGACCGTTAAAGACTTCTATTTTGTTCTTCTTCATCAGAAAATCAATGCCTCCGGTCGTTTGATCGACAACAGACTGCTTGCGGCTGATCATCTGCTCCAAATTGACCTTGATCTCTCCGGGCACCTCAATGCCATGCTCGGCAAAATGCTTGACTGCGGATTCGTAATGGTGTGAAGAGTCGAGCAGTGCCTTGCTCGGAATACAGCCTACATTCAGGCAGGTTCCACCGAGGGTGTCGTATTTTTCTATCAGGGCGGTTTTCATGCCCAATTGTGCGCATCGAATAGCGGCAACGTAGCCTCCAGGGCCCGATCCGATAACGGTAACGTCATATGATTTCATAGGATGATTTTCTGCAATTGATGATTGCAAAAATAAGTCTTTTCGGCAGAACGATAAAGCTTTGGAGGCCTATCTTTTTTCGATTTGAGTTCTCAGTTGACCGCCTCCGACAACAGGCCGGCGCGTCTGAGCAAGGCATTGGCATCAGGTTCTCTTCCGCGGAATTTCACGTAGAGTTCCATGGGTTTTTCGGTTCCGCCACGGCTGAGTATGAACGATTTGAATTTCTCGCCTGTCTCCTGGTCGAAAATGCCTTTTTCCTTGAAGGCTTCGAAGGCGTCAGCATCCAAAACCTCGGCCCATTTGTAGCTGTAATAGCCCGACGAGTAACCACCTTGAAAGATATGGGAGAATGCTGTGCTCATGCAAGACTCCGGAACGTCAGGATACATTTGTGTCTCTGCAAAGATCTGCTTTTCGAATTCCTTCACATCCATGATTCCCGAAGGATCATGCCCGTGATAGGCCATGTCGAGCATTCCGAAGCTCAATTGCCTTAGGGTTGCCATTCCTTCCAGAAAATTGGAGGACTCTTTGATCTTCCTGACCAGGTCCATGGGTATCTTTTCCCCGGTTTTATAGTGTTTGGCAAAGAGCGACAGGGCTTCTTCCTCATAGCACCAGTTCTCCATGATCTGGCTCGGAAGCTCCACAAAATCCCAGTAGACGCTCGTCCCCGAAAGATTTGGGTATGTTGTGTCTGCCAGCATCCCGTGAAGGGCATGTCCGAATTCGTGGAACAGGGTTGTCACCTCATTGAATGTAAGCAGCGAGGGGCGTGATTCGGTCGGTCGGGTAAAATTGCAGACGATGGCGATGTGGGGTCTGGAATCGACGCCATCTCTTTTCCATTGATTCTTGAAAGACGTCATCCAGGCGCCATTTCGCTTGCCTTTTCTCGGAAAGAAATCGGCATAGAACACGGCAATGAATCGATCATTCTCATCACGAACCTCATAGGTTCTCACTTCGTCGTGGTAAGTCTCGATGTTGTCAACCGACTTAAAATGAATTCCGTAAAGGCGGTTTGCAACTTCAAATGCTCCCTGGAGCACGTTCTCCAGCTGAAAATAGGGTTTGAGTTTCTCGTCATCCAGATCGAAGAGCTCCTGCTTCAATTTTTCAGAATAAAATGAACTATCCCATTTTTGAAGCTCCGAGATGCCGTCTTTGCTGGCTAAGGCCTTTAGTTTTTCCAGGTCTTTCAAAGCAGCAGGTTTTGCCTTGCTCAAAAGGTCTTTCAGAAAGGCTTCCACTTTTGCAGGCTTTTCTGCCATGCGCTCTTCCAGTACAAAATCCGCGTGCGAATCATAGCCCAGCAACTTGGCTCGCTGATGGCGGAGGTTGGCAATTCGCAGTACAATCTCGCGATTGTCGTTCTCATTGCCCTTATTGGCTCTTGAGCCAAAGGCCCGGGCCATTTTTTCTCGCAGATCTCGTCTTTTGGAATAAGTCACAAACGGTATATAGCTCGGATAGTCCAGGCTGAATGCCCACCCTTCAACTCCTTTTTCTTTGGCGAGCAGTTTTGCGGCTTCCCGCACTCCTTCGGGCAGGCCATCCAAATCGGATTCCTCTGTCAGAATCATTTCGAAAGCATTGGTTTCAGCAAGGACGTGTTCTCCAAACTTCAGGCTCAGGGTCGAAAGCTCCTTGTCAATCTCCCTCAATTTCTTTTTGTCATCTTCGTTGAGATTCGCCCCGTTTCGCACAAATGCCTTATAGTTCTTTTCCAGAAGCATGGTCTGTTCAGCATTGAGCTCAAGCTTGTCTCTGTTGATATAGACCGATTCGATTCTCCTGAAGAGCTCTTCGTCCAAGCGAACATCATTGGAGAATTCGGAGAGCATCGGAGACACAACCTGGGCAATGCCCTGTATTTCTTCATTGGTCTCGGCTGCGTTCAAATTGAAAAAGAGGCTCGTGATGCGACCAAGGCGTTCCCCGCTGAATTCCAAGGCTTCCAGAGTGTTTTCAAAGGTAGGCGCATCAGGATTGGCCGTAATCTTGTCAATCTCTTCTTTGGCTTCCTGGATGGAGGTTTCTATAGCTGGCTGAAAATGCTCATTTTCGATCTTTGAGAAAGGAGCGGTGTCAAAGGGAGTTTTGAATTCTCTCAATAGGGGATTTGTCATGCCTGGGTAAACAAGTTTATGATTATAAAATTTAGATTTTTCAGCTCAAAGTCGGAGAATCGATTCAGCTTTTCATTTTTTTCGAAGCCGCCATTACCTTCTGTTTGAGGCCTTCCTTGAATTCAAGGATTTTTTGCAATAAAGCAGGATCGCCGGAAGCGATTATCTGGGCCGCGAGGATTCCAGCATTTTTTGCGCCATCGAGGGCTACTGTGGCAACAGGCACACCGCCTGGCATCTGCAAAATGGAGAGCACTGAATCCCATCCATCTATCGAATTTCTCGACTTGACAGGAACGCCGATTACGGGCAATGGGCTCATGGAAGCAACCATCCCTGGAAGATGAGCGGCTCCTCCCGCGCCGGCGATGATCACCCGGATGTCTCTTTTGTGAGCCTGTGTGGCATAATCGAAAAGCTTTTCAGGAGTACGATGCGCCGACACGATATCCACCTCGGTTTCAACGCCAAATTCCTTCAGCATGTCAATCGCATCCTGCATAACCGGCAGATCCGAATCGCTGCCCATGATAACTCCAACCTTTGCCATCTGCTTTGTCTTAAAATCGTATTGACTACGATGAATAATTATTGTAATTTTAGACGCTAAAGGTAACACAAAAAAGTGTTTTTGTCCAATGCCCATCTCATTATTTCATACTGTTGTTTCCTGGATTTTAAAGAAGAGAAAGTACCAGATCGACCTGTTTCTCAAGCATCCCATCGAGGTGCAGGAAGAAGTGCTTTACGATCTTCTGTCTGAGGCGAGAAACACTTATGTGGGCAAAAAGTACGGCTTTAAAAACATCAAAAGCTATGAGGCCTTCGCGGAGCGTGTTCCGATTCGCAAGTATGAATCGATAGAACCCATGATCGAAAGAAATCGTCAGGGAGAGCAGAATGTCTTGTGGCCCAGCAAGATTCAGTGGTTCGCAAAATCTTCAGGAACGACCAATGCCAAGAGCAAGTTCATTCCCGTGAGTGATGAGGCGATTGACGATTGTCATCTCAAGGCAGGAAAAGACATGCTCTGTCTGTATATCAACAACAATGAAGATACAGAGATTTTCAAGGGAAAGGGACTGAGGTTGGGAGGCAGTTCGGCGGTATATGAGGACAACGATACTTTTTTTGGTGACCTTTCAGCGATAATCATTGAAAACATGCCATTCTGGGCAGACATCTCCAGTGCTCCACGACAGAAAACGGCACTGATGAGCGAGTGGGAGACCAAACTGGATGCGATTGTTCATGAAACCATCAAGGAGGACATCACCAGCCTGGCAGGGGTTCCTTCATGGATGCTCGTTCTTCTCAACAGGGTGCTTGAGGTTACCGGTAAAGACAACTTGCTGGAGGTATGGCCCAATCTGGAGGTCTATTTTCACGGCGGGGTGAATTTCACACCTTACCGGGAACAATACGAAAAGCTGATTCCCAAAAAGAATTTCAGGTATTACGAGACCTACAACGCTTCGGAGGGATTCTTTGCCATTCAGGATCAGAACAATTCAGATGAGCTTCTGTTAATGCTCGATTACGGTATATTCTACGAGTTCATTCCTATGGATACCTACCAGGAGGAGGACTCAAAAGCCATCCCGCTGGAGCAGGTTCAGCTGGATAAAAACTACGCCCTGGTCATAAGCACGAATTCGGGTCTTTGGAGATACCTGATCGGAGACACAATCAAATTTACCAATTTGAAACCCTATCGGATCAAGATCACGGGCCGGACCAAGCATTACCTCAATGTTTTCGGGGAGGAGCTCATGGTGGAAAATGCCGACAATGCGCTGGATAAAGCCTGTAAACAGACAGATTCGCAGATCATTGACTACACGGTTGCCCCTTTGTTTATGAACGGGAAGAGCAGTGGGGGGCATGAATGGCTGATCGAGTTCAGGAAAAGCCCGGAGGACCTGGCTGAGTTCACCCGAATTTTGGATGAGAGTTTGAAACAAGTCAATTCGGACTATGAAGCCAAAAGATATCTCGATATGACCTTGAGATTGCCACTGGTGCACAAGGCGCGGGAAGGACTTTTCTACGACTGGCTTAAATCCAAGAACAAGCTCGGTGGTCAGCACAAAGTCCCGAGACTCAGCAACGACAGGAATCACCTGGAGGAGTTGATGGCTCTGAGAAATTGACTACAATGCCGGCTCCGGGAATTCGGTCAAATCATTCGAGACCCAGGCCTCACAGAGAATCTTAAAGTCTGATGCCGGATCGTTAGCTTCTTCAAAAGCTTTGTAATCAATCCATACGAATCCCTGATTTCCCCAATCCCGGCCCCATGAATTCACAACTTTGAACGCATTCATGGCATCGTCGTATCCGACGACGAGCATCGCGTGTGCCCCGTCAACCTTATTGAATTTACGGTAGACGGCGACGCCATTCTCCTTGGCGCCAAAGTAGTTTCGATCAATGGATACCGCGATAACCACGGGTTGATCATTGAGAAGAAAGGCCTTGGTTTGCTCAAGCAGGATTTCTCCGTTGAGGTAAAAGTAAGATTCGATGCGATTGGGTTCGGCCAGTGACCGCTGCAGATCCGTGGGTTGGGTGTCGCAGTCATTCTCATTGTAGGGCATGATCGTCCAATCCGGAGTTCCGGACACCTGGAGCAGGTCGAGGGCATCCGCAATTTGTGAACCACTACAGGGCGAAATTTTGATCTGATTGAAAATAAAAGAAGGACTGAGGACGACCGTTGGGGCTGCCAATCCGCCCTGTGAATTCTGGTAGTTCTCCTGGAAGCTCTTCAAATAGTAGCCTGTGGCCCAGGCAACGCATGATCCCTGATTTCCCTGTGTATCGACAGGCGGCAAAAATTGAGAAAGATCGTAAGACACAGGATAGTCAATCTCAATGTCAATCTTGGCGATCTCCTCGTCCGGTGTGGAGAATCCGTAGCAATAGGAATTGTCCAGCCCGAACTCCCTTGTTCCATCGTCCGTGGGGTTCTCAATTACCGGATCGCCGTCCTCATCAATGGCGTCTCTCTCTCCCTCCAGCTCATCAAAATTGAAAATGCTCTCGCAGGATGAAAAGGCAACAAACAAGATGAGTAAATAGGATAGTCTTCTCAAGTGCTTTGACATAAGCCATTCAGGCACAAAAGCTGTGCCATTTATTTTTCCCGGTCGATCACGTAGTTCACCATCGTGAGAAGCGAGTCCTTGTAGGGGGAGTCCGGGTAGTCATCGAGAATTTCGGTCGCTCTGGCCTGGTATTCTTTCATTTTCTCAATTGTGTACTCGATCCCGCCATTTTCCTTGACGAACTGTATGACTTCCCTGACACGTTTTTTGTTCTTGTTGTGATTCTTCACCGAGTTGATCAACCATCTGCGTTCCTTTTTCGAGCAATGGTTCAGGGAATAGATCAGAGGAAGAGTCATTTTCTGCTCCTTGATGTCTATTCCTGTGGGCTTCCCTATTTTCTCTTCGCTGTAATCGAACAGGTCGTCTTTGATCTGGAAAGCGATTCCGATGAGTTCGCCGAATTTCCGCATGCGTTCGATCTCAGCTTTGTCAACGTCCATAGAGGCAGCGCCGATTGCTGTGCAGGAGGCTATTAGAGCGGCTGTTTTTTTGCGGATGATATCGAAATAGACGTCTTCTGTGATATCGAGCTCCCTGGCCTTTTCGATCTGAAGCAACTCACCCTCGCTCATCTCGCGGACTGCGATTGAGATATGCTTCAAAAGGTCAAAATCATCATTGTCTATGGAGAGCAGGAGGCCCTTGGCAAAGAGAAAGTCACCGACCAAGACGGCAATCTTGTTCTTCCAAAGAGCGTTGAGCGAAAAGAAACCCCTTCTCCTGTTGCTGTCATCAACCACATCATCATGCACCAGGGAAGCCGTGTGAATCAATTCGATGATGGAGGCACCTCTGTACGTCCTTTCCTTGAACTGGCCGTTGGAGACCATCTTCGCCACAAGAAAGACGAACATGGGTCGCATCTGCTTGCCCTTTCGCCTGACAATGTAGTGGGTGATTCGGTTGAGAAGGGCGACGTTGGAAATCATGGAAGCTTTGAACTTGGTCTCAAAGAACTCCATTTCCTTCAGGATGGGCAGCTTTATTTGCTCAACGGTTTTCAAACTGCGAGCAATTTACGACAATTCTCTCATTTCTTTTGCTCCATCCTCGCCCAGGAATCGCGAAGAGCAACGGTCCTGTTGAAGACCAGGGCACCCGGTCTTGAGTCGTCGTCGACATTGAAATATCCGAGTCGCTGGAATTGGAAATGATCTGCCGGTTTCACCTGCTCAAGACTCGGTTCGAGATAAGCGTCTTGAATCACCTGCAAAGACTCCGGGTTGATGTATTCCTTAAAATCTTTTTCTTTGTCGGCATCCGGGGCTTCATGAGTAAAGAGACGGTCGTAAAGCCTTACTTCAGCCTTAATGGCATGTGCAATTGAGACCCAGTGAATGGTTCCTTTGACCTTGCGCATGCTCGCTTCGGTACCGCTACCGCTTTTGGAGTCTTCGTCGTAGGTGCAATGAATCTCCAGAATTTTCCCGGATTCGTCTTTGACCACGTCATTGGCCTTAATGATGTAAGCGTTTTTCAGTCGCACTTCATGACCGAGCTTGAGCCGGAAGAACTTCTTGTTTGCCACTTCCCTGAAATCATTTCTTTCGATATAGATTTCTCTGGAGAAAGGAATGCTGCGGCTCCCTGCATTGGGATCCTCCGGATTGTTCTCTGCCTCAAGCTGTTCTTCCTTCCCATCCGGGTAGTTTGTGATTATCACCTTAATGGGATCCAATACCGCCATTACCCGTGGCGCTGTTTTGTTGAGCTCATTTCGAATATGGAATTCCAAAAGGGCCAGGTCGGTGACATTGTCACGTTTTGAAATTCCTGCCGCTTCGCTGAAATTTCTGATTGAAGTCGGTGTATAGCCCCGCCTTCTCAAGCCTGAGATCGTCGGCATTCGGGGATCGTCCCATCCCGCTACGAGACCCTCCTCCACCAATTGGAGAAGCTTGCGTTTGCTCATCACGGTATAGCTGAGGTTTCTTCGGGCAAATTCCCGCTGCTTCGGTCGGAGATCGTCGCCAGAATACACCTGGTCGAGAAACCAGTCGTAGAGTTCCCTGTGGTGCTTGAATTCGAGGGTGCAAAGGGAGTGGGATATCTGTTCAATATAGTCCGATTCACCATGAGTCCAGTCGTACATCGGGTAAATCTTCCAGGTCTCTCCCGTTCGATGGTGCGATTTTTTCAGGATTCTGTACATCAATGGGTCACGCATGAGCATGTTCGGGGAAGCCATGTCAATCTTGGCTCGCAAAACATGGGTTCCTTCATCGAACTCCCCATTTTTCATCCTTTCGAAAAGATCGAGGTTCTCCTCAACGCTTCTGTCACGGAACGGGCTGTTTTCCCCCGGTCGTGTAGGCGTTCCTTTCTGACGGGCCATCTCTTCGGAGGACTGGTCATCCACGTAGGCCTTTCCCTTTTGAATCAAAAGCACAGCCCAGTCGTAGAGTTGCTGAAAGTAATCCGAGGAATAGAGCTCTTTGTCCCATTCAAAGCCCAGCCATTTAATATCTTCTTTAATGGCGTCTACGTATTCCTGTTCTTCCTTGACGGGATTGGTGTCGTCAAAACGCAGATTAACAGGGGCGTCGTAGGTCAGGCCCAGACCGAAGTTCAGGCAAATCGAGGCGGCGTGCCCGATGTGGAGATAACCATTGGGCTCTGGTGGAAATCGGAATCTCAGTTTGTCTGGGTTGAGGCCAGTTGCCAGATCCTCTTCAATTATCTGCTCGAGGAAGTTGAGTGCTCTTTTCTTTTCGGTCATAGGTTTTTCAAATAGATGGCAAAATTAAATAAAAATGCCCAGTAAATAACCCTTGGCGAAAAGAATCCGGATCAGAATCCAAGAATGAGTTTGGCGACAAAAAAGAAGATGAAAATCCCAAAAATATCGTTGCTTGTCGTTATGAAAGGTCCGGTGGCCACCGCTGGATCTATGCCATTTTTATCGAGGATCAGGGGCACGAAAGTCCCAATCAGAGAGGCAATGATGATGACAATGATAAGAGAAATGGAGATGGTCATGCTGATGTTCGTGTGATATTGAAAGATCGTACCCAATATGAAGATCAATATCGCAAGGATGACGCCGTTCACAATGCTGAGGCCAATTTCTTTCACCATACGATTCATCATGCTGCCCTTGATGTTGTTTGTGGCAAGGCCCTGCACCACGATAGCTGAAGACTGCACCCCCACATTACCTGCCATAGCGGCGATCAGCGGGGTAAAATAAAAGAGCTCGGGATATTGTGTGAGGGCATCCTCGAATCCGCCCATGATGGAAGCAGCTGCAAATCCTCCGACCAGTCCCAGGACCAACCAGGGGAGCCTGGCTTTCGTCTTGTCGAGGATGCTGTCATCGGCGTCGATGTCTTCAGTGATACCCGCTGCCATCTGGTAATCCTTCTCAGCTTCTTCCCGGATCAGGTCGATAATGTCATCAATGGTGATCCTGCCCAGGAGGATATGCTCGTCGTCAACCACGGGTATCGCCTCCAGGTCGTATTTCTGCATCAGCAGAGCCACATCTTCCCCTTTGTCGTGAACGTTTACATAATCGACTTTTGGGATGTATATGTCTGAAATCCGGGCATCGGCAGGAGCCACGAGCAGGTCCTTAAGAGACAACCTTCCGATAAGGCGATCGTCTTTGTCTACTACGTATATGGAATGAACCCTTGTAACCTCCTGGGCCTGGGATCTCATCTTTCTGACTGTGGTGGGCACCAACCAGGTTTCCTTGACCTTTACGAGTTCCTTAGCCATGAGCGCACCTGCTGTGCCTTCCTCGTAGCGAAGCAGGTCGACAATGTCTTTGGCATGGTCGTCATCTTCAATCTCCGAGATGACCTCTGTAGCCCTCGTTTCGGATAACTCCGACAAAATATCTGCCGCATCATCCGTGTCCATTTCGCCGATCTCCTCTGCGATTTCCTGGGCTGACAGGTTTTTTAGAATTTTCTCACGATCGTCTTCGTCAATTTCCAGGAGGGCCTCTGAAGTAAGCTCGCTGTCCAGCAATTTGAAAAGATAGGTGGCCTCCCGAAGGTCGAGTTCAGAAATGATATCAGCGATGTCCGCAGGATGCTCCTCCGACAAAAGAGTCAGAATGGTCTTGTTCTGCTTTTTTTCGATCAGGCCTTCTATATTCTTTATGAAAGTGCTATCCATTTTCGCTGCTGTCTTCCTTCAATTTCTGAGTTAATTCAATGAATTCCTCTACGGACAATTGTTCGGGGCGCCGGGCAAATATAGCATCTTCACGTAATTTATCCGACAGGCCGAATGACTTTAAGCTGTTTCTCAAGGTTTTTCTTCTCTGGTTGAACGCCGTCTTGACGACCCGGAAGAAAAATTTTGCGTTCACCGGCAGTTCAAAATCTTCCTTTCTCACCAGGCGGATGACGCCCGACTCCACTTTGGGAGGAGGGTTGAAGACGTTTGGGGGAACTGTGAAAAGGTATTCTGTATTGTAAAATGCCTGCGCAATCACCGAAAGTATGCCATAGGTCTTGTTTCCCGGTCCTTCAGTGATGCGTTGGGCGACTTCCTTTTGGAACATTCCCGCGAATTCCGGAACAACGTGCCTGAATTCAATGGCTTTAAACAAGATCTGTGAGGAGATGTTATAAGGGAAATTGCCAATGATGGCAAGCTGTTTGCCTTCGAATACTTCCTGGAGATCGAGTTTGAGAAAGTCACCCTGAAGGATATTCCCTTTGAGTTCAGGAAAATTCTCAAGGAGATATGCCACCGACTCCCTGTCGAGTTCAATCACACTCAGGGATTTGTTCTTTTTAATCAGGTACTTGGTCAGGACGCCCATTCCCGGGCCAATTTCCAACACCACATCGCAGCCTTTGAAGCTGAGAGAATCTGCAATTTTACTCGCTATGTTTTCGTCGTTGAGAAAGTGTTGCCCCAGATGCTTTTTGGCCCTAACCGACATGATGGATTGAATTTAGGTTGATGTCACAAATTCCCCGACTACCTTCAGCTCGGTGCGGAAGGCACCGAATTTGTTGCCGAAGAGCTCAAACCCCTCGCGCCTCAATGCATCAGCATCTTCTCTGTAGTATTGATCCAAAGTCTCACGAGAGCTGCAAGTGAACTGAACCGAATAGGTGATGCCACCCAGATCCTCCTGAACCAATACCTGGCTCATCAGGGCCTTAGTGAATTTTCCCGTTTTGAGCATTTCCGGAATGTGCTTCTCGGTCATCCATTTCATCCAGGGGTCGTGAATGGATTCGTCTACGTTTATCGTTACGTTGTAAATGATCATTCTTGGATTATTGAAATGTAAAGGTAGGACTAAAACCGCAATATTCAGGGAGAAGATCAGAGTTCGTCCCCTCTAAGTCTTCGGAAGGCCTTTCTGGCTTCTACCAGGTAAATGCTCGATGGATACTCAAAAATGATCCGTTCGTACATTTCTTTGGACTTGTCAATCTCATTGAGCTGCTCTTCATAGAGTTCCGCCAGCGAAAACAGACATTCATCGATCAGTATGCTCTCAGGATACGTTGCAAGCAGATTTAACAGACTGTTTTCGGCACCCCTGTAATCACCGAGCGTCGTCAAAAGAGCTCCCTGTTTGAGAAGGGCATCGTCCTCAATGGCACGTCCCTTGTGATCCTTCAATACTATGCTCAGGGTGTCGAGAGCGGGTTGATATTTCTTCTGAAATTCGAGCAGCTCCGTTTTGGCGAAAAGCCTCAAGCCCTCGTTGAGACTGTCTTTGTCAAAATTGTTGCTGATCTTCAAACTGAGTTTCATGGCGTCATTGGCGATCAGCTGGGAGGTTGATGATTTGAGAACCTTAAGCTGATTTTGGGCCCAGGTGAAATCACCCTTGAAATATGAAGTTCGTGCTACTTTGAATCGCGCCTCCTGGGCCAGCGGACTGTTTTTGAAATCATACTGGATTTTTGAGTACATGACCAGGGCCTGGTTGAATTCACCCGAGAAAACATGGATGTCTGCAATTGTCATATCGAGCATCCCCCGCTCGGGATTGGGCGGATTGAGCTCCAAAGCACTGCGCAATACCTCGATTGCCTGTTCAGGGTCGTCGTAGGAATAAGTTAGGAATTCTGCGTAGGCAACCTGGAGTACCAGACTCTGAAGATTTCGGCCGTATTGGGTGAGTAATTCCTGGTATCTTGAATTGAGACGCTCCCGATCTTCATCGCTGCTGATCAATTCATTGTCAATCTTCAACAGGTAGATGTCGGCACGCAGCAGGGCATCCGGATCCATGCCGTTTTGATTTTCAAGACTCCTTATGAATTCGAAGGCCTGCTTTGAGGTTTCAAGTTCGTCAAACTCGTAGGCCAATTGCCCAATCTCTTGGATTCGCTCGGGATTGCCCGGGTTTCTTCGGTACAGCGATTTCTCCTGGATCAGCGCCTTGTCAAAATCTCCCTGTTGCATGAAGAGCCAGCTCAATAGGATGTTCCAGGAATTTTTGGGCTCCGCCTGGGCTCTTTTAAGAAGCTGTTTTCTCAGCGTGATGTTGTTGGGGTCATTCTTGTCATTTGATACGAAAGAGCCCATGAAGCGCTGGGCCGTGCTGTAGTAGTTTTCATTTTTGTCGACCAGGTCGAGGTAGAGCGCAAACATCTTGTCGATATCACCTCTTTCCCCGTAGATCTGTGCCTCACTGATCTCTGTATTGAGATTCGGATTGAGCTCCTTGGCTCGCTGATAGGTCTGCAGGGCATAGTCAAGGAGGTGGTTCTGCCTGAAGGTCCTGCCTATTACAAAGGCATAGCTCGGATTCTGCTCGATGAACTGCATCGATTTCTCGTAATAGGCTTTTGCCTCCTCGGGGTTTCCCTGAAGCTGCTTGTTGTAGCCCAATTCAACATAGAGGTAGATTTGATTCGGAAAAGTCTCCAACTGCCGAGTCAAAAGCCGGTCGGCATCCTCGTAATTTTCCAGTTGCTGGTAGCAAGTAAGCAGTGACTTGAAATAATCCTGGCGAATCGGGTTGCTCTCCAGCAGCGGCTCGTACAGCATGATTGCCTTTTCGTACTCTCCTTTTCGGAAGAATGAGTTGGCCAGCTCAGCATTCTGGGCGAACAGGGGACCGCAGAGCAGGATAAAAAAGATAACTCGTAGAAAGGTCATTATTGGATTCTCAGATTAAGATCAAACCTTTGTCAATTTCTTAACAGATACATTTGTTTTGTATCGATTTCAAAAAATTGTTAAACTTTTAATAAAATATTTTTTCAAATGTAACGTTTTAGCATGACGTAAGTCTTAAAAGTAAAGATCAACAATAACAAAAATCTTAAGTCATGAACGAAGTTAAAAAATTCTACGAAAGAGCTAAGCACAGTGCGAAGAATCATATGAGGAATGGTCAGATCAATGCTTATTTGAACGATCTGATGATCATGAATCACTACAAGAAGATATTGGAAGCATCCTGATCACGGCTCGGCCGTGACGGGCTGCTCCGTCAGTTTATAACATCAAAACCTGTGTAAGGTCTGAGTACCTCAGGTATCACAATTCCCTTTTCAGTTTGACAATTTTCAAGGAGTCCGGCAAGGACCCTTGGCAAGGCCAAAGAACTCCCGTTCAAGGTATGTGCCAACTGACTTTTACCCGTCTTATTCTTAAATCTCAATTTCAGTCTGTTCGCCTGGAAGGTTTCGAAATTTGAAACGGAACTGATTTCCAGCCATCTCGACTGGGCAGTGGAATATACCTCAAAATCATAGGTCAGGGCTGAGGTGAACCCTAAATCGCCTCCGCATAACCTGAGTATCCGATAAGGCAAACCCAGCTCATTCAGAATACCCTTGACGTGCTCGACCATGGCGTCCAGGGCGGCATAGGAGTTTTCAGGGTGCTCGATCCTGACGATTTCGACTTTATCGAACTGGTGCAAACGGTTCAATCCCCTCACGTGGGAGCCGTAGGAGCCAGCCTCCCGACGGAAACAGGGGGTATAGGCCGTATTGCATATGGGAAAATCATCTTCCTTGAGCAGCGTGTCGCGATAGAAATTTGTCACCGGGACTTCAGCCGTTGGAATCAGGTAGAGGTCGTCTGCTCCAATGTGATACATTTGCCCCTCCTTGTCGGGCAGTTGTCCGGTTCCGTAACCTGAGGCCTCATTGATGACCAAAGGAGGTTGAACTTCGGTGTAGCCCGCCTCAGTGTTCTTGTCCAGAAAGTAGGCGATAAGCGCACGCTGCAACTTTGCACCCTTCCCTTTGTAAACCGGAAATCCGGCGCCGGTGATTTTATTTCCGAGGTCAAAATCAATGATGTCATATTTCTTGCCAAGTTCCCAATGTGGCATGGCATTCTCAAACAGAGTTGGAATTTCACCGTGCTCGAATACCACTTCATTGTCTTCTTCAGAGCTTCCCGCCGGCACCAGTGAATGGGGGATGTTCGGAATCTGATAGAGCAGCTCATTCAGTTCTGATTCCATTTGCATCTTAAGCTCAGATAATTCCTTCGACTTCTCTTTCAATTGGCTGGTCTTTTCTTTCAGGATATTTGCTTTTTGCACCTCACCCGACTTGAACATGACTCCGATTTCCTTCGATAGTTTGTTGCTTTCTGCAAGCACCTGGTCCAGCGCAGTTTGGGCCGCTCTTTTGCGCTCATCGGTATCCAGAACGGAATCAATAGTTTTTTCCGCGTCTTTGAAGTTTCGTTTGGCAAGGCCCTCCAGCACTTGCTTTTTATTGTCTCTGATGTAGGTTGTCGATAGCATTTTTTCGTATTTGGACGGCAAAGATAGTCATTGCCGAATATTATCATTGCCGGATTAAGTCAGAATCAGGATTTCAACTTTGACAGGACCGAACGTGTTTGAATTTCATCTTTCGTCAGTTGGGCCTTCAGCGCCTCGATCGACTCGAATTTCTGCTCGTCTCTCAAACGGGCTAAAACGTCGACGCGGAGTCTCTGACCATACAGATCACCTTTGAAATCGAGAAGGTGGATCTCGATGGTTCTGCCGTCGCCACCTACTGTGGGTCGGTACCCGATGTTCATCATCCCGAGCACTTCTTTGTCTTCCACCTGGGTCTTCACGGCGTAGACTCCCTTGACAGGGATGAGTTTATAGTCTTCATCTATGCGAAGGTTGACAGTCGGAAAATTGAGTTTGCGCCCAAGCCCCTGTCCTTTGACAATCTCACCGGAAAGTCTGTACGGGTAGCCGAGATAACTGTTGGCCACCCCCATTTCTCCCGCCTCAATGGCTTTCCTGATCTTGGTGGAACTCACCGAAACACTTTGGATGTTCTGTGCGGGAATCTCGATAACCTCAAACCCGTAGAGCTCTCCAAATTCGGTCAATTGCTCAAAGTTTCCTTCCCTGTTTCTTCCAAAGTGATGATCGTAGCCGATCACCAGTTTCTTTAGGCTGAGCCGATTGACCAGGATGTCCCTTACAAATTCAAGGGCCGTAAGTCTTGAAAATTCCTTTGTGAAAGGTTCCACGATCAGGTGGTCGAGACCGAAGCTATCCAACAGCTCGATCTTCTCCTCCATGGTCGTCAGCATTTTTATGTCGTTGCTCTGGTCGAGGACTCTTCTGGGATGTGGAAAAAAAGTGAGGATCATGGACACCTCGTTTTCCTCAGTTTTCAGAGCATTTAGCTGTTCAATGATCTTTTGATGACCAATGTGCACTCCGTCAAAGGTGCCAATTGTGATCACTGCCTTGCGTTCGGAGATCGGATAACTATCTATGGATCTGAATACCTTCACTGCTCCGGGTAATAGGTTAATCTCTCGTCAATTTCTTTAATTGTCTGGGGCACTTTTGAGATGTTGAAAGACCCTCTCACGAGAAGATCCCCCTCATTCTGATAGACAAACAGGTTTCCCTTCCGGACGGGAAAGTAGCCTGATTCGCCCTTGCAGAAACAGATTCTGCCGTAAATCAGCTTTACTTCTTGCAACTCTGAGTCCTTAAGTGAAATCTCAACCCTTCCCGGATTGATCTCAAAATAAAGATATTCTGAATGATTGCTGTCCATGACATCGGGTTCGGGATCTTTTTTGTAATGATAGCGAATGACCACGTTCTCACCCTCTTTAATTTCCGGATAGGTTGCACCCGTTGGATCGGTCTTCAGCGTTAGGGTCGAGTTTTGAAGGACCTCAAAAGTGCAGTCCCCACCCTCCGGGCAATTAACTCTTGGAGGAGGAATTTGATCTTTGCTCGCTTGCTCTTTGGAAGAAGAGCAACCCACCATGAGCATAAAGAACAAGAATAATCTCAGCAGCACTGTCGGAAGTTTTTGACAAAGTTAAAGCTTAAACTGAATTTAAATTTAAAAATTTCATAGTTTTATCCGTTCCAAGAACAAGAACCCGATATGATAAAAAAATACCCGATTCTTCTCGTTTTTCTGTTCGTTATTCTCTCCTTGTCAATGAGTGGCCAGGAGGTGAATCCATGGTCTAGAATTGATGCTTCCAGCGTTTCCAGATCGAGAATTCAAACGAAGGTCAGGGTAGAACGCTCTAGTGCATTTGCCCTGAATCGGATTTCGATAGAACGCGACCTGGTTGATGTTCCATCCAGAAGAAAATCATCTGCGCGGCAAGGAAAACTTATGAAATTTCCGGATAAAGATGGGCGAATGATTTCTTTCAGAGTCAAAGAAGCACCTGTGATGAGCAGGGAGTTGGCTCGCAAGTTTCCGAACAATAGAAGCTACGTCGGAATTGCGACGGATGGGTCCCAAAGAAAAATTCGGTTTAGTCTGAATGAAAAGGGGCTCAATGCAGTCATTACGGGTCCTGGATATGGGGCGCAGTTCATTGAGCCACTTACACGGGACAAGCAGCTTTACAGGGTCTACGACCGTTCAGAACTGGGAGCATCTGATCCTTTCTCTTGCCTGGTGGACGAATTAACAGAAGCACGCAAAGAGGGTTTCCAGGAGAAACTTCTGGGGGATCTTCAACTCAGGACTTACCGCCTGGCGATTGCAACTACAGGTGAATACTCTTCTTTTCACATTGGGCTTGAAGGGGCAGGTTTGGCAACAGAGGAGGAGCAAGTAGCGGTTGTCATGTCGGCTGTGACGACCGCAATAACAAGGATCAATGCAGTTCTGGAGAATGATCTGGCCATTACCATGGAATTGATTGACAACAATGATGATATCGTCTATTTGAATCCGGCGACCGATCCTTACTCAAATAACAACGGATCGGCCATGCTTGGCGAAAACCAGACGAATCTCGACAATGTGATCGGAACAGCCAATTACGATATCGGCCATGTTTTCAGCACCGGTGGCGGGGGAGTCGCCACTCTGGGCAGCGCCTGTGTCAACGGTCAAAAAGCGCGAGGCGTCACAGGTTCCAGCAGTCCGATAGGCGAAAGCTTCTATTTTGATCTCGTCGCGCATGAGTTTGGCCATCAGCTCGGAGCCAATCATACCTTCAACGGGGATGAAGGGGGCTGTGCGGGAAGCAACAGGAATGACGAAACGGCGGTAGAGCCCGGAAGCGGTTCAACCCTGATGGCCTATGCCGGTTTGTGCGCTCCTCAAAACGTGCAATCACAAAGTGATCTCTATTTTCATGTCATAAGCATAGAAGAAATCCGAAATAACTTGTCTCAAAGCAGAGACTGCGCAGCTATGTCGGATCTTACCACAAACCGAAACGTGCCAGTAGCCGATGCGGGCCCGGATTTTGTCATCCCGATAGGAACTCCGTTTGTGTTAAAGGGCTCAGGGACTGATGGCGACGGTGACCCCATAAGCTATTGCTGGGAGCAGGTAGACAGTGAGATCACAGCAGTCCCGCCCTCGGGCAATTCAACCAGTGGAGCCCTGTATCGTTCCTTCACACCGCTGAAGGAACCGGATCGGTATCTGCCAAGATTGAGTACTTTGACTTCGGGTGCGTTGTCATCGACCTGGGAGGTTACCCCACTTGTGGGTCGAGAACTTAATTTCACCCTCACCGTGAGGGATAACAATGCCGAGGCCGGGCAGTCAGATTCAGATGACCTGCTTGTAACGGTGACGGATGCAGCCGGTCCTTTCCAGGTGACTTCGCAAAACACCGAAGGGCTGGTTTTGGTTCCAAACAGCCGTGAGATGATTCAATGGGACGTCGCCGGCACAACAGGGAATGGAGTGAATGTCAGCTCCGTGAACATACGTTTGTCGACGGATGGAGGGCAGACTTTTCCAGTTCTTATTGCGTCCAACGTGCCCAATGACGGGATGCAGATGATTGATGTTCCTGATTCCAGGGCACCGAATTGCTTTATTATGGTGGAAGCCGTCGGAAATTTCTTTTTTGCC
>CBDUAY010000038.1:0-19922 GCA_965365245.1 uncultured Flavobacteriaceae bacterium | reverse complement strand
GGGGCTGGGGCAATCCAGGCTGGGGCTGGGGTCCGGGTTGGGGCTGGGGTCCGGGTTGGGGTTATTATCCACCCTATTATGGAAACTACACCTATGGAAAACGCTATGCGCACAACACGGGTAGACTCAACACCCGAGGCGTTTACAATGAAAGAACTCTGAGTTCAAGATACAACAGGTCATCCTCGAATTACGATCGCCGATTGGCTTCGAACAATTACAGCCGGGGCAGATACCCTAGTTCAGCGCAGAATGTGGGCAGATCCTATCAAAGATCCTCGAGAACCAGAAGTGGTTCGACTTACAACCGTTCGACGAACAGGGGTTATAATTCAAGATCATACAACAGGTCTTCACCGAGATCTGGCTCCTATCGGGGCACGAGATCATCCTCAGGCATGAGCAGAGGTGGAATGAGCCGGGGTGGAATGAGTCGCGGAGGTATGAGCAGAAGTTCCGGAAGGCGCAATATGTCTTATATCGACCTTGACAATACACCTTACGGTTCAAACAGAACCTTTGTCAAAAGGAGAACTGGTATCAAGGATGTAGCTGACAACAACAGCAGAATCTCTTACAGCAAGGCCAGAAGCAATCCGAATTACCAGAGAGCCATTCGAACCAATCCTGCAGTGAGCAGAGGAAGCTCAGGGAGCTACCGGGGAGGAACCTATGGCAATATGGGAAGAAGCTCTGCGCGCTCCTCTGGAAGGTCCAGCGGCTCATCCAGATCCGGTTCCTACTCGAGATCGAGTTCCAGGAGCAGTTCGGGCAGCTCATACAGATCCTCTGGCGGGGGTTCACGTTCATCGGGAGTTTCGAGATCCGGTGGATCGGGAAGATCTTCAAGTCGCAACAGATAATCCAGTCCTGACACAACATCCAAAAATAATTCTATGAAATCAAACTTACCATTAGTCCTGCTTTTGGCCTGTAATCTCACCTTATTCTCACAGGTTTTGAGCTATTCAGATCAAGCCGTTCTCTTTTCCTCAGAAGACTATCTGGGAACCGCAAGATTCATGGGTATGAGCGGGGCGTTTGGAGCCCTTGGCAATGATCTCACTGCCGTGGAAATAAATCCCGCTGGGGTCGCAGTATACAATCGCAGTGAATTCTCTTCGTCGATCGCTTACAGGGACAGCAATGTCAATTCGACATTCTACGGCAACACGATCAACAACAAGGATGACTATTTCAGATTCTCTCAAATTGGGGGCGTAGCTTCATGGGAAACTTTCGGAAACCCGGATGTTTATCGATTCTCTATGGGGTTCAATTATTCGGTCATCAAGGATTACAACAACAATTACATTGTCAATGGCAACAGCGGAGTGCCGGAATTCGTCGAAGATCCGTTTTTGAACTACGACGACGACCCCAATAATGATGTCTTCTACACCAACGTGGAAGATCAGTACTTTGTCAACTACACCTCCGGAATCAATGATCGATTCACGTTCAGTTTCGGATCCCTTTACAAGGAAAAATTCTACCTGGGTGCCTCAATGGCGTTTCATCATATCAACTTCTATCAGAATACGGTATATGAAGAGCTGAACAATGACGGGGAGGGAGACTTTCTGGATGCTTACAACAACCAGACTTTGTCTACCTATGGAAACGGATTCAATTTTGGTCTTGGAGCGATCATACTTCCAACGGATAATTTGCGAATAGGGCTTGCCTATCAGTCACCCATCTGGTACAACCTGTCTGAGCGATACAATGAATACCTCGACATAATTCTTTCAAATACGAATGATGTATACGTCGAAAACTATGATCCCAACTACTTTGATTACAAATTAAAAACACCCAGCAAGTTCAATGGAAGTCTCGCTTATGTTTTTGGGTCTGTGGGATTGATCAGTTTTGACTACACCTACCAGAACTTCAGGAACACGACTCTTCAGCCGTCAAGTGCATTCATAGATGAAAATCAGGATTTGAGCTCTGGCTTGAGAAACACCTCCACTTTCAAAGTTGGAACCGAATGGCGTTATAACATCTTCAGTTTCAGGGGAGGGTATCGGTATGTGCAAAGCCCCTACAAGGAAGCCGGAAGTGACTTTGATCTCAACGGGTATTCCTTCGGGCTTGGAATCAGGTTCTCACCCAATTTCGGATTGGATTTTGCCTATGACAGATCGACAAATCAGGATCAGTACCGCTTTCTGGATATAGCCGGGGTTGAACCTGCTCAACTGGACGTCACGAATTCGAGGTTCATCTCATCCCTTGTCTTTAATTTTTAGGATTTGCGATCAAGTCAGAAATGAGTACATTTACCCAGCATTTTTCAATGACTCATGACCAAGCCGAACCCAAAACCGAAAAAGCAAGAGACAGGAGTTTCAGACGAGGAAATTGATCTGGGGCACCTGTTCTACGTGCTGGGCAAGGCGATTTCATCTGTTTTCACATGGTTTTTTAATTTGCTCATGCGCATTTGGGATCTTTTCATCTCACTGCTGCTCCTGATTAGAGCCAATTTTAAAATTCTTGCAGCAGGTGCCCTGTTGGGTGGGCTGATCGGGGGCATCTACCAATACGGCGTCAAAACCAAAGAGTTCGAAAGCTCGATGACGCTGCAGCCAAATTTCGGATCCTCTGTTCAACTTTACAAGAACATTGACCTCTACCAAAGTCTTATCGAGCAGGAAGATTTCAGCAGATTGACCCAAAGTCTAAACATCACTGAAGAGGAGGCTCGAAGTCTGAAAAAAATCGAAGTTGAACCTTATGAAAATGACAATCAGGTTCTTCTGGCCTATAAGGATTTTGTACAGAACCTGGATTCTTTGACTTTTGACCTTGTCGGGTACGAAGAGTTTGCCAAAGCGCAACCCGAAGAGTCTTTCAAATATCATGTCGTTACGGTCAGGGCCGTCGATCGCTTCGTTTTCGAAAAGCTGGAGAATCCCATTATCAACTCCATTATCAACAATAAATACTACGACAAGGTCAAGTCCAACGCTTATGAGAATCTTCTTAGCAAAAAGAAAGCCTTGGAAAGCTCCTTGCTGGAGTTGGATTCATTGAGGAGCATCTATAAGAAAGTGATGATCGCCGAAAGTCAAAAGGAGAATTCGGGGACCAACATTTATCTGGCTGAATTGAATGCCAGCAATAAGGAAGTCATGGTCTTTGACAAATACCTGTCTTTGAATGAGGACCTTTTCGAAGTCAACAACCGTTTGACCGAAGAAAGAGAAGTCATCAACGTCGTATCAAGCTTTAATGCAGTCGGAATGAATGCGAAAGGATGGTACAGAAACTACGCGATTGTTGGATTCATTGCGGGTTTTGCATTGGTTTTCGTTTGGATTCAGCTGGTCAGGATCAATCACTATCTCCAAAAAATAGAGGAGTCGCGCCACAGCTGATAGCAACATCACTTATTAGATAAGTCAAAGGGTGAGCCTAACTGTCTTCAAGAACACTTTCCACTACGGGGCATTGCAGCTCCTTTCCTATATCATGCCCCTCATCCTGGTTCCCTATGTTTCAAGAACGGTGGGAATAGAACGTTATGGGATCACGGAATTTTCACTGGAAATTGCCCTGTTTTTTGGAGCTGTGCTTCTGTTCGGCTATGACTTCACCATGTCACGAAAGCTAAGTCAAAACCGTGATGACCTCCAAAAAGTAAATAAGCTTTTTTGGAATGTGTTTTATTCACGACTCTTGATGAGTTCTATTGTCTTACCTGCTTTTCTGTCGATAGGATTATTTTTTCTCAGTGAATTATTCACCTTTGAAATCCTGTTGTATTGCACCCTTTTTGTGAGTTCCAGGATTTTTTCATCCTGGTGGTTCTACCAGGGCCTGGAGAAAATCAAATGGATTGCCTGGGGCAACTTTACCTCAAAGCTGATCCTCCTGTCAATTGTCTTGTTGACGGTAACCGATCAGGAAGACTATCCCCTGGTGGTTTTTGGATATGCAGCTTCTCAATTGATTGTGAATTTCTTGGCCTGGGTGATTCTGATCAAAATGGAGAAACTCAGGGCAATAGCTCTCGTGATCCGGGACGTATTCAAGGTCATAAGCTCTTCTGTTTATGTTTTCCTGAATGAATTCTCAGTCATTGGTTTTGCAGCAATTAATCTTCTGATTGTCAAGGAGTACCTGTCTCCGAAGGAATTGGGCATCTATGTGTCAGCGATGAAGATAGTTGTGATCAGTCATAACCTGGTCATACAATCACTTTCAAAGTCGCTTTTTCCCAACCTCGCGTTTACGCTCAAATACAATAAAGAAACTTTTATGTCTCAGTGGAAGAAGTTCAGGTTTTACCTGGGAGGCTTCCTGTTGGTTTTAGGGATGGGCATACTTCTTTTGAGAAACCAAATAGTGCTTCTTCTTTTTGGGCCAGAATATGAAGAAGTCAGTTCGTATTTGGTTTACACGGCATTTCTTCCTTTCTTTAAGGGTATGACCAATATTCACGGTTGGCAGGGACTTTATGTCATCGAGAAAGAGAAGACGATGGCAGGTATCACTTTGACCATTGGAATCGTCACATTGGCTCTGCTTCTTTGGGTCATCCCTGAGTATGGAGTTACCGGGGTTTTAGCAGTCAGAAACCTCCACGAGTTCCTTTTGATGATAACAACCGCCCTATTTTTTAATAAATTATGGAAAAAAGAGGGGTTCTGATCACATATCTTTGGGTATTGAGCCTTTTGGCCCTGCCCCTATCCAACCTCCCCAACAGGATCTTGCTCGGGTTCATGTTGATATGGTTTTTAGCCAAAAATCGAACCAACTCGTTTCAAGTTTATTCTTTTAACTTCTTTACTGCGCTTTCCCTGATTCTACTGATCCTGAGCGCTCTGACCAATAAAGTTCTTTCCAAGGAATTATTGCTCTGCCTGAGCATTCCGGCTCAGGGTTTCTTTTTGTTCATCGCACGGCCGACCCCGGAACATTTCAAAAAGGGGTTCCACAGGGCAGTCGTCACCGTCGTGGCACTTCTGATTTCCATTAAATTAGCCGGGGTTATACAATCAGGATTCTATTCTTACTTTGAACAGGATCAGTGGTGGAACCTTTGGCATTACAAAAGCCTGACTCAATCTCTCTCGCTGCATCCGACCTATCTGAGCTTGTTCCTCCTTGTTGGAATGGTCATGTTGCTTTTTGAACAAAGAACCTTAGCCCCGAAAAATGGGTTTAACTATGGCAGTTTGACTCTTTTGGGGATTTACCTGATCGCTCTATGGCTGGTCTCATCAAAAATAGCCCTGGTCGCCCTGGGACTGATTCTGCCACTTTTCTGGGTTCACAAAGCAGCCAGCTACTCCAAACGGCAATCTTTTATTCTCGGTCTTCTCCTTGTAATCGCTTTTACCCTTCCCTTGACATCTCCTTCGATTCGCTACAGGCTCACTCACGAAATAAACACTGCAATGCAAACTTTGCCGGCAAAGGTGCCCAACCGGATCACCGAACGCCGAGCCCTATGGAAATCTTCCTTCATCGAAATGGATCTACATCCTATTGCCGGAACGAGTTTCAGAGGCATCAAATCCCGTGACGCGATATATCCCAGGGCGAAATTCTTTTACAATCCCCTTGAAAAGCCGATGAACGCACATAACAACTTTATAGAATTTGGTCTCCGTTATGGGATTTTGTTTGGGGCTCTTTTGCTGTTAACAAGTATATTTGGCCTTTACAAGGCCTTTCGCATCGGGTCCCTGGAGGTTCTGAGTTTAGGAATCATCCTCATCACTGTATCGATGACCGAGAGTTTTCTCGTTCGTGAGCAGGGCCTGTCCCTGACAAGTCTGATGCTTCTGTTTTATGGTTATTTTAGAAAATGAAAGAAATATTTGAATATGACATCTGGTCAATTGCATTAACCTGCTGCTACGTTCTGGTATGCCTGTTTTTGCTCACGATGCTTCTTTCCAAAAGGTCCAACATCCGAAAAAATGACTTTGTCGCCCTGCTGTTGAGCTTTGGTCTTATGATGTTGTTTTTTCTAATGAACCATTTCCTTCAGTTTAAATCCCTTCCCCCTGACTCTTCTTTTTACGCAGACATCGTCAAGGATTTTTGGAGGCACTACGATTCCTGGTCACCGGGGGTGAAGATTTATGCCCTTCTCAATTTCATACCCATTCAACTCAGCTTCAAATACCCTGTGGTTTTGGTTGTTCTCCATATTTTCTTTTATTTGACAGGAGTCGTCTTAACGGGAAAGTCAATTGCAATTTATTCGGCTCAACATGGAAGAAACCTGCCCAAAGATTTTTTTGGCCAGCTTTTGCTCGTCGCTGCGATTTACCCAGCGGCTCTCATAGTCATCCCCAGCCTTTTGAGGGAAGGGAGCATGTTTTTTTTCTTTGGTTTAACTACCTATCTCATGATTCTTATCCGGTTCTCAAATGGCAGGTTCCGTAGGGTAAAAATCATTCTTTTTCTTGTGTCACTTTTTGTACTGACTTTGATCCGCCCTATCGGTGGCGTCAGTTATATTATTGCTATTCTCAGCATTCATTTCCTCGATATCTGGAAAAGGAACAAGTTGAGAGCGATCCTGAAAACAATTATTCCTGCAGCACTTGGCCTGTGGTTCATCAACAAAATTGCGGATGCCTTTTACAATATGCAGTTCAGCCCAGACTGGCTGGGCCGCTATCGCGCATCACATGCCGAGCTTTTTCAAACGCAGGCATATGGCACTGATCTGCCCTGGGAAGGCATGATCAACGTGTTAAAGAGCTCGTTTCTACTGTTTTTTCAATACGTATTTGCGCCCCTTCCCTTGATTATAGGGTCAGAAGCCATGTTTGAAAAGACGATTCCGTTGATTGATGCTGTATTTCTTCTTCTGTGTCTGATTCCATTGCTTTATCTATTGCAGCAAAAGCTTTACAGACGAGTATTTGTATTTGCCTTTGTGCTGCTGTTTGTCTCGGCGCTCTTCGAGACCAATATCAATGGATCTTATCGGCACAGGATGAATGGAATCGTCCTGCTCTTGCCCCTGGTGGTCATCGGTTTAAATAAACTTTTGGTGGATCTGACCCGATTCGCCCGTAACATAAGCAAAGATGCAAACAAAGTCAGGGAAGCTTGAAGTGTTGATCGCTGCACAAAACATTCGCAGCATGGATCAGCTGCCCAAAGTGGCAGAACAGCTCTTGTCTGAAGGCAGTGCAGCCCTGATTATCAATCAAACCAACAGTGAGCCCGATTTCGAGAGTCCTTCACCAAACCTGAGGATATTTCACTATAATGAAACCGGAATCTGCCGAAGCCGAAACCGGGCATTGCAGCAAGCCCAAGCCAGCTTGCTTTTAATAACGGATGATGACGTTGAATTGCTCGATGGGTTTTCTGAAACAATCATAGAAGCCTTTGAAAATAACCCGGAGGCGGACATTATCACCTTCCAATGCCTCAATGAGCATGGAGAGAAAAGAAAGAATTATTCGGCATCTTACTTCTGGCACAACATGAAAACCCTGATGCAGGTATCCTCAGTAGAAATCGCGCTTCGCCGGGAAAGCCTAACACGAAAATCTCTTTTCTTTGATGCCAGATTTGGAGTGGGAAGCCTAATTCCCACAGGTGGCGAGACTGTTTTCCTAAGTGATGCCCACAAACTGGGATTCAAAATACTTTATCTCCCTTTTCCAATCGTGAAGCATCCTGATGCATCTTCAGGCAGAGCCCTCTATCAGAATCCTGCTTTGATGAAGGCCAAGGGAGCTATGTTTTACAGAATTTTCGGATGGAAGGCATATGGAGTATGTATTCTTTTTGCCTTGAAAAAGAGAAAAGAAACCGGATACTCGCTGATAAAGAGCATCCGACTCATGTACTCGGGTATAAACGAATTTAAAGATCTTGACCATGGAAAATGATCTTGTATCCGTCATAATGCCCATCTTCAATGCAGAGTCGCATGTCGCTGAAGCCATAAACTCTGTTCTGCACCAAAGCCATGAGAATCTTGAGCTTATCGCGGTGGATGACGCTTCAACTGACAGTTCGTTCAAAATAATAAGCGATATCAGGGATGACCGGCTCAAATGCATCCGGCTCGAAAAAAACGGGGGTGCCGGAAAGGCAAGGAATGAAGGAATTCGTCTGGCAAAAGGCAGGTTTATTGCCTTTATCGATGCAGATGACATTTGGCTCAAGGAAAAGCTCCATGCTCAGATTAAGTCGATGCAGGAAACGAATGTGGCGTTTTCCTATACCGATTACTACCTCATGAATGAAGAATCAAAATTAACTCATCGCGTTTCGAGCCTGCCATCGGTAAACTACCAGACCATGAAAAGAAATAATTACATCGGCTGCCTCACCGCTATGTACGATTGTGAAATTCTGGGTAAGATGTACATGCCCGAAAGAAGAAAAAGACAGGATTGGGCACTTTGGCTGAAAATTTTGAGTAAAACCGATCGAGCCACGGGGCTCCAAATTCCACTGGCAGCATACAGGAAAACGGAAAACTCGCTGAGTCGAAACAAGTTTAGCCTGATGCGCGAGAATTATCAGTTTTACAGAGAAGTACTGGGAAACAACTACCTGGTCTCGGGCATCTGTTTCACCAGATTCCTTTGTGCTTATTCCTGGTACAAAATGACCTCAGTCAAGTCAATTGATTAACCTATATTTGTGACATATAAAAGACCAGACGTAGAGCCAAATG
Source organism: uncultured Flavobacteriaceae bacterium (assembly GCA_965365245.1). Classification (GTDB taxonomy): domain Bacteria; phylum Bacteroidota; class Bacteroidia; order Flavobacteriales; family Flavobacteriaceae; genus Lutimonas. The sequence continues at coordinate 11,239 of CBDUAY010000038.1, read as the reverse complement.
CCTGAAAAAGTAGTTTCATTTCACGCGAGCCGAAAAGATGCCCTCAAGGATTATCGCGTTTTCGAACGAAAACTACTTCTGGCCTCAGTGGATCTGCTAATTCTTCTCCTCGCTTTTTATGCAACTTTCACTCTGAGTTCAGGAGTAACTAATGAAATTGGATTTTTCAATGGAATCGGCAGAGAATTGATCTTTGGCCTTGTAATGTTCTTCTCCCTGGGATTGGTCTTCAACATTTATGAGCTGGAATACGTCAACAAAACCCGTAAGGTTCTCCCATTGATGACCTTCATCAGCGGAGTAACCTGGGGCCTGACCCTTTTGACGGCAATTCTAATGGATTCTGAAATATCCGTAGAGTATTTCCTGTTGCTGGGATTTTTGACTGTGTTCCCTTTGGCAATCTGGAGAATCGTTTTTGCGACCTGGATCCACACTTTTATTTACGCGCAGAATGTGATTCTTATAGGGTCTGAAGCTATGGACGGCAAGGAAATGAAAAGGATTCAGACTTCGATTGAAGGAAGAGACTACGATCACGGTTTCCGGGTGCTTCGATCTTATCGTTTGTCGGGGGATTTGAAAAAGGACGAATTGGTCAAGACCCTGAAAAGAGTTTGTGATCAGGGTGTGATTGATTATTTGGTCATTGTCGAGACAGAGAGAGGGTTGGTTTCCCGAAAGTTGAACGGAGATCTCGTTAGCCTGATGGGCTCTGGGGTCAAAATCAAGAGCTACCCACAAATGTATGAGGAAATAAAGGAGGCGCTGCCTATCGGATTCGCAGAGCCTGGTTTTTATACCATGATTCCGGATGCAAGAATCTCGGCAAATCACACCTATGAGTTCTGGCATGAGTCAATCAACGTGATATCATCGGTTTTTGGCATGGTTATGTTCGCAATCGTTACTCCACTGCTCGTGCTCCTCAACCCCTTTTTTAACAAAGGCCCCCTTTTCTATGTGCAGAAGAGGGTAGGAAAAAACGGAAAAGAATTCAACTTGATCAAGTTCAGATCGATGGTCGAGGATGCAGAAAAGAATGGAGCAAGAATGTCAGTGAAGGATGACGAGCGGGTAACGCCATTGGGCAAACTTCTGCGAAGGTCAAGAATGGATGAATTACCTCAATTCTTGAGCGTCCTCAAGGGAGAGATGAATTTGATCGGACCGAGACCCGAGCGAAAGTATTTTATCGACCAGTGGAGACATCTGCTTCCTCAATTTGAATCCAGGCATTTGATCAAACCCGGCATAACGGGTTGGGCCCAAGTCAAATATCCATATGGAGAAAACGTCGAAGACAGCGCTAAAAAACTGGAATACGATTTGTATTATATCAAAAACAGGTCGATCATACTCGATATTCGAATCATATACAAAACCATATATACCATGATTGTTTCCAAAGGTCAATAGAGCTCTTGAGGAACAACAATTAAGACGAATAAATGAACAAGGCATATGTCATAACAGCCAGTGCATCCATACCGAGGGTCGGCCGGTGGATCGACTTTTCCGTGCCAGAATTTCAAGGCATTCATTTGTTTTTCGTTGGCAAACGGGTCGTTGACCTGATCCTCGCTATGACTTTCATCATCGGCTTTCTGCCATTTTATCTCCTTTTGGCCGTATTAACCTATACCAGCTCGCGCGGACCCGCCATATACAAGCAGCAAAGAGTGGGAAGAAACGGAAAGGTCTTCACGATGTACAAATTCAGGAGCATGAAACCTGGGGCTGAAGGCAAAGTTCCGCTGCTAGCTGTTCCGGATGACCCCAGAATCACCAAGTGGGGCCGGTTCATGAGACGTTACAAACTGGATGAAACACCCCAATTCTTCAATGTGCTTGAGGGCTCGATGTCGATCGTTGGCCCCAGGCCTGAAAGAGCCTATTTCAAAGACAAACTTGTGCAGATTTACCCTCGTCTCGAGGATTTCAATGGTGTAAAGCCAGGAATCACCTCGCTGGGTCAAATCAAATTCGGGTACGCAAGTGATTTGAGGCAAATGCATAATAGAGCTCGTTTTGACGCGCTTTACCTGAAAAACCTCTCTCTGGGTACGGATTTGAAGATCATTGCTCTGACCATCGTCCATGTGCTCCAGGGAAAAGGGTCCCTCAGTACGACAGACACATGAGCTTCAGGCACAAGCATCCCTATCCGCCTTTTATTCCGGAGAATTGCAAAAAACTGATCGTAGGGACGATTCCACCACCCCGATTCTCGACAGGAAAAATTGATGACAGCGATGTGGATTTCTGCTATGGAAGTCGGTTTGGCCTCCTGTGGCCCATCCTGGAGCGAATATTCGATTACCGACTTGACTATGAGAATACAAGCGGAGCCATCGAGCAGAGAAAACAGCTGTTGGTCAAAAACCGAATTGGAATCTGCGATATGGTGGATTCCTGCACTCGTCAAAGGATGGACGCCTCTGACCAGGGAATGAAAGATATCAGACTTCGCGATCTCAAAGGAATTCTTGAAAAACACAGTGAGGTGGAAATGCTCCTGTTCATGGGTGGAAATTCGAAAAACGGTCCTGAATACCTGTTTAAAAGGCACGCCAAAGAAAATGAATTGAAGGTGACCCTGAAAAGATCCGAAAGCCCAAGAATGAACGAATTGCGACTTTACGGCAGAAAAATCAGTTGCATCTCATTGATCTCGCCATCGAGCGCAGCAAACAGGGCTATAGGTGGACATCCCTTGTATAAAGCGAAACGAAAGGCAGAAAAAAACTACACCACTCTTGATTTCAGAATAGAACAATATCAACCCTTTTTTGTAAATTAACAGGGTTAAAACCTATTGCGAATGACTCGTTTACAAAAAGTAACCCTTGGTCTCCTGATCGGTTATGTCATCTGGGAAGTTGTCGTTCGTGTTTGGATGAGCGAGTTGCCACCAAGCGATCCTGTGATACGAGCAGACCTGATTTTCATATACCCAATTCTCTTTGTTTTCATTTTGTTGTCTGTTTGGCAATATGCACGTAGCAAAAAAAACCTCCATTGAATTAAAAGAAAAACAATCATGAACCTAACCATCCCCCAACTGTCGGCAATCCTATTCCTGTTCATTCTACTTCAATTTTCTTGTAAACAGGACGAGAAAAAGAATTCTGAGACAAATGAAGCAAACGTGCCTGAAGCAGTCGTGCCCGAAGCAGATGTTCCAGCAGAATCCATAAGTTCAGAGGAGACCCAGGTTTTCACCACTGAATCAGGCAAGGTTTTTGAGTTGAACGGACATTCGAACTCGGACGGCATGTATGACTATCACATCGTCCCGCAAGGTTTTGAATTCACCAAAGACACCTTTATCGTTTCTGAAGCTGATCCACTTTCAAAAGCCTTTCTTGAAGATCTTGATGCCAACGGATTCGAGGAGATCTACTTGATTACCACTTCAGTCGGTTCTGGCAGCTACAGCAATATTTATGGTTATTCCTCGAATAGCGATAAAAGTGTCTCTCCTATTTATATCCCTCCCATTCATGAAAATGATTTGGCCCCTGGCGCACTTTACGAAGGGTATATGGGACACGATTCCATTTATCTGGACAAGGGCAAGTTGATGAGACAGTTCCCAATCTACCTGGAGGGTGATCCCAACTGCTGCCCAACCGGTGGAAAAGCCACAATCGCCTACAAATTAGTTCCAGGAGAGGCAACCTGGCAACTTCGAGCTAGCAAACAATAGTATCTGACCACCTGTAAACTTATCGCCAGATGAAAAATCTTTATCTGATTATCCTGATCATGCCCCTTGTGCATTTTGGTCAAACAAATTTAACCTTTCAATCTCTCGAACTGATAGAGAAAAGCATCCAGAAGAGCAATACCCTGAAAAACGCCAGGAGCGATCTTAGCATTGACAGCATTGAAAGCAGGGGGATCAGACAAAACTATATTCCCACTTTGACAATGAATGGGTTTTACGCTTATGGTTCTGGGAATTTCAATGTGGATGTCCCAACTTTTGACCTTCCGATTTCGGGTGTTGAAATCTTTGACGGCGAATCAGAATTTGATGCCAAAGGACATGTCTTCAACACAAATCTTACGGCGAAAATGCTCTTGTTCGGCGGAATGCAAGTCAACTACGGGTCGAAAGCGAGCAAAGAGAAGATCAAGGCCAAAAACTTTATGCTGGAAACCGAAAAATCAAAATTGATCAAAGAAATGATCGACACCTTTGATAAGATCGAACTACTGGAAGAGTCGAAAAAGATTCTTGAAAACAGTGCGATGCGGCTCCAAAAAGAAAAGGAAAAAGTAATTATTGCTGTCCGAAACGGTCTGATCACACCCTATGATCGCGAGAAAATCTCTGCTGCAGAGCTCAAGCTGGAATCAAAGAAAACAGAAGTAGAAGGCAATCTGGAACTTTTGTACCTGAAACTGTCGATAATGTCGGGAGTGCCTCCGGAAGAAGTTAGAGAGTATGATTTTCAATTGAAACCCTGGGTGCTTGAAAATGTCGATGGCAATTATACAAATAGAGCTGAGCTCAAAGCGCTTAGAGCGTCTATTGAAGCCTACAACTACAAGCTCAAAATGAATAAGAACACTTTCCTGCCGAAAGTGGAAGCCTTCGCGACATTGACTTATTTCAACCTGTTTGACACCAGGGTGGAAACGCCCTTTGACACGCCAATCACAGAGCAGCCAATCGATCTGGATTTGAATCACTTCACCTTGTTTCCGGCTTATTTCCTGGGAGTCGGTTTCCAGTGGGAAATATTCAAAGGATTGAAAAACAGCAATGAAACGCAGATAACGCAAATTCAAAAAAACATGGCGGAAACGAAAAAAATTGAGGCGGAAGAACAACTTGATCTATATGAAAAGAAGGTTCAGATTGATTTCTCTGTAAAAAACAAGCAATTGACCCTCAAGCAAAAAGAAAGAGATGTCGCTTCCAATGCCTTGAATCTGGCAATAAAAAGCTATGAGCAGGGTCTCATTGACATCAGTGAAAGATTGGCAGCAGAAATCAATTTTCAGGAAGCTTCGCTCGCCTATTATTTGTCAATCGCCAAACAGCGTCAATCCGCTCTAGATGTTTTAAGTGCCAAGGGCAGTTTAGACATCAACCATATCAACAACTAATTCTGAATCGATGAAAAAGCAAAAACAAATCTTGATTTTGGCCATACCCGTTGTGATCATAGTAGCAGGCATCATCATTCTTTTGACTATTCAACCGGATCGCGATTCTAAAGGAGTATACGTAGGTCTCTTTGAAACCACGCAAATTAGGGTGTCTTCAGAAATCCCGGGAAGAATTGACAGCGTTTTCGTAAAACTGGGCGAACAGGTTAGCAAAGGACAGCTTCTGGCTACGATTGAAAGCGAAGTGCTCGATGCCAAAGTACAGCAAGCCAAGGGTATGTACTCGGCGGCTGAGTCTGTCAAGAACAAAGCTAACAAAGGGGCAAGAGACGAGGAGATTCTTGCTGTTAAGAACAAATGGGAAATGGCCAAAAGTCAATACGCATTCGCGCAAAAATCGTTTGACCGCCTCAATGAGCTTTACCGCGACAGTTTGATTTCCGGTCAGCAAATGGATGAAATGACTTTTAAAAGGGACGCTGCAAGAGATCAAATGAATGCGGCAGAAGCCATGTACCAGATGGCCGTGGAAGGTGCTCGCACCGAGGATAAAATGGCTGCCCAGGGACAATTGGACGCCGTGGAGGGAAAGGTCAAAGAGGCCGAAGCCTTCTACAGGGAATTGATGATTCATGCCCCCGTCAGTGGAGAGGTTTCAGGAAAAATGGCAGAAGAAAGCGAAGTGGTCCCGGCAGGTTATCCCGTTTTCACCATTCAAAAATTGGAAGATATTCACGCGGTCCTTTACATACGAGAAGATCATATGTCAAACTTTCCGAAAGGCGGAACTCTCACCGGAAGATTGCCCGCTTTTGACAACAGTGAAACAGAATTTGAAATACGATACATAGCTCCCATGGCGGATTTCGCGGATTGGACGGCAACAGCGGACAAGGGGCGATTGGATATGAAAACCTTTGAAGTCCATATATATCCCAAGGAGAAAATTGAGGATTTAAGACCCGGAATGAGTGTGAATATTTTTCTATGACAACCTTTCTCCATCTGCTTTCAAGAGAGTTTAGACGGGTTTTCGCGAGACGATCAGCTCTAGTGATCATACTGGTTATACCCCTTATTGTTTTCTTTTACCTGGGAAGCATTTATGTCCGTGGCAGCATTGAGAATGTTCCAATCATGGTGGTCAATCTTGACCGGGGAGAGCTGTCCAATCAAATACTCAGCGCCCTGGGCTCTTCCCCCAGGATCAAAATTGAGCAGTACGCGATAAGCGCTGTAGAACCGGAAAAAGTCTTTTTGGACCATCCTGAAATAAAAGGTATTTTGATTCTGCCTCAGGGCTTGAGCAATTCGGTTTTCAAGGGAAGTCAGGCAAAGATTCAGGTCTTCACCAATTCGTCAAACATCATCTATGGAAATTTGATTTACAAGGATATAGCGACCTTTATCAATACTGTATCCGCAGGAATCTCGCTCAACTACCTGATGCTTGAGGGATTGCCTCACAAAGCAGCAGAAAGCCTGGTAATGCCCATTCGAGTCCAGCCTAAACCTCTTTTCAATCCTTACTATAATTATCTATACTATCTCCTGCCGGGTCTCACCTCGGTCCTGTTGCAAATGATTGTTTTTTTCCTTGCTGCAAGAAGCATGAACTCTGAGTTCAGCGATAAGACATTTTCAAACCTTCTTATTCTTTCTAAGAATCGTATTCATTTGATCCTTGGTTCAAAATTATGTGCATACACGCTTATCGGAATGTGCATCGCCCTGTTCATCTACGCTGTTGTGCACCCAGTGATGGGCATTCCAACATCCTCAAGCATCCTGTCATTTGTCCCATTTTTAATCCTCTTCGTTATGACCAACGCAATGCTCGGACTGACGATTTCTTTGTTGTTCAAAAACGAGGCGATTGCCATGGACACGGCATTTGTTTACAACTCCCCTGCCTTTGTTTTCAGCGGCTTTACCTTTCCCATTTTGGCAATGCCTGGTTTTGACAGTTGGTATGCGCAGCTCATCCCCTACACGCACTTTCTCAAAGCATTCACGAAAACAGTCGAAATGGAAGGTGCCTTGCAGGCTTCTGCCACTGAGGCAGGTGTATTGCTGATCTTCTTTTTGGTCGGCTATATTGTATTCACCATTGGTTTGGTAAGAAAATCTGAGATTATATCGTGAAGAAGAGCTGGTGGACATATTTGAAGGAAGAGGCCCTTCTTGTAGTTGAAGACAAGAGCATTCTTCTCACCTGCCTGATCGCCCCACTGTTCTATGCTTTTTTCGTGGGTTCCATCTACAAGAACAAGGAGGTTCTGGAGATTCCATTGATCGTTGTCGATATGGACCATTCATCGATGAGTCGAAAACTTACTGCGACACTGGATGCCCATCCAAAAATCTGGTTGAAGCATAAGCTTTCGAATATGAGTGCTGCAAAGGAACTTTTCTATAACCTCGACGGACAAGGAATTCTCATGATACCAAAGGGCTTTGAGAGAGATGTGATGCAACTGGAGAGCAATGAATTGCCACTATACCTGAATAACACAAAATTCCTTACCTCGAATGAACTGAACAAGGCTGTTCAGCAAATTGGGTTGGGAATGTCTATTGTTGTGAAAACAAAATACTTTATGGCCAAAGGTGAAAGAGAACAATCTGCATTTCAAAAATCGCTTCCACTGATTCCAGCTGTAGTATCCGTGTATAATGCAACGAACAACTACGGAGATTACCTCCTGCCGATTTTACTCATTCTAATCATTCAACAAACTCTAATCATCGGATTCGGTCAAAGCGTCATACACTCTTTGAAGATTCATCCCGAAACAGAGCTATTTCATTCAGGACCAAGGGCTTTGATAAATTTGTTGCTATCAAAATCCTCCTATTACTTTCTTCTGTACTCCGCTTATTTCTTTGTTTTTTACACCTTGATTTTCCCGTACTACAACCTGAATTTTGAAGGGTCGACCGCCCTTCATTTCCTGAGTACCTTTCTCTATTTGTCAGGTGTGTTGCTGGCAACCACATTATTGGCATCCTTTTTTCAAAGCATGATAGGCTGGACGGAGATCATGGCTTTTTCAACCTATCCCCTTTTCTTGATTTCCGGCTACTCCTGGCCACTGGAGTCTATGCCAAAAGCGCTGCAATATTTTGCAAAAGCACTTCCTTCAACGCCATTTTTTGAAGCTTTTAGAAAACTATCCGTTCAGGGGGCAAGCGTCTTTCACATCAAATACGAGTTGATTCACATGACCCTCCTGATTTTGCTCCTTTTTGCTCTGCTTTATTTCAGACTGAAGCAACTGAGCAATAAGGCCTCAATTAGAGCTCAAGAGCCCCTTTTGGATTCCCTTCCATGAGATGCTCGATCGGATTCTCAAGGGCCTCTTTCACGGCAACCAGGAATCCAACGGATTCTCTTCCGTCGATGATTCGATGGTCATAAGACAAGGCCACGTACATCACAGGGCGTATGACAACTTTTCCGTCAATGGCAACAGGCCGTTCCACGATGTTGTGCATCCCGAGAATGGCGCTCTGAGGTGGGTTGATGATCGGTGTTGAGAGCATCGAGCCAAACACACCCCCATTGGTAATGGTGAACGTACCACCTGTCATCTCTTCGACGGTAATCTCTCCTTCCCTGGCACGAATCGCCAAACGCTTCACTTCCTTCTCCACACCGCTGAACGTCAACTTTTCAGCATTGCGAATCACAGGAACCATAAGCCCTTTCGGACCGGAAACTGCTATTGAAATGTCAGCGAAATCATAGGAGATCTTAAAATCCCCGTCAATCATCGAGTTTACCTCTGGAAATAGCTTGAGGGCCCTGACAACAGCCAAGGTGAAAAAGCTCATGAAGCCCAGACTCACATCGTGCTTTTCCTTGAATTGCTCCTTGTACTTCTTACGCAAGTCAAATATCGGTTGCATATCGACTTCGTTGAAAGTTGTGAGCATGGCAGTTTCGTTCTTGACGGAAACCAATCGCTCGGCAACCTTGCGTCGCAGCATCGATAATTTCTTTCGCTCACTTTTTCTGTCGTCGTCATTCAATGCCTCACCCATCGACGGCTTAGCCTTTACAGCGTCTTCTTTGGTGATCCTTCCGTCTTTGCCGGTGCCTTTCACCTGGGCAGGATCTATGTTCTTCTCATCCAGAATTTTGCGCGCAGCAGGCGATGGAGTACCGGTGGCATATGTTTTTTCTTCCGCCTTATCCGCCTCGGGCTTTTTCTCGGTCTGTGACGACTCTTTTTTCTGAGTCTTTTTCTCAGTTCCTGAAGAAGCAGGCTTCGCCGCATCCATATCAATCAGGCATACTACGGCCCCGACCTCCACAGCGTCTCCTTCTTCGGCCTTCAGGGTGATTACTCCACTCTCTTCTGCCGGCAACTCCAGGGTTGCCTTGTCAGAGTCTACCTCAGCGATTGCCTGGTCTTTTTCGACATAGTCACCGTCTTCAACCAGCCAAGAAGCAATTTCAACTTCGGTTATCGATTCTCCCGGAGAAGGGACTTTCATTTCTAATACCATTTCTTATCTCTGTTTCTGATTCTCGTTTTTATTTCTTAGTCTTTCTGAACCTATTCAGGCCAATTGCCTTTGCCATTCGCCATCAATCAATCGTCACTGAAAACACTCTCTATAACCTTTCTCTGACGCAGTTTGAAGCGAGCTGAAGAGCCTGCCGCCGGTACCGCGTAGTATTTCCTGGACCTGACCTCGAGATTTCGCAAACTGAAACGCTCCAGCATATAGCTCCAGGCCCCCATATTTCTGGGCTCTTCCTGGGCCCAGATAAATCGTTCGGCATTTTTATATCGGGAGATGACCCTTTCCAACTTTTCCTCATGCAACGGAAAAAGCTGTTCGACCCTTATCAGGGCTATGTTTTCGTTTTCCCGGTTCTTTCTTTCCTCAAGCAAATCATAATAGAACTTTCCAGAGCAAAATACGAGCTTCGTCACCTTTCCAGGGTCTATAATGTCATCGATCACTTCCTGGAATTCCCCGTTTACAAAATCCTTCATAGGAGACACGGCAAGCGGATGCCTCAGCAGGCTTTTCGGCGTGAAGACAATCAAAGGCTTCCTGAAGTTACGCTTCATCTGACGTCTGAGCAAGTGAAAGAAATTAGCTGGAGTCGTACAGTTGGCGACTGTCATGTTATCTTCTCCACATAGCTGCAAAAAGCGCTCGATACGAGCTGAGGAATGCTCAGATCCCTGTCCTTCGTATCCGTGGGGCAAAAGAACTACAAGACCATTCTGCTGCTTCCACTTGTCTTCTGCCGCTGAAATGTACTGGTCGAAAATGATCTGCGCACCGTTACTGAAATCCCCAAACTGAGCCTCCCAAACGGTTAGCGAATTTGGGGCCGCCATGGCATATCCGTAATCAAAGCCCAGCACCCCGTATTCCGAAAGGGGCGAATTGTATATTGTCATGGTCCCCCTATTCTTGGGATTCCTGTTAAGCAAATTGAATCTCTCAGAGGAAATCTCATCTCTTAAAATGGCATGTCGATGCGAAAACGTGCCTCGTTCCACATCCTGTCCGGAGATTCTCACGTTGTACCCCTCTTCGAGGAGGCTTCCGTATGCCAGGGTCTCCCCCATGCCCCAATCCAGTTTGTCAGTCTCAAACACCATTTTTGCCCGATCCCTCAGTATCCGCTCTGCTTTTCGCAAAAATTTGACTCCTTCGGGAACAGTTGAAACAACTTTCGCAATGTTCTCGAGGTGGCTCTGTGGATACTTTGTTCCGACGCTGAGCAACATTGCGTCACGATCCTGGCTCATGAATCCGCTCCAGACATTGTCCATGAAAGGGACCACCTTTGCAGCAGCGTCTTTTTTGGCTTTATTGAATTCGTTCTCCAAAAGGCTCTTGTACTCCGAGATGAGGCCCGGCAAATAGTCTTCATCGATTACTCCCTCTGCAATGAGTTTCTTATTGTAGATGTCCCTTGGGTTGGGCTGCTTGGATATGGCTTTGTAGAGGATGGGTTGTGTGAACCTGGGCTCATCCCCTTCATTGTGACCGTATTTGCGATAACCCAGAAGGTCAATAAATATATCCCGTTCAAATTGCATCCTGAAATCAAGCGCCATCAGAACCGCATGGGTCA
>CBDUAY010000037.1:0-20161 GCA_965365245.1 uncultured Flavobacteriaceae bacterium | reverse complement strand
TGGGATCCTGTTACTACGACACTTTCCCTGAAGACACAGGCACGGTGCCAGACGAGGTATCATACCAGCAAGATGTTCAGCCCATTTGGAATGCGGCATGTACGGAATGCCATGGAAACATTCCTCCCAATCTTGAGGACGGTGTTTCCTATACCAACCTAATCAATGGTGGCTTTGTAGTGGCTGGGGATTCGCAAAATAGTGTGCTGTACCAATCGTTGCTTGGCATCGAAGGAGTATCGCTGATGCCCCCTTCAGGAAAACTTCCTGATTCCCAGATCAACATCGTGAAGAAGTGGATCGATGATGGTGCCGAAAACAATTAACCTTTAAGCATTAAAACATGAAAAATTCAATAAAATATCTTATCGTTTTTTTGATACTTCCTTTCATGGGCTATGCTCAAGAAGGTTCAGAAGAACAGACAGAAACTTCGGAAAAACCGAAGGAGAAACTTGAAAGAGCTGCATTTGAAAGCTCCTATATAATAGATAACCAAACCGATGTGATTTTGAATAAACAAGCGTTGGAAGTTATGTTTCAGCACCGCTTTGGCTTAATTGACGATTGGTCTGATTTCTATGGAGTGTGGGGAGCGGCAAATATAAGAATTGGCGCAAGCTATGGCGTTCATGAACGCGTTACCCTTGGGGTTGGAACGACCAAAAACAGGAGGTACCAGGATTTGAACTGGAAAGTTGCTCTCTTGAGACAGACGAGACAGGACAAAATGCCCGTGAACCTTACTTACTACGGTAATTTTGTTTATGATGCGAGAAAGCAAGCTCCGACAAACGTTCCGCCGATAAACTATCACCAGGATCGCTATTCATATTTCCATCAGCTGATTCTCTCGAGAAGGTTTAATCCAAATATATCCTTGCAGCTCACAACAAGTTTGTCACATTACAATACGGTTTATGGCCCTGATTTAGAAAAGAACTATGATGGGATGGACAATGATGTCTTCGGAATTTCACTTGGAGGGCGTTTTAAGATAACACCGAATACGGCTATCCTGATTGACTACAGTCAACCTTTGTCCAGCTATGATTTGTACAATACCCAGAGTTTGAATTCTGATTCAGGTGTGTATGAATATAAATCCCTGCAACCAGGCTTTAGTCTCGGATTTGAATTTGGAACTTCTGGTCATGCCTTCCAGGTTTTCGTCAGCAACAATTGGGGAATAATCAACCAGGACAACTACATGTGGAATACGAATGACTTCTTCAGCGGAGATGTGCTGATAGGATTCAACATGACTAGGATCTATAATTTTTAGGCTTGAGAAGCCTCTTTCACAAGTCAAAGAATCATGGCACCAAAGAATAAATTTACAAGAAGAGGATTTTTACCCATACTGGGCGGCAGCTTGCTGCTGCCCTTGTTGGGTAAAGCAAGTCCGAATGAACTCGTGCAGGAACCTGAGGAATATGAGACACTCATAAAGCCGGATGGTACTCCAGTAAAAGTTAGAAAATCTGCCTTGAAGGATGCTGAGGTTGTCAAGAAGCAGATTTCGAATAAGAAGCTCTTGAAATGGCTCGGCAAATAGCCAGGAGACCGTTACGACAGAAGCTCATCTAATCCTACCAACATGAAAGAATCAAAAAAAGACGGTCGACGGAAATTCCTCGACAAGGGTCTGAAATTAGGTGCTTTAACCGCACTGGGAGGCCTGGGGATTTCAAAGATCGCATCCGGACTCAACCGAAGCTCCTCAGATGAGAACCATGACAAAATGGAACTCATGACCACCAATGGGGACATCATCATGGTCGATACTACAGAGGTCAAGGAGGTTCATCATCCAACAGATCAAGACGAAAAATACAATATACGGGAGGGAATGCCTAACCGAAAGTTCGTGATGGTGATTGACCTCGCAAAATGCAAGAATGCCCTGGCCTGCCAGAGTTCTTGTAACAAGCATCACGCAATAACAGGAGACAACGCCTGGATCAAGGTTTACAACATGAAGGAATCCAGGGACGCCGCGAACTACTGGATGCCTGTGACCTGTCAGCATTGTGACAAACCCGCCTGTGTCACTGTATGCCCCGTAGATGCTACGTTTAAAAGACGAGATGGGCTGGTACTGATCGACAACGAACGCTGCATTGGATGCCGTTTCTGCATGGCTGCCTGTCCGTATTCAATCCGGGTCTTCAACTGGAGTGAACCTGACCAGGGTGAGATCACCGTCAATCTGGACATGGATATGCATGCCCACCATTCGACTCCTGAATACGCAGGAATGCCAAGCAAGGTTGGAACCGTCGACAAATGCGATTTCTGTCCGCATGCCGTCAAGAACAATGAACTACCACACTGTGTCACCGCCTGCCCGAATGGCGTGATCTATTTTGGAGACAAATACGAGGACACCGTGACAAATGGAGACGAAACGCTTAGGCTTTCCAAATTGTTAGAAGACAAGGCAGGGTATCGCCTTATGGAAAACCTCGGAACCCACCCTAGCGTGTATTATCTTCCTCCTACGGATCGATTAGTCGATTTTGAAGACGGTCTGGAGAACTACAATGAATATCAGTCGGTCGAAAAGCCTGAGGCCCCTGAAATCACCGAAACAGAAGAAAAACCTGAATAGCCATGAAATCAAGAGAACAATTCATTCAGGAACTGGCTCCAAAAAAATTCACCAAAATCGAAAAGATTTGGATGGTGCTGCTCATATCTATTATGGTTGCGGGAATGATCGCCTACATCGATCAGGTTGTAAACGGTCTTGAAGTAACCAATTTGAACGACTATGCCCTTTGGGGAATCTATATTTCAAATTTTGTGTTCTTCATCGCAACGAGCTTTATTGGCTCTGCTGCTGTTGCCATCTTGAGACTGACGCGCAACAACTGGAGAACTCCTTTGGTTCGCATTGCGGAGATTATAGCCTTAGCTGCAATCATTATGGCGGGAATCACTATAATCATCGACCTGGGAAGACCCGAAAGAGCCCTGAACACGATTCTTTACGCGCGCTTTCAGTCGCCCATTACCTGGGATGTCATTATCATACCGACGTACATTGTGGCCAGCTTCCTACTATTGTATTTTCCTTTGCTGCCGGATCTCGCCATCCTAAAGGAATATTATGCCAAGACCCAGCCGAAGCTCAGCAAATTGTACGGGAAACTAGCGCTGAACTGGAAAGGAAGCGTGGCTCAGAAAGCCATCCAACAAAAATCTGTACGAATCATTGCTGTTTTAATACTGCCTCTCGGACTGATCCTTCAGACGATTGACGCCTGGCTTTTCTCGTCTACTTATCGAATCGGCTGGAACAGCACAAACTTTGGTCCTTACTTTATCTCCGGGGCCTTTTTAACAGGGATAGGCACTCTTGTAGCAGGTATATACGTGGTTCGACAGGTAAAAGGTTTGCAAGAATACATTACAGAAAGTCACTTTGACAAGATGGGCAAGCTACTGGCATTGTCTTGTTTGGTATACCTCTATTTCAATGCGAATGAATATTTGATGCCCGCCTATATGTCTACTGTCAATGAGGCAATTCACCTGGAAACCTTGTTCTCAGGGCATTATTCTAATCTGTTTTGGTTTGTGACCATTGGCGGACTTGTTGTACCGATAATTATCCTGATGTTTAAAGGAGGAAGAAAGCCACTGCCAATGTTCTTCATCGGATTGCTGGTTGTGATCGGAGCCTGGTGGAAACGATACATCATCATTACACCGACTTTGCTGCATCCCTATTTGCCCATACAGGGAGTACCGGAATCCTGGCGAGACTATTTCCCAAGTTTGCATGAATGGCTGATCACCGCCAGCAACCTGGCGACTGCACTGATCATCTTTACCCTACTGGTGCGCTACCTTCCTGTTGTGGCGATACAGCGAACCATGGATGAGACTGAAGAAGAAATGAAAACATCAAAGAAAGCGTCATGAAACATCCTCAAATAGAATACAGATCGGCTTTTCTACTACTGGTTTGTTCGGTGTTCACCTTTTTCTTCATTAGTGGATTAAATGCTCAACAGAAGAAAGAACGGGTTCGCCTTAACGCGGAATACGTGAAAGTCACTGGGAAGGAACACTACCTTGACATCAAAGCTTCGGCCAGAATTGACAAACAAACGGTAGCCGTTAGCGGCATAGACCTCACCGTGGCCAAGGTTCTAGATGACGAGGAGACGGAAATTGGTAAGACGAGGACCAATGCAGAAGGTGTGGCGCGGTTTGTAATTGAGGATTTCGCCTCGTTACAGCCGGACAGCACCGATGTGTACAATCTGATTGTGATCTTTGACGGCAATGACACATTCAAAAAAGGCTCACGGGACATAGCCTTCAGGGACGCGACAATTGTGACCGAGCTGATAGAGAGAGACAGTCTTAATTTCATTTCAGCGAGGATAACGGATACCGCACTTGACAGCGCCCTCACAGAGACAGATTTGAACGTTCAGGTTGAAAGGCTCTTCCGACCCTGGAAAATTGGAGAAGACTATTACACCACAGATGACGAAGGCCAAATCGAAGTTAAGATTCCTGAGGGAATTCCTGGGGTTGACGGAATTTTGAATCTGGAGGTGGTTCTCAAGGAAAGTGATGACTACGGAACAGTGAAGACAATTTTGGAAGCTCCTGTTGGAGACTTGATTGTAGACGAATCAACGTTTGACCAACGCACTATGTGGTCGCCCCGAGGAAAGACTCCGGTCGTTCTTCTTGCTATTACCTACTCTTTCATATTCATAGTTTGGGGGATTTTCTTATATTTAGTCATTAATTTGTTCAGAATAGTCAAATCTTAAAATCATGTTTATGAAAAAAATTAAAAACCTTTTGTTTCTTGCCTTGATCAGTATTGGGCTATTTTCCTTTGGTGTTGAGTTTCAAGACGAATGGGTGGTTCCTGACGAGTACAAGAACAAGCAGAACCCAACAGACCCTGAAGAGGACTTGAATATTGGTAAGAGCCTTTATTCCAAGCATTGTCAATCCTGCCATGGAAAAGAAGGATATGGTGATGGTAAAAAAGCGAATGAAGTTGAAGGTGACCTCGGAGATTTCTCTTCAGCCGAATTTCAAGGACAAACTGACGGGGAACTCTTCTACAAGAGTTACATCGGCAGAAATGACATGCCTAACTTTGAGAAGAAGCTTCCTGATGAAGAGGATGTATGGCTGATCGTGAATTACATGAGAACTTTAGCTGAATAGAGCTTGTATATTTAATTTTTTTATAAAAAAAGGGGCTGTAGGGCCCCTTTTTTTTGTTTCTTATCTTTTTCGGATCTGTTTCAGGCATTTCTTAAGGTCGTTCGTCCCCTACTTCAAGTTGTTTAACTTTTTTAAGAAAATATTAACGTAGTTGCACCTGCAACTAATTTTGTTGAATTCGTACTTTTGTTAAGCTTTAACTCAAAACAAGCATATCAAATTGAACCCGACCGCCGAAAGTTCCATTTCATTGCTCCCCTGGATTGGCAAAACCGCCAAGTTTGTCGACCTCTACGTTTATGACTACATGAAAGATCAGGGTATCGATCTTTCCAAAGAGCAGTTCATTGTACTCAAATACCTCAATGACAATGACGGTCTGATTCAAAACGACTTGGCTTTTATCACCAATCGATCCAAAACGGCCCTTACCCGTTTGATACAAACTATGGAGAAAAAGAATCTCGTCTTCAGGAGATCTTCTCCTGAGGATTTGAGGGTGAATCATGTTTACCTCACGGATCACGGTCGCGAAACCTGGAAAATGGCATATCCACACATCAAATTCATCGATACAGAGCTGCAGAAAGGAATTTCAGAGGAAGCTTTGCAGACCGTGCGTGAAACAATGGAAAAAATTCAACAAAACATAAAAATTCGAACCAACATCAATCCTAAAATACAATGAGAAAAATTATCAATATTATCCTGGGGGTTCTCTTGATTGTGCTGGCCGTCTGGCTCGTAAACGTCATGATCCTCAAAAATCAAAGACCGGAGCGCGCTCCTTTGAAGATTGTCAAGACAGTTTTCATCGATACGGTGCAGAACGGAACGATCCCGATCATGATCCGGGCAAATGGAACCCTGGTTGCCAAGAATCGGATCGAGATCTTCAGTGAAGTCCAGGGAGTTTTACAGCCCATGTCTAAAGAGTTCAGGCCCGGAAACTCCTATCGCAAAGGAGAAGTGATCCTGAAAATTCGAAGCGATGAGCATTACGCAAATCTACAGGCCCAAAAGAGCAATCTCTATAATTCGATAACTTCGATAATGCCAGATATTCGCTTGGATTACCCTGAAGAATACGCAAAATGGGAAGCTTATCTCCAGGAATTCGATTTTGACAAAACCACTCCCCCCCTGCCGGAAACCAATTCCGAGCAGGAGAAGTTTTTCATATCGGGTCGAAACATCTACACCACCTATTACAATGTCAAAAACCTGGAGGTTAGATATTCCAAATACACCATCCGAGCACCTTATAATGGCGTACTCACAAGCGCTCTTGTAAACCCGGGCTCCTTGATCCGTCAAGGGCAGAAACTCGGTGAATTCATCAGCCCGAGCCTCTACGAAATGGAGGTGGCAATCAATGCCAAATACAGCGACCTGCTCCAGATCGGCAACACCGTTGAGGTAGCAAGCCTGGACAGTGGTAAGGAATGGAACGGCAAAATTGTCAGAGTGAATGCGAATGTTGATCAAACTACTCAAACAGTTACTGCATACATTGAACTGAGGGGAGATGATCTTAAAGAAGGGATTTACCTCGAGGCCCACCTGGTTGCCAAATCAGAAGAAAATGCTCTGGAAATCCCGCGCAAATTGCTCGTGAACAACGAGAGTTTATATGTACTGAAAGATTCGGTAATCGACCTGGTTCCCGTGAAACCGGTGTATTACACAGATGAATCAGTTGTAATCAAAGGACTCGCGGACGGAACACCAATGGTGAGTCGAGTAGTCCCCGGAGCATATCCAGGCATGGTTGTTAAGGTGTATGAAGAACGCAAGGGCACCCCTGAGCCGGAAACAGAGAAGTCAGTCACTGAAAATGAAATGAACTAAGCCGGGCTCATGAAAAAAGTTATATCCTATTTTATCAAATACCACGTGGCGGTGAACGTCATTATCATCGCTGTGGTCATTTTTGGAATTCTTGGAGCCCTGAGGATGAAATCGTCTTTCTTCCCGCTTCGTGACTCCAGGTTCATCAATATCACCCTTTTCTATCCCGGTGCTTCGCCCCAGGAAATGGAAGAAGGGGTGGTTCTCAAGATCGAGGACAATCTGAAAGGAATCGTAGGGATAGACCGTATTACATCGGTTTCCCGGGAAAACTCCGCCACAGTTACCATCGAAACGGATCTGGACTACAACATAGACGTAATCCTGGCGGAAGTCAAGAACGCGGTGGATCGAGTTCCCTCCTTCCCTTCAGGCATGGAACCCCCTGTTGTGGCCAAACTGGAAAATATGGTCCCAACGATCAACTTTACCGTAAGTGGGCAGAACATATCGCTTCGGGCTTTGAAGAACTATGCTCGTGAAGTCGAAAATGACTTGAGGGCGATGCCCGGAATATCGCAAGTTACTTTGTCCGGTTTTCCGGATGAAGAAATTGAGATCGCGGTGCGCGAGGTTGACCTGAGGGCCTTCAACCTGACCTTTCAGGATGTTGCTATCGCTGTGCAGCAATCCAATCTTCTCATCAGTGGCGGGAACATCAAGACCGATTATGAAGACTACCTCATCCGGGCGCGTAACCGTGAATATTACGGAGAGGACCTCCACAATCTCATTGTCAAAGCCGATCGAACTGGAAACGTCATTTATTTGAGAGACGTGGCCACGGTCAGGGACCGTTGGAACGAAAACCCCGACCGTTTGTTCTACAACGGAGACGTTGCAGTGAACATACAGGTCAACAACACCAACAATGAAGACTTGATTGCCACGGCTGATGCAATCAATGCATATATCAAAATCTTCAACCAACAGCACGACAATGTTCAGCTCAATGTGGCCAGCGACAGGTCAGTCGTACTTAAACAAAGAACAGAATTATTGACTGAGAACGCTATTATCGGAATCATCCTGGTTTTGCTGTTTCTTTCGATGTTTCTTAACGTGCGACTTGCCTTCTGGGTGGCTTTCGGTTTGCCCATTTCCTTTCTGGGTATGTTCATGTTCGCGGCTAACCTGGGCGTGACAATCAATGTACTTTCACTTTTCGGTATGATCATCGTTATCGGTATCCTGGTAGATGATGGAATCGTGATCGGAGAGAATATCTATCACCACTACGAAAAAGGCAAAAGCCCTATTCGAGCGGCCATTGACGGAACCATGGAAGTGATTCCGCCGATAATCTCAGCCATCCTTACCACCATTCTCGCATTCTCGACATTTTTCTTTCTCGAAGGGGGAATTGGAGAATTCTTTGCCGAGGTATCGACGGTTGTAACCCTGACCCTTCTCGTCTCCCTTGTAGAAGCGCTGATCATACTACCTGCACACATCGCTCATTCAAAAGCACTTGTGAGGGATCGTCCCAAATCAGGAGGCATATTCAAAATATTTCGATTGATCAATGAAAAAGCCGACCAGTTTCTCTGTTTTAACCGGGACAAATTGTACGGCCCCTATCTCAAGTTCTTTTTGAAAAATCGATTTCTTGGGCTGGCCATTCCAACTGCGCTTCTAATTCTGTCGATCGGAGGCATACAGAGCAAGATCGTAAGAACTTCATTTTTTCCAAGTCTGGCCAGTGACAGGGTCTCCATAAGCCTTGCCATGCCCCAGGGAACCAATGAGAGAATAACAGATTCTATCATTTCAGTGATAGAAGAAGCAGCCTGGCAGGTGAACGAAGAATACACAGAGAAGCAAACCGGCAACCAACAGGTGGTAGAGAATATCATTAAGCGAATCGGCCCAGGCTCCTCGAACGCGAGCCTGACTGTGAACCTGCTCCCTGGGGAGTATCGTGATTTCCCCTCTGGTGAAATAACGAATGCAATTCGAGAGAAGGCAGGCGTCATTTACGGCGTCGAGACTCTGACCTACGGATCCGGTATGAATTTTGGCGGAAGCCCTGTTGCAGTATCCCTTTTGGGAAACAACATCCAGGAATTGAAAGACGCCAAAACGGAGCTCAAATCCTATATGGTGAGCAACCCCGTTTTAAAAGACGTATCAGATACGGATCCAGCGGGGATCAAAGAGGTGCGGATCAAATTGAAGAAAGATGCCTACATTCTCGGACTCACGTTACAGTCGGTCATGAGCCAGGTACGCGCCGGGTTCTTCGGAGTGCAAGCCCAACGCTTTCAGAGGGGCCAGGATGAGATCAAGGTCTGGGTACGCTACGAATTGGAAGACAGGTCTTCCATTCGAAATCTGGACGACATGTGGATATCCACCCCTACTGGTGATCGGATCCCTTTTTCGGAGATTGCAACCTATGAAATCGCGCGGGGAGATGTGGCGATCAACCACCTCAATGGTCGCAGAGAGATTCAGCTGACTGCTGACATGTCTTCGCCCAAAGAGAGTGCCACAGACGTAATGACCGAAATCAGGACAGAAATACTGCCCAATATCCTGGCCAAATATCCCAGTGTACAGCCCAGTTATGAAGGGCAGAACAGGGAAGCCGCCAAAACAGTGAATTCTGCCAATCAGGTAGGTCTTGCGGTGTTGATCCTTATTTACGCAGTGATCGCATTCACTTTTAGATCGTACAGTCAACCGCTGCTGCTGATCATAATGGTGCCCTTCAGCTTAATCGGAATCGTTTGGGGTCACTACATACACGGATTTGCAATCAACATACTGTCGTGGCTGGGAATTATAGCCCTGGTAGGTATCATGGTGAATGATGGCCTGGTGCTCGTAGGTAAATTCAATTCTTATCTGCGAGAGGGTATGGAATTCAACGAGGCGTTATTCCAGGCAGGAAAATCAAGGTTTCGTGCTATATTCCTTACCTCGTTGACAACTGTTGCAGGACTGATGCCCTTGCTGCTCGAGAAGAGCCGGCAGGCGCAGTTTTTGAAACCCATGGCGATTTCAATCTCCTACGGGATTATGATCGCGACTTTCCTTACACTGCTCATGCTGCCGTTGCTGTTGTCGATTAGCAACAGCTTGACCGTGAGACTGAAGTATCAATTCTCAGGTAAGAAAGTGAGCAAAGAAGAAGTAACAAGAGCCGTAAAAGAACTTAATATCAAAGATGATGAACTGGACTAAGTATACAATTGCATTTTGCCTGCTTTTGTCATTTGCATCCCAGGCCCAGGAAGTTTTACCCAAGCAGGGAGCCGTGGATTTGGCTCTGGAATACAACTATGACATCAGAGTGTCCAACAATGATCTTGAAGCTGCCAAAAACAGTGCAAGCATCTACAATAGTGGTTACCTTCCGTCGATTTTTGCCCAGGGTGGAGCGAACTACAATGATGAAGAGAGCCAGATCGAATTCGTCGATGGCCGGGTTCAGGACAATATCGAGCAGACGACTACGAGTTACAATGCTTCGGTTGGTGTCGACTACCTGATTTTCGACGGTCTTGGTAGAAGGTACAATTACAAAAGGTTGCAGGAGCAATACAACATCTCGGAGATCCGGGTAAGGCAAGTCATTGAAAACACATTGCTGGAACTGCTGGCCTCCTATTACGACGTGGCCCGTTTGACCGAGAACAAATACAATCTCGAGCAGTCCCTGGCTATCTCCAAGGATCAATACCTGAGAGAGAAGTACGGCTATCAATACGGACAGAAAACCCAGCTGGACGTTTTGAATACGCAGGTCAATGTGAATATCGACAGCATCAATCTGCTCAACATTCAACGAGAGTTGGCCAACGCGAAACGCGATTTGAACGTCATCCTCGGTCGTGAAGTGGACGTTGATTTTGAAGTGGACACATCCGTTACGTACGCGATGAACCTGACCTATGAGAACATGCTCAAATCCGCCAAGGAGAGAAACGCACTCTTGCTGCAGGCAGAAAAGACCGTAACCCTGAGCGACTACGACCTCAAGATCAACAAGTCGGCCTGGATTCCCAGTGTGGGCGTCAACGGGGCCTACAGTTGGAATGATCTGGTTCAGACTACCAATATTGACAACCCTTTTGCCTTTGCGGGAAGGACTGCCACAGGCATCTCGGCCGGGGTAAGTGTTGCCTGGAACATATTTGATGGAGGTTTGACACGTACACGTGTAAGAAACGCCAAGATTGTTCAGGAAAACAGTAATATCGAAAAGGAGTTTGTGGAAAAAGACCTGGAACGAAACGTATCCAATGCCTGGGAAACCTACCAGAATTCCCTGTTTATTTTAGAGGCCGAAAGGAAAAACGTGGAGACCAACAAGGTGAACTTCGAACGCAGTGAGGAGCAATTCAAACTCGGTCAGATTATAACCGTCGAACTCAGGTTGGCCCAGGTCAATTTACTCAACGCTGTGAACAGCTTCAACCAGGCCAAATACACGGCCAAAGTAGCAGAATTGAGATTACTGCAGCTGGCCGGGCAGCTGATCGGTGCAGACTATTGATTCTCAGGATTTTTTAGGTTAAATTTTAGTTAAAAATTCATGAGCAGGGGAGCCAGAAACGGCTCCCCTGCTCATTTTCTGTGTAACATTTCTTGCATATCATCCGCGGTATGATTTATATCATGAAACTCGCCGCATCGGTTGTCTAACTTTGTGATTCAATTAATTAGAAACAATAAAAGTATTAAAAATGGAGACTATCGAAGACGTAAAAATGAATGTTTACAAGTTCGGCGATAAAACAGCTGACGGTAACAGCAAGATGAAAAATCTTCTTGGAGGAAAAGGAGCCAACCTGGCCGAAATGAGTTCAATTGGAATTCCGGTTCCTGCAGGATTTACCATAACAACTGAGGTTTGTACGAAATACAATGAGATCGGGAAAGAAAAGACCATAGAAATGATCAAGCCCGATGTTCAGGAGGCCGTTAAGAATGTGGAGCGCATTATGGGCTCTGAGTTCGGTGACAAAGAGAATCCTTTGTTGATCTCTGTACGTTCGGGAGCAAGGGTTTCAATGCCCGGGATGATGGACACAGTTCTCAACCTGGGACTCAACGACGAAGTGGTAATCGGATTGGCTAAAAAAACCAAGAACGAGTGGTTTGCCTGGGATTCCTACCGAAGATTTATTCAAATGTACGGAGGGGTTGTTTTGGGCATGAAACCAAAAACCAAACTGGATATTGATCCTTTTGAAGAGATCATGGAACATCTCAAGGAGAAAAGACACATCCATCTCGATACCGAATTCTCCATCCAGGACCTTCAGGATCTGGTTTACGACTTTAAGGATGCCGTGAAAAAAAGAACAGGCCATGATTTCCCGACTGATCCATGGGATCAGCTTTGGGGAGCCGTCGTGGCCGTCTTCAACAGCTGGAATGGAGACCGAGCCCTTTACTACAGAAAAATGCACAACTATCCCTCTGAGTGGGGAACCGCAGTGAATGTACAGGCTATGGTCTATGGAAACATGGGTGATGACTCAGGTACCGGTGTTTGCTTTACCCGTGATGCGGGGACAGGTGAGAACGTTTTCAACGGCGAATACCTGATCAATGCCCAGGGAGAAGACGTGGTTGCAGGTGTAAGGACACCTTTGCAGATTACCAAATTGGGATCAGAAAGATGGGCAGAGCTCGCGCATGTGGAAGAAGAGGATAGAAAAGCGAATTATCCTTCACTCGAGGAGCTGATGCCAGAGATTTTTCAAGAACTCAACGGATATCAACAAAAGCTGGAGGATCATTACCGCGACATGCAGGACATGGAATTTACCATTCAGAAAGGCAAGCTGTGGATTCTTCAAACCCGAAATGGAAAGAGAACAGGAGCCGCTATGGTGAAAATTGCCATGGACCTTCTCAAATCAGGAATGATTTCAGAAAAAGAAGCCCTGCTCCAACTGGAGCCTATTAAGCTCGACGAACTGTTGCACCCTGTTTTTGACGTAAAAGCGATCAAAAGAGCCCATGTTATTGCACAGGGGCTGCCCGCATCGCCAGGAGCTGCAACCGGACAATTGGTATTCTTTGCCGATGAGGCCGATAAATACAAATTCTCCATTCTCGCGAGAATCGAGACTTCTCCCGAAGATCTTGAGGGTATGAACATCGCGAGAGGTATTCTGACCGCACGCGGAGGTATGACTTCACACGCGGCAGTAGTTGCACGTGGAATGGGCAAATGCTGTGTCTCAGGCGCAGGTGCCTTGAAAATCAATTACAAGAACAGATCGATGCGCGTTGGAGACAAAGTGTATCACGAAGGAGACTGGATCTCTCTCAACGGTTCTACAGGGAACATTTTTGAAGGAAAGGTCGCAACAGTCGAGCCTGAATTGAGCGGTGAATTTGCCGAGATCATGGAACTCGCAGACAAATACTCAAACCTCAAGGTGAGAACAAATGCAGACACGCCAAAAGATGCGCGGGTAGCCCGGAATTTTGGCGCCCAGGGAATCGGATTGACGCGAACAGAGCATATGTTCTTCGAAGTTGACCGCATTAGGGCAATGCGTGAGATGATCCTTGCGGAAACCGTTAAGGGTAGAAAACACGCCCTGGAGGATTTGCTTCCTATGCAGCGAAAAGACTTTGAAGGCATTTTCGAGGCGATGGCTGGTCTTCCTGTGACCATACGTCTGCTTGACCCGCCACTTCACGAATTTGTACCTCACCAGTTGGCAACTCAAAAGGAATTGGCAGAAGACATGCATATTTCGCTTCAGGCGGTCAAGAACAAGGTGTCTGAGCTGGACGAATTCAACCCGATGCTGGGCCACAGAGGATGTCGTTTAGGGAACACCTATCCGGAGATCACTGAAATGCAGACCCGTGCGATCATCGAGGCGGCTTTGAACCTCAAAGAAAAAGGTATAGAAGCCAAACCCGAGATCATGGTTCCTCTGGTAGGAAACTACAACGAATTTGTTGAGCAGGAAAAAATCATCCGTTCAACGGCTCAAAAAGTCTTTGACGAATACAACGATACCGTGGAATACCTGGTCGGTACGATGATGGAAATTCCACGTGCAACGTTGGTTGCCGACAAGATTGCCGAAAGGGCCGAATTCTTCTCCTTCGGGACCAATGACCTCACACAGATGGCCTATGGTTTCTCAAGAGATGATGCCGGTAAATTCCTGCCGATCTATATCAACAAGGGTATACTGACGTCTGATCCGTTCGAGGTGCTCGACCAGGAAGGCGTGGGTCAACTCGTGCAAATCGGAACTGAACGCGGACGCAAGACCAAACCGAATTTGAAGGTTGGAATCTGCGGTGAGCACGGTGGAGAGCCGACTTCTGTCGAATTCTGCTACAACACCGGTTTAGATTATGTGAGTTGTTCGCCATACCGGGTACCGATCGCACGATTGGCAGCAGCCCAGGCGCAACTGAAAGCTTCGT
This sequence comes from uncultured Flavobacteriaceae bacterium, assembly GCA_965365245.1. Taxonomy (GTDB): domain Bacteria; phylum Bacteroidota; class Bacteroidia; order Flavobacteriales; family Flavobacteriaceae; genus Lutimonas. The sequence continues at coordinate 5,680 of CBDUAY010000037.1, read as the reverse complement.
GATATTATTATTGTTAGAATTAATTGAAGCTAAGAAGAGGCAAACCCGTTTTGCCTCTTCTTTTTTTCTGTATTCAGGTTGAAGTGATTATATTCGTCTTATGATTCGAGTCGTTTTAATCGGTTCCGGAAATGTGGCCATTCACCTGGCAAGGGCCTTGGAGAAAACGGAAAAGGTGAGGCTCGTTCAATACTTCAGCAGGACCGACAGAAACAAAGAATATTTTTCAGAATCTATCCCCCATACCAGGAACATGGATTCGCTGGTTCAGGGTGATGTTTACATCATCGCTGTAAGTGATGGAGCGATTGAGGAAGTTGCCCGTCAAATCCCTTATAAAGAAGGTCTTGTTTTGCATACCTCCGGAAGCGTTCCTATGGAGTCACTCAGATCAATGAATCGGCACGGGGTTCTTTACCCGGTGCAGACTTTCTCCAAGGACAGGAGCCTCGACTGGAAAAAGATTCCCTTGGCCCTGGAAGCGTCTTCGCCTGACGAAATGGCCGTGCTTAGGAATTTGGCAAATGAGCTGAGCGATCAGGTCTATGAGATCGATTCCGACCGGAGAAGGAAACTGCACTTGTCAGCGGTTTTTGCCAATAATTTTTCCAACCATATGTTTGCCCTGGCCAAGGAACTTTGCGAGGAAAACCAGCTTGAATTTGAACTGATTAAACCCTTGATCCTTGAAACAGGTCAAAAAGTGATGACGATCTCTCCTGAAGAAGCGCAAACCGGGCCCGCAAGGAGACGTGACTCTTCGGTCATGGAAAATCAGGCCAATCAGTTGGACACTCATAAAAAAGAGATCTACGACCTCCTGTCAAAATCCATTTCATCACGGTACCGCAATAATGTCAAATCCTAATTCCAATTGATATGGAAAAGAACTATAAAGAAATAATGCCCGAAATTACAACCTTTGTCTTCGATGTAGACGGAGTATTGACAGATGGGAGCGTTACCGTTTTTCCCAATGGAGAGCTGGTTCGAACGATGAACATCAAAGACGGCTATGCCTTGAAGGTAGCCATCGACATGGGCTATAAAATATGTGTCATATCCGGGGGCAACAACCCGGCGGTTAAATGGAGACTTGAGGGATTGGGAGTTTCAGACATTTACCTTGGAGCCCATAATAAAATGGACCAGTTCACCGAGTTTCTCGAGAAAAACAAGATCGAACCGGCAGAAGTGCTATACATGGGAGATGACATTCCGGATCTGCCCGTAATGAAAATAAGTGGCCTTCCCACCTGCCCGAAAGACGCCGTGCCTGAAATTAGGAACATATCCTTGTACGTATCTCAAAAAAATGGAGGCAAAGGATGTGTTCGCGATGTGATTGAGCAGGTTCTGAAAGTACAGGACAAGTGGAGCAACCATTTTGACGCCCGCTACGATTGACGTTATATGAAGAACTATTTCAAAAGGAAAATTGTCCCTTTGATGGACAAAGCCCTCAATCTCCTGCGAAGGATTAAAATCCCCGGGCTCGAGGGTATGAATCTTATTGATTTGCTGGAAATGTATATTTCCGGAATCATCAAAGGAGCCCTCACGTCAAGGGCGGGCAGCATCGCCTTCAGCTTCTTTATAGCCCTCTTTCCTTTTGCCTTGTTTGTGCTCACCCTGATCCCGTTTGTTCCGATCGATGGCTTCCAGGATAATTTCATGTCATTTATTTTCAAGGTTATGCCCTCCCAGGATGCAACTGAAGCGGTAAGGCACGTACTCGATGACATCGCCAACAACAAATACGCAGAGCTGTTATCTCTTGGTTTCCTGCTTTCCATATTTCTGATGACCAACGGAGTGAACGCAATTCTCAGCGGTTTCGAGTATACCTATCACGACATACAGACGCGAACCGTGATTCGACAATACATGGTTTCATTGGGTATCTCGCTAATTTTGGCCTTTCTTCTTCTTCTGACGGTGGCATTGATCATCATCATTGAATTCTTCATCCGGTCGATGCAGGAACAGGGAATTGTCAGTGATTCCAGCATTTGGCTCAGCGGCGTTCAGGTTTTGATTCTCATTGGTTTGCTCGTGGTCTCGATCTCCCTGCTCTACTATTTCGGAACTCGTGAGGGTCGCAAGATCTCATTCTTTTCTCCCGGTACCATTTTCACTGTGGTTCTATTTATCATCAATTTTTTCATCTTCAAGGCCTACCTTGCGAAATTTGGCCAGTACAACGAGCTATACGGATCAATCGGGACCGTTTTGGTCATCATGTTATTCATTTGGCTAAATTCTATTATCTTGCTGCTCGGATTCGAATTGAACACGAGTCTTTTAAAATTACACCACAAGAATTTAGAGAGATCACAATGAAAAAAGCAGTTTTTTTCGCTTTGGCTTTTTGCCTTACCAGCGGAATCGCTTGGGGTCAGGACGTGTTTGGAAAATGGTACAGCATCGATCCCGATACAGGTGAAAATGAGTCTATTATACGAGTTTACGAGAAAGATCAGAAGGTCTTCGCCCAAATCGAGACGATTCTGAAGGAAGAAGACAAAGACAAGACCTGCATTGAATGCACCGGAAAAGACAAAGACAAGCCCATTGAGGGTCTCGTGATCATGAGCGGATTGGTGAAAGACGGAGATGAATACAACGGCGGAAAGATCCTGGATCCGAAAAACGGAAAATACTACAAATGCTACATTACTCTTGAAGAAGAGAATAAGCTCAAACTCCGAGGATACATTGGTTTCTCTGTAATTGGAAGAACCGAGTACTGGTACAGAGTTGAAGGAAAATGAAGCGGGCTTTAACGTGCCTGTTGCTCATCCTGCCCCTTAAGATCCTATCCGGACAGTCTGTCGAAGGGAAATGGGTCACTTACGATATTTTTGACAGGTCTTTAGAAGAAGCCGTAGTGGATATTTACGAAGTGGACGGCAGGCTTTTCGTCAGGATCGACAGCATTATCCCGGAGGAGCACAGATCAGACGTTTGCAGCCGTTGCGAAGGGAGCCTGAAAAATCAACCGATCAAGGGCCTGGTAATTCTGAAAGGAGCGCGGTACAGTGAAGGCATTTGGCAGGGAGCCAAGATCCTCAATGCGAAAAACGGCCATTGGTATGGGTGTCAAATCACCCCCACATCAGGAGACACCTTGAAAGTACGTGGTTTCATAGGCTACCCTATCTTCGGCAAGAATCTTTACTGGACCCGTTTCCGGGATGATTAATTTTTATCTGTATAGATGGTAATCCAGACCTGGACTTTTCCAAATTTTCGCAAGGATCCTTTTAGAAAGAATAACGAAAATTGAAGCCAAAATTAGCATAGACAAAGTCCATTTTATCCACGACAATGACAGCGGGGCGATAATCCAGCCCGGCCACCAAGGGAACGGATCGAAATCTGTACTCAAATCCCAGCTCTCCCATCACACCGAGCTTGAATTCACTGGCAAACAAACTCGTCAGACCGATTCCTGCATAATAATTGAAGCCTGAATTCTTGAACACCGGGGCCACGACGAAGTCATAGAGAACGTCCAGGCCCACATTGTCGCCAAAAGAAACGGTGGTGTGAATTCTTCTTGATTCAATCGGAATTACCGCATCAATGCCGATATTATTGCCATCCATGTCGCCAAATCGCAAGCCGACTTCCTGGGCCTCCAACCGGGCGCAACAAACCAAAATCAAAAACAGGAAAGCAATTTTATTCATAACTTCTCTGGTAAAAATACAGAATTAAGGCAAAACCACCTGACCGGGAATAATCCCTGCGTCAATGGTGCTGAGAAGCGTTCCTGAATTCACATTGAACACTTTGACGGTTCCCTCTGAGGCAAAGTCACCGGCATCCGTTCCGTACATTTCGCCATTTTCGACACTCATTCCGTAGTAGAACCCTTCCAATCCGGCGATCCCCTCGACAGGCAATTCTGCTGCGCCTGAGTTCATGCGGAAAACCTTCCCATTCATGTGGTAGTAAAGCTGACCGTTGTCAAAACTGAGTAGACCAGGATGTTCAACAGTCTCAAATTGCTGAAAGGATGTACTCAGATCCGACAGTTTAATCCGAAACAGTTTCCCAGGTGTTTCAGCACCCGTCCAGGCGGGCTTGCCACCACACAGCACCCAAACGTTACCCTCATCATCGGCCTCAAGTGAATTGGGCACGTCTCCAACTTCAATCGTGTTGATCACCTGATTGATTGCCGGATCTATTAGAACGACCTTATTGTTGTGCCCGAAACCTCCCTGAAGTGCGACGAAAAGGCCTTCCGAAGTCTCCAGCATCCGCTCTGGCCCCTCTCCTACCGGGATAGTGCTGCGAACCTCATTCACATCCAAATCAACAACGGCTATGAAGTCATCTGACGGATCCAGCGGATCGCCCCAGTTGCTCACGAAACCCTTGCCCTCAGCAACTACGAAGTGTCTCGGATTGTTGATTCCATTGCCTTGAATCACGGCAAGTTTCTCCATCGTGTTCCGGTTGACCACAACGATGAGACCGGAATTATTCACAACTATGTAGGCCTTGTCCCCATCAATGTACATGGAGTTCACGATATTTCCCAGGTTTTCTCCATTGACCGTTTTGTAAACCTCCTGCTCAACTTTACCGTCATCCCCGACAAAAGTGATGGTGCCCGTCCCGTTCTGAAAAGGACCTTCATTGGTGATGAAATATCCGGATTCATAATCCCCTTTGGTTTCCTGTACCGGGTCATCGTCATCGGTGCAAGAAAAAAGGAACAATGAGATTGTGAATAAAAGAAGTAGTTTGATAGATTTCATGATTTAGAATTTATAAGTTAGGTTGAAATGACCGTTTCTATTGGGCATGGGTCTGAACGCCACAGATTGATAAGCTTTGTCAAATAGGTTGTTCACCTTGACGGATAGAATCATTCTTCGATCCAAAAATGATTTTACGAGTTCCAGGTTTGAGATGGCGTAATCATCCAGGCTCTGACTGTTGGAAGTCGTCGTGAAGACCTCTCCGGTGTATTGAACCTGGTATTGGAAGGTCCAGGTCCTCCAGTTGTATTGAAACAGGCCATTCGCACGGTGCTCGGGCACGTAAATGAGCTGTTTGTCCAACTCTTCATCAATCGCACGAGTGTAATCATATCGCAGATTCCAGCTCAGCAGGTGCTCACTGAACCTTTTGCTTCCCTCGACGGAAAGCTCGATTCCGTAATTATTGGCTTCATCAATGTTCACCGGGCTCCAAATCCCACCACTCCCTGGCTGCCATTGGATGAGATCCATGCTGTTGATCAAAAACCCTGTCAGGGAGATCATATGCTCCCCCTTTTTAAACTGCATACCCAGCTCCCCGGAATTGCTGGTCTCGGGCACTAAATCGGGGTTGCCGCCAGGTTCCCAAAACAGGTCGTTGAAGGTCGGTAGTCGATAATTTGATGAATAGGCTGCCTTCAAGCCGAGAGACTCCGACAGGTCGAAACATCCGTCAACTGAAAAAATGACGGGAATTGAATAGGCCGTGGAGGTTCCTGCCCTGAGGCTAAGATTGTACTTGAATCGCTCAAGGGGTCGATGCTGGAACAATCCATATGCAGTAAAATCTGTTCGTTCGGCATCTTCGAGACTGGTACCGCTCCCCTTGGCATTTTCGATTTCAACGCCTCCCTTGATCAGCATTTCGTCCTTTATGAAGTACGTAAGGTCGTATTTGC
>CBDUAY010000036.1:0-20379 GCA_965365245.1 uncultured Flavobacteriaceae bacterium | reverse complement strand
ATCTTCAAAAAGACTTTTGTCAGCATTGCTGCCGGTTGGCATGTGGGGGTAATTCACCCACATGAGCTTGACCTTCTCAAGGTCCATTTTTTCGAGTTTGTCGAGGTCAGGCCACCAGTTGTTTTTTTCTTCAAGGGCGTAGGTAACGGGAACAGCCTCGACCAGATTTGTCACCGAGGCATAGGTGGGATAGCCTGGGTCCGGAATCAAAACCTGGTCCCCCGGGTTTAAAAATGCCATTGAAATGTGGAGGATTCCTTCTTTCGAGCCCATTAGCGGCAAAACCTCATGATCCGGATCCAGCTTTACACCGTAGTGCAAATCGTAAAAGGCCGAAATGGAGTTTCTCAGTTCAGGGATGCCCTGGTAGCTCTGGTAACTGTGAACATCGGCATTTTTCAAAACTTCAATCACTTCCGACGGAGGGCTGAGGTCAGGGCTGCCAATGCCCAGATTGATAATGGGCTTGCCCTGCTGCGCTAATGACCTCACCTCTCTCAGTTTTACTGAGAAGTAGTATTCCTCGACCGAATTCAATCTGTTGGCTTTCGATATCATGATAAATCCCTGTTTTGATGGTATTCACCCAAGACCTTCAGGTGTTTTACTTTTTTTGAAATCAGGTGCAGCGCATTTTTGTAAAGCACGAAGTCGTCGATGACAAGATCGATGAAAAAGGCATAACTCCACGGGGTGTCAATGATGGGCAGGGATTGAATCTTGGTCAGGTTGATGTCGTGTTTCGCAAAAATATCAAGGATTTCTGCCAGACTGCCCTTGTTGTGCTGTGTGACGAACTTGATGGATGACTTGTCTTTTATGTTTTCTACTTTACTCGGGTGGTAAGGCGCATTCTTGCTCTTTTTCAAAACGAAGAATCGCGTCGAATTGTGCTTTATGGTCTGAATGTCGCTAGAGATGATGTTCAAATTGAACAGGTCAGCAGCCCTTTTACTGGCAACCGCTGCAACACCCTTAATGTTTTCCCGTTGAATCCGTCTGGCGACTTCTGCGGTGTCTTTTTCCTCGATCAGCTTGATCTCAGGATGTTCCCTGAAGAACTTACGACACTGCAACAGGGCCATAGGGTGTGACCAGACCTCCCTGATATCGCCTAAGTCTTGTCCTTCCAGGGCCATTAAATGATGATGAATGTTCACATAGACCTCACCTTCGATACTCAATTCGTACTCATCGATCAATGCGTAGTTGGGCAAGATGGCGCCAGCAATAGAATTCTCGATTGCCATTACTGCGCTCTCCACCTGATCGTTTTTCAGTAGCACAGGAATCTCCGTGAAAGACATGCACTCGGCGAGCTCTATGTTTTCGCCAAAGAACTTTTCAGCCACGATGTGGTGAAATGAACCCTGTATTCCCTGAATTGCAATCTTCATCAGATTCTGTTTTTCTTATCAGACTTCTGCACTAAAAAAAAAGCCCCGTTAAAACGAGACTTCAGATACATTCTTTTATTTGAACTATACACATACAGCCTCTGCTCTCATTTTCTAAAAAAATAAAAGTAAAACCAGTTGAATATGTGCACAGATATAGTCATATCTATTAAAAATAGGCAGCAAATGTATAAATTAATTTGGCATTATCAATAAAAAATTCAAAAAGTTTGGGTTTTATGCAATGAGCATGAGACCTGAAGAATTGAAAATACTTCGAGAAAGGATATTTGTCATATATAAGTTCTGGAAATTTTGCTTTATTTGCACCAAGATTCAGAAGTTGATATGTCTATTGAAGTTCAACAACTTACCAAGTCCTACGGGAGTGAGAAAGCCCTGAAAGAAGTCAGTTTTTCCATAGGTTCTGGAGAAGTGGTGGGTTTCCTTGGCCCGAATGGGGCGGGAAAATCAACTTTGATGCGGATTCTGACGACTTTTCTATCTCCTGATGAAGGTCGGGCGCTGGTCAACGGATATGACATAGAAAATGAACCAATGAGGGTCAAAGCCTCTGTTGGTTATCTACCTGAAAATAACCCTCTCTACACGGATCTTTACGTCAAAGAATACCTCGCTTTTCAATGCGGCATTCACAAAATTGAGCGACAGAGAATCGACGAGGTCATTCAACTAGTTGGGTTGCAAGACCATGCCACGAAAAAGATTGCCCAGCTCTCAAAAGGGTACAAACAGCGTGTAGGCCTGGCCGCCGCTCTAATTCACGACCCTGAGGTGTTGGTTTTGGACGAACCGACAACTGGCTTGGACCCGAATCAACTGGCTGAGATCCGGGAACTGATCAGAGAAATAGGAAAAACCAAGACGATTCTGCTCTCGACCCATATCATGCAGGAGGTTGAAGCAATGTGTGATCGAGTTTTGATAATTAACAAGGGGACTTTGGTCACTGACAAGAAGTTGAAAGATCTGATCACGGAAGGAGAACAGCATATTGAAGTAGAATTCGATCTGGCTGTTGAGGAGCAGTTACTCAGACAACTGCAATACCTGGATAAAGCGGAAAACATTTATGACACTACTTGGAGCCTGGTCTTCAAGACCGAAAAGGACATGCGACCTGAATTGTTCGACTTTGCCAATAATAACGGGTTAAAGGCATTGAAGATCAATAAGAAGATACAAAACCTGGAGAGCATGTTCAGAGAAATGACCCGAAACTTACAAGATTAATCAAGGGAGAGCTACAACTCTTTTTGCGAAACAAAACTGATACGATGAAAATAAAAAGTTTTCTGCTCTGTGCAGGAATATTGTTAATCACTGTTGTTGCCCAAGCGCAAACAGAAGATGCTGCAAAGAAAGACTTCTACCTGAAGAAAGGAAAGGGATTTGAATTCCATTTTGACGATGACAAGTACTTGCTTTACATGGATTTTCGAGGCCAGTTCAGAGCCGCATATCCGGCGCTCAATTTTCCTACCAATGAAAATGATTTGAGCGATGATGACATTAATATCGGGATAAGCAGGGCTCGAATCAAATTCGGAGGTTACGTTGGCGACCCTGCCTTCAATTTTTACCTGGAACAGGACATAAGAGGAGGGAACCTCCTGGATTTGAGAGCTCAAATTGAAAAGCTTCCCTATTTGAAGTTCAGAGTAGGTCAATGGAAGGCCCGCTATTCAAGGGAAAGGGTGATATCTTCGGGTAAGCAAACGGGGTTGGAGCGATCCTTGATCAACAGGATTTTCACTATTGACCGGCAGCAAGGAGTTTCCCTATATGGAAACCTTGATGGTGGCGGTGCCGCTAATTTCAATTACTGGTTGGAGATCCTTACCGGAAGTGGTCGTGGAGGTGTTGTAGGCGATGATGACAACCTGATGTACATGGGGAGATTGCAGTGGAACCCGAATGGGAAGGAGCTCGGGTTTTCGGGATCAGATCTCAAGTTCCATGAAAAGTTTCTTGGATCGGTTGCTGTCGCGGCCGTGACGAACACCTCGCCATACACCCGATTCTCCACGGGAGGTGGAGGGCAGCTCTACGGATATGAACCAGGGGTTGACGGCCAGTACACGGTGAATCAGGCGTTGTTCGAGACAGCCTTTAAATACAGGGGCCTGAGCTTTGACCAGGAATTGCATTACAAGAATATCGACGACAACGTCAACCTGGACGAGACCACGCTGATAGGCAATTATTTCCAGGTGGGCTATTTCTTTCACTATTTGTTTCCTAAGTTCCCAAAACCATTGGAGGTGTTTGCCCGACAGGCTTTCTTTGATCCGGATACGGATATATCGGGCAACAACAACTACGAATACACTTTCGGTTTGAACTGGTTCTTTAAAGGCCACAAGAATAAATTGACTATTGATTATTCCTATTTGGATTACAATCAGTTTAATGTTGAAAATGATACGGAGCACATGGTGCGACTTCAGTGGGACGTTTCTATCTTTTAACGGGGAAGTCTTATCTTTGAGCAAAGCCTTGAGACATGAAATTAGAATTGATCCCTCGACTGAAGCACCTTGAATCAGGAAATTTCTTCCTGTTGGCCGGACCTTGTGCCATTGAAGGGGAGGATATGGCTATGCGAATTGCCGATCGCGTAGTTGAAATCACTGATAAACTGCGCATCCCATATGTTTTTAAAGGCAGCTTCAAGAAAGCGAACCGCTCGAGAATAGACAGCTTTACAGGCATAGGAGATGAAAAAGCGCTCCGGATTTTGCGCAAAGTTGGAGATACATTTGACATCCCTGTTGTAACAGACATCCACGATGTTGACGATGCCAAAAAAGCCGCGGAATTCGTTGACGTTTTGCAAATTCCAGCCTTTTTGGTGCGTCAGACGGATCTTGTGGTCGCCGCAGCAAAAACCGGCAAGGTCGTCAATCTCAAAAAAGGTCAGTTCATGAGCCCGGAAGCGATGCAACACGCTGTTCGAAAGGTTCATGATTCTGGTAATCAGCAGGCCCTGATCACTGACAGGGGCACTATGTTCGGATACCAGGATATGATTGTAGACTTCAGGGGCATACCCGTGATGCAGCAGTACGCGCCCACGATTCTTGACGTTACCCATTCCTTGCAACAGCCCAACCAAAGCAGTGGGGTCACTGGCGGAAAACCAGAGATGATAGAAACCATTGCCAAGGCGGGTATCGCAGTTGGAGTGGATGGGATTTTCCTGGAGACACATCACGATCCTTCGGTTGCGAAATCCGATGGGGCCAACATGTTGAACCTTGACTACTTGAAAGAATTGCTCACCAAACTCGTCGCCATTCGCTCCACGGTCAGGGATTTCTGATCAACGCCTCATCTCACTTAAGAAAATGGCTGTTGCCATTGCTACATTCAAACTTTCGGTCTTCTGATGTGATCCAAATTGAGGAATGCCCAGCTCTTTGTCAATCAAGGAGCGGATTTCGTCTGAGATGCCATTGGCTTCGTTCCCCATTACAAGGATTCCTTCTTCTTCAAATGAAGTTTGATAAAGACTCTCCCCGTCCATGAAAGTTCCATAGATAGTCCGTTTTTCATTCCTTAGATGTTCAGCAAGATCCAGGTAGTTGATTTGGACGCGGGCCAACGACCCCATGCTCGACTGAACCACCTTGGGGTTGAAACAGTCAACGGTATTCTGAGAGCACAGAATCTGGGGAATGCCGAACCAGTCGCACAGGCGAATGATCGTACCGAGGTTCCCAGGATCGTTCACATCATCCAGGGCAACTGCAAGACCTTTATTAGAAACCGGTTTTGATTCGGGGATTTTGAAAATAGCCAATACTGCATTTGGAGCTGACAGGGAGCTTATGGTAGCCAACTCCCGTTCTGAAATCAATTGTACTTTATCCGGCTCCAGGCATTCAAATTCAGGGAGACAGTAAATTTTATCTACCTGTATATCAGAGTCTAACAAGTCAAGCACTAATTTTTTTCCCTCAGCGATAAACAGTCCTTCTGACTTCCTTGTCTTTTTTCTCCTAAGGCTGTTTATAAATCGAATCTGATTTTTGCTTAACATGTAAATAGTGTTACTTTTGAGAATATATTAAAACTATTGCTAGTTGCCGTCGATTTTCTTCAAAATACTGTTACTTATTCTCATAATATTTCAGTTGACGTCATGCAATAGTATTAAATATGTCCAAGAAAATGAAAAGATGATCAAGGAAAATCAGATCCTGATCAACGAAGAAAAAAGCAAGGATTCAGAGCTTGACAAGTATGTTGTTCAGAAACCGAATCGATCCACCTTGGGTGTCCCGCTTCCTCTTTACCTTTACAATTTTGGAAATACGGACTTCGAAATGACCTTCGAAGAATGGGCCGCAAATCATGAGAAGAAATACAAGAGGTATGAACGTATTTTTTCGAAGAAGCAGACCTATGTCATTTACAGAAACAAGAGGGGTATCAACAACTGGTTGCTCACCAAGGGAGAAGCACCGGTCATTTACGACGCGTCAAAGGCGGTGAGATCGTCGAACACCCTGAAGGATTACTACATATCCATTGGATATTTTGAGGCTGAAGTGGAACATGATCTTGACTCGGTTGGGGAGAAGCAGGTCAGGGTCAACTACAGGATCAATCCGAAAGAGCAATACTACATCGATTCCGTGAGTACGGATATTGAATCTGTCTCTCTGGACTCCATCTACAAGAGCCACCGTGAAGAATCTTTCTTAAAACAGGGGAACCCCTTTGTATTCGAGGACTTTGAAAGAGAGGAAGCCCGACTTGTAAATCTTTTCAGAAACAACGGGGTATATGAGTTCAGGAATAACAGCATGGGGTTTTGGACAGATTCGATCAAGGGCCAGTATAAGAAAAAGGTGGAACTGAAAATACCCGATCGTATGGTAAAGGAGAAGGATTCTATGGTGAAGAAGCCTTACAAGATTCAAAATGTCAACCGGATCAATGTGTATACCGACTTTTCGATCGCAAATCGCGGAAGGCCCATCCAGGATTCGGCGGTGTACAGGGGGTATCGTTTTTACAGCTTTGACAAGATGAAGTTCAGGCCCAAATACCTGACAAATTCTCTATTTATCACTCCCAATGGGATTTATAAGGATGCAGAGAAAACACAGACACAGAATTACATTCGAAATCTCAAAACGTTCTCTTCGAACATTGACATTTCCTACACAGAACACGAAGGGGATTCCCTGACGGCAGACATCTACCTGACTCCCCTGAAGAAATACGCCCTCACGGTGGATTTGGACGCTACGACATCCAACATCAAGCCTTTCGGGATTCTCGGAAAGTTTTCGTTCCTGGGCCGAAACATGTTCAAGGGCTCCGAGATTTTGGAGCTGTCATTTCAAGGATCTATTTTCAATGTTTCGAACCCCCCGACACAAAGTGAGAGTTTCTTTAACGCCTGGGAGCTTTTGTCTGGAGTTTCCTTGCGCTTTCCCAGGATTCTTTTCCCCATAAACACTTCAAAGTTGATACCGAAATACATGGCGCCCACTACGACCTTTGATGCGAGTGTGGGTTTTCAGAAGAATGTGGGGCTCGACAGGCAGAACACCACGGCAGGTATGGCTTACACCTGGAAGAGCTCTAAGCGGGTCGGTCATCGCCTCGACCTGATCAACCTGCAATACATCAAGAATCAGAATATTGACAATTATTTCAACATCTATGATTCAGAATATCAGAAGCTGAACGACGTTACTGAAGATCTGTTTGGAGAAACCCTGCCAAACAACAACGAAGACATCCTTAATTTCATTGATTTTTTCCTCGATCCTGCTAATGACTATGAGCAGACCAATCCTGAAGAGTATGATACGGTCTCAGATGTGGAAGAAAGACGTGAAATTCTGATTGAAGACTCCTTTGTTCCCGTGATCTCCTATTCCTTTGTTTATAATACCCGGGAAAACATCAACGATAATGATTTCTCTTATTTCACGGCCCGATTCATCTCTGCCGGAACATTCACTGACCTGGTTTACAACGACAAGAATGAAGACGGCCAGAGTGTGCTTTTTGACGTTCCTGTAGCCCAGTATTTCAAGACTGAAATCGAGTACAAGAAATACTGGGAACTTAGAAGCAACAATATTTTGGTTTTCAGGACCTTTGCAGGTGTGGCAATTCCATACGGAAACTCAGAAAACGTTCCTTTCAGTAGAAGTTACAGTGCTGGTGGAAGCAATGAGATGAGGGCCTGGAGAACATTTGACCTCGGACCCGGTGCCGAACTCAACAACCTCGAATACAATGTTGGCACATTCAAACTCGTGATGAACCTCGAATATCGATTTAGACTGACAAACAAATTCTACAGCGCCTTGTTTGTTGATGCGGGCAATATCTGGGACATCACGGATTCCAATCTTGTCACAGAGGAAGGAAAATTCAAAAGTTTTGCAGACCTGAAAAATTCAGCTATCGGCTCCGGTTTGGGGATCAGGTATGACTTCAGTTTTCTCGTGTTTCGATTTGATGTCGGATTCAAGACATATGAGCCCTATCTCCCATCTTCGAATAAGTGGTTCGTCAACTACAACTTCGGAAACGCCGTCTACAATATCGGTATCAATTATCCCTTCTAATGCGGATAATTTCGTACTTTTGAGGTTCAGAAATTTTCATTTAAATCAATTCAAATGGTACAGACAATCAAATCAGGTGTAGCAACCGGCGATACGGTGCAGGAAATCTTCAAACTGGCAAAAGAAAAGAGTTTTGCTCTTCCTGCAGCAAACGTTATAAGTTCAAGTACGATCAATGCCGTTCTCGAAACTGCTAAAGAACTGAATGCCCCGGTAATCGTTCAATTCTCGAACGGAGGAGCTCATTTCAATGCTGGCAAAGGACTTTCCAATGACGGACAGAAAGCTGCGATTGCAGGAGCCATTGCCGGAGCGAAGCACGTTCATGAAATGGCAAAAGTTTACGATATTCCCGTAATTCTTCACACCGATCATTGTGCTAAGAAACTCTTACCCTGGATTGATGGTTTGCTGGATGCCGGAGAAGCTCATTACAAAGAGCACGGGGTGCCCCTGTTCAGTTCTCATATGATCGATCTCTCAGAAGAGCCGATAGAGGAGAACATAGCGATTTCAAAAAGGTACCTGGAGAGAATGGCCAAAATAGGAATGACCCTTGAGATCGAACTGGGGATCACCGGTGGAGAGGAAGACGGCGTTGACAACACAGATGTTGATTCTTCCAAGCTCTACACCCAGCCCGAAGAAGTAGCCTATGCTTATGAGGAATTGTTGAAAGTGAGCCCGAGATTTACTGTGGCGGCCTCTTTCGGAAATGTTCACGGCGTTTATAAGCCAGGGAACGTAAAACTGACCCCGAAAATTCTTGACAATTCTCAGAAATACATTGAAGAAAAGTACAATACGGGTCACAATCCGGTTGACTTTGTGTTCCATGGCGGTTCCGGCTCAACTCTCGAAGAAATCAGGGAAGCCATTGGTTATGGCGTTATCAAGATGAACATTGACACGGATCTTCAATACGCTTATATGGCGGGTGTTCGAGATTACATGGCCGAAAAGACGGATTATCTTCAAGGTCAGATTGGAAATCCCGAAGGAGATGATGTTCCAAACAAAAAATTCTACGATCCTCGCAAGTGGGTTCGATTGGGTGAGGAATCCTTCAAAGAAAGACTGAAACAAGCCTTTGAAGACCTGAATAACGTAAATACTTTATAGACATACACATTGAGAAATGGAGCACCACCATACGTGGTGCTCCATTTTTTTATAACTTGCGCCAGATTTTGGAACAAAACAACAACGATATGAGTTCTTGGTTCAAACGTAAAATGAAGGGGATTCAAACCCCCACCGATGAAAAAAAGGACACGCCCAAGGGCCTTTGGTATAAAACGCCCAGCGGAAAAATCATCGACTCAGACGATTTGAAAGAAAACCTGTATGTGAGTCCGGAAGACGGATATCATGTGCGGATAGGAAGCGCTGAGTACTTTGAGATCTTTTTTGACAATAATGAATTCAAGGAGCTAGATGCCAAGCTTTCTGCAAAGGACCCTTTGAAATTCGTAGATACCAAGAAGTACACCGACAGGATCAAGGAAGCCCAAAAGAAAACGGGTCTTCATGATGCAGTGCGAACTGCGGTTGGCAAGTCCCTGGGCAAAGACCTCGTCATTGCTGCCATGGATTTTGCCTTTATTGGAGGTTCCATGGGAAGCGTTGTAGGTGAAAAGATTGCCAGGGCGATTGATTACTCTCTCAAAAAGAAGGTTCCGTTTCTTATGATATCGAAATCAGGAGGTGCTCGTATGCAGGAAGCATCGCTTTCCCTGATGCAGCTGGTCAAGACTTCGGCTAAACTAGCCCAGCTTGCGGAAGCGGGAATTCCATACATTTCCTTGTGCACCGATCCCACAACAGGTGGAACGACGGCTTCCTATGCCATGCTCGGTGACATAAATATTGCAGAACCCAATGCCCTGGTTGCCTTTGCAGGGCCCCGCGTTGTGAAAGACACTACTGGCAAGGAATTGCCTGAGGGCTTTCAACGTTCGGAGTTTCTGCTGGAACACGGGTTCCTGGACAAGATTGTTGAGAGGAAGCACCTGAAGGAACAGGTCAACCTTTATATTGACCTGATCCAGAACAATCCGATTAGAAAACCCGCTATTTCCTAATCCGATTTCTGAGCCTTCCCAGCTTAATCTCCTGTTCCCTCTCACCGATTGTCGCAACAGCGACGTCATCGCATGCGCCATCGCCAAAATCAAGACTATATGAGGCAACCGATCCCTCTATGTCTAAAGTCCCACTTACCAGGAAGCGACAGGACATTTCCCTGCGAAGTTGCTTCGATATTGTGACCGATCTTTGTAGTACGCCATTTTTCAAAACGTTCCATTTTCCCGTAGTGAGAAAAACGTCGTCTCCCCAACTCCTTGTATCATTCCCTGCCACCCAGACTCGGGTTGTTTGACCGACTCGGTTTAAAACCGTGTTTTCGTTCCATTGAATAGTTAGGTCCTTTGAGGTTTGCACCTCCGGGTAGCCATCCGCATTCGAACGAATTCGGTTTCTGACCATGGAACCTTCTATGGCCCTTCCATTGATGGAAAAGTTCTCGAAAGAATGGGTAACCAGCTGTTCGTCTGCACTCAATAATTGTACGTCTATGCGGATGATTCCGGCAAGCGAGTTTCCATGCGGACCCTCACATCCACTGCCAAAATCAAGAGAGATATTGATATTGCCGCCCTCAAGGACAATGGTTCTGCTTGCGCAGGAAGAGAAATAAGGACCATCCGGCAAGGCTTTGCTGCCTGTGTCACTGAATTGTTTGCTTTGGTCGATTTCGGTGCCGATGACCTCTGACATGTCATCCAGCACCTCGGTCATGCTTTGAATTTCAGCAAGGATCTCAATGTCTTCGATCTCCTGGCCGTCTGAATCAGCGCTTTCTTCAACTTCATCATTGCTGCAACCCACAATAAAGAATGTGAGTACTATATATAGGATTAAGG
Organism: uncultured Flavobacteriaceae bacterium; assembly: GCA_965365245.1. Taxonomy (GTDB): domain Bacteria; phylum Bacteroidota; class Bacteroidia; order Flavobacteriales; family Flavobacteriaceae; genus Lutimonas. The sequence continues at coordinate 9,432 of CBDUAY010000036.1, read as the reverse complement.
ACTTGATTGTTCGATTATTGGTTTCATTTTTCATAGTAATCTTATTTTTATTGCCAATGGTTTTTCATCTGGCTTTGTTGTAAGACTGCCTCAGGACAAAAAGGTTTAATCAGGTAAAATTTAAGTTCATCTCGAATTCATTGTCAATCTAAATTTTAATAGTATCTTTGCCGCTCATTTATAAGGTAGTACATAAAAATTATTAATTAAACTTAATGTTAGCATGTATTTGACGAAAGACGTAAAAGCAGAAATTTTCAAGAAGTACGGTAAGTCGGAGAACGACACCGGTTCAACAGAAGGACAGATTGCCCTGTTCACGCACAGGATCAATCACCTGACGAATCATTTGAAGAAAAACCGAAAAGACTTCAACACTCAAAGATCATTGGTAAAAATGGTAGGAAAAAGAAGAGATCTTCTGAACTACCTGGTGAAAACGGATATTGAAAGATACCGTGCCATTGTCAAGGATCTCGGATTGAGAAAATAATCGAAGAGAGGCTTAGCGCCTCTCTTTTTTATTTCAATTTGCTTAGGTTATAGAATAAAAGTTGCCTAATTTCGTTGAAAATTCCGCAGTACTGCTCGGTGCCTTATTGAGCAGACCAACTAGAGTAATTCATTGGCCGACTATCCCTGAGGGGGTGACAACACAACTACAAGGTTAAAATGAATTAAAAATGCTGCTATTGGCAGTGATTAAAATCAAATTATGATTCCAAAAGTTTTTAAAGAGGTCATTGACCTCGGCGATGGAAGAGAAATTTCCATTGAAACAGGCAAACTGGCCAAACAGGCTCATGGATCGGTTGTTGTACAGATGGGTAACGCGATGCTTCTTTGCACCGTTGTTTCCAATTACAAGGCTTCTGACGTGGACTTTCTTCCACTCACAGTCGATTACAGAGAAAAATTTGCTGCTGCAGGACGATATCCTGGAGGATTCTTTAAAAGAGAGGCGAGACCGAGTGACGGAGAAGTTTTGACAATGAGACTCGTAGACAGAGTTTTACGCCCTTTGTTCCCGAAAGATTATCACTATGAAACCCAGGTTATGATTCAGTTGATGTCTCATGACGAGGATGTTATGCCCGAGGCATTGGCAGGTTTAGCTGCTTCTGCCGCGATTCAGTTGAGCGACTTTCCATTTGAATGCGCCATATCTGAGGCAAGGGTTGCACGTGTGGATGGTGAGTTTGTAATAAACCCAAGCCGCAAGCAGCTCGCTGAGTCTGACATCGATATGATGGTCGGTGCCTCTGCTGATTCTGTAATGATGGTAGAAGGTGAAATGGATGAGATTTCTGAAGAAGAAATGGCGGATGCGATCAAATTCGCGCATGAAGCCATCAAGGTTCAGATTGAAGCCCAGATCCGCTTGGCAGAAGCATTTGGGAAAAAAGAAGTCCGTGAATACGACGTTGCCGAACAAAATGAGGAATTGGCGAAGAAAATTCATGACGCCGTTTACGACAAGTGCTATGCTATTGCAAAACAGGGAACTTCTAAAACTGAACGTTCTGAGCAATTTAGTGCTGTAAAAGAAGAGCTTGAAGCTTCTTTTTCTGAAGAAGAATTGGAAGAATTCGGTCATTTGATCAGTGGATATTTCAACAACGCACAGAAAGAAGCGGTAAGAGAACTGACCCTGGCTGAAGGGATTCGTTTGGACGGCCGTAAGACTGACGAGATCAGACCAATCTGGTGTGAAGTGGATTATCTGCCCTCAACTCACGGCTCCTCAATTTTCACGCGTGGTGAGACTCAGGCGCTGGCGACAGTTACGCTGGGAACATCCAGGGACGCAAATAAAATAGACATGCCATCTCACGAAGGTGAAGAGAGCTTTTATTTACACTATAACTTCCCGCCTTTTTGTACGGGTGAGGCCCGACCAATCAGAGGAACTTCTAGAAGAGAAGTGGGTCATGGTAATTTAGCTCAGCGCGGATTAAAGGGCATGATTCCTGAGGATTGTCCATACACAGTAAGAATTGTGTCTGAGGTTCTTGAATCTAATGGTTCGTCTTCTATGGCAACGGTTTGTGCCGGTACTATGGCATTGATGGATGCGGGAGTTCAAATGAAACGACCCGTTTCAGGTATAGCCATGGGGCTTATTTCAGACGGAGAGCGATACGCGGTTTTGTCTGATATTCTCGGAGATGAAGATCATTTAGGTGATATGGACTTCAAGGTGACCGGAACTTCTGAGGGCATCACTGCCTGTCAGATGGATATTAAAATCAAAGGCTTGTCCTATGAGATTTTAGTGAAGGCCCTTAAACAAGCCCGGGATGGACGTTTGCATATTTTAGGCAGAATGGCTGAAACTATTGCAGTGCCTAATGAAGATGTAAAACCACACTCGCCAAAAATGGTGACAAGAACGATTCCTAATGAATTCATCGGAGCCTTGATCGGACCCGGTGGAAAAGTGATTCAGGAACTTCAAAAAGAAACAGGATGTACGATCGTTATCAACGAAGACCCTGTCACCGAAGAAGGAATAGTTGAAATCTTAGGAACTGACCAGGATGGAATTGATGCGGTGCTGGCCAAGATAGATTCTTTGATGTTCAAACCTGAAAAAGGAAGCGTTTACGAGGTAAAAGTCATTAAAATGCTCGATTTCGGAGCTGTTGTGGAATATACCGAGGCTCCAGGAAACGAAATTTTGCTGCACGTGAGCGAACTCGCCTGGGAAAGAACCGAAAATGTCAGTGACGTCGTAAAGATGGGAGATGTTTTTGACGTGAAGTACTTTGGTGTTGATCCAAGAACTCGCAAAGAAAAAGTTTCTCGCAAGGCTCTTTTGCCGAAACCGGAAGGTTATGTTGAAAGACCACCAAGGGACAGAAATGACCGAGGCGGACGTGATAAAGGCGGTCGCGGAGGCGGACGTGATAACCGAAGAGACAACAGGAGGAGAGATTAATTAACCACCTGTTGACCATAGATAAAAACCCCGAAAATTTTTCGGGGTTTTTTTATTTTGTAACATTTACACAATTATCTACGTATACTATAGTACACGACAGAACTATTTAACTAAAATTCATACTTTTTAATGAGACAACTTAAAATCACCAAGCAGGTTACAAATCGCGAAACTGCTTCTTTAGACAAGTATTTGCAAGAAATAGGTAAAGTAGATTTGATAACAGCTGACATGGAGGTGGAGTTGGCGCAACGCATTAAAGCGGGAGATCAGGTTGCTTTGGAGAAGCTTACCAAAGCCAATTTGCGATTCGTGGTTTCGGTTGCCAAGCAATATCAGAACCAGGGTCTCACTCTTCCTGATTTGATCAATGAAGGAAATCTTGGCCTGATCAAAGCTGCCAAGAGATTTGACGAAACCCGCGGATTCAAGTTTATCTCTTATGCGGTTTGGTGGATCAGGCAATCGATTTTGCAGGCTCTTGCCGAACAGTCGAGAATCGTCAGGCTTCCATTGAACAAGATCGGGTCGATCAACAAGATCAACAAGACCTTTGCCAGATTGGAACAAGAGAACGAAAGACCGCCTTCTGCCGAGGAAATTGCCAAGGAGCTGGACATGACGGTCAGTGATGTGAAGGAATCGATGAAGAATTCAGGGAGACACGTTTCCATGGATGCACCATTGATTGAAGGTGAAGACTCGAATCTTTACGACGTTCTGAATTCCGGAGAGTCTCCGAATCCTGACAAGAGTTTGTTGCACGAGTCACTCAAAGTAGAGATTTTGAGGGCCCTTGAAACCCTTACACCTCGCGAAGCTGACGTAGTGAAGCTTTATTTTGGTTTGGGAGATGCTCACCCAATGACCCTGGAGGAGATTGGAGAGACTTTTGACCTGACTCGTGAGCGAGTTCGACAAATCAAAGAAAAAGCCATCAGAAGGCTTAAACACACTTCCAGAAGCAAAATCCTCAGGACTTACCTGGGATAAAAGCACATCGAAACAAAACAAGCGAAAAAGCCCGGGAATCTCCCGGGCTTTTTTATTTTTGCATTACACTTCAATACACAGCCCATGCATCCACTCATCGCACCCTCCATGTTGGCCAGCGACTTCGCCAATTTGCAAAAAGAAATTGAAATGGTCAATGAAAGTTCGGCAGACTGGTTCCACATAGACGTGATGGATGGTGTATTTGTTCCAAATATCTCTTTTGGGATGCCCGTGATTGCCGCCATGAAGAGACATGCGAAAAAAATCATGGACGTACATCTCATGATTGTCGACCCCGATCGCTACATAAAAGACTTCAAGAAAGTAGGAGCAGATATTCTGACGGTTCATTATGAAGCATGCAACCACCTGCACAGAACAGTTCAGGCCATAAAAAGTGAAGGGATGCAGGCGGGCGTTTCGCTGAATCCACATACCCCGGTCTCGGTTCTGGAGGACATCATCGCAGATCTCGACCTGGTTCTCATCATGAGCGTCAACCCTGGATTTGGGGGCCAGAGCTTTATCCACAATACCTACAAGAAGCTAACAGAGCTCAGAAAACTGATCGAAAAAACAGGATCTCAGGCATTGATTGAGGTCGACGGCGGTGTCAACAGTGAAAACGCAGAGCAGTTGGTGGCAAGCGGAGCCAATGTGCTGGTTGCAGGGAGCTTTGTGTTCAAGAGCGAGGATCCGATGGCGACGATCCACAACCTGAAAAACCTTCGTTACTAATCATCGGGTTGAAGATCTTTAAGATTCAGCTGAAGCCTGGTGTTTCCGTTCCAGGTATTTGATTCCAGGGTAAACACGGCTTTGAAGGGCTGCCCGTTGTGAACCATTTCCAACTTGTCTCCAAGGTTGAAACCAATGGCGTCGATTGTTTTGAAATTGCTTCCCGATATGAGGCTGAGTTTGAGATGCGCTCCTTCCTTACCCACTTTTTTTCCGAAGCCATTGTCCCGAAGTCCGGAGGCCATAAATACAGGCTTCATGTTGCCCGGGCCAAAAGGCCCGAATTGAGACAGGATCCGATGGAACCTGGAGTCGAGTTCGGAAAGGTCTACTTTTCTGTCAATGAGTATCTGGGGAATCAGGGCTGTACTGTCCAATGACCTTTTGACAACCTCTTCAAAACACTCTTTGAACTTCTCATAATTCTCTGGAAGCAAAGTCAGCCCGGCCGCATATTTGTGACCCCCAAATTGCTCAATGTGCTGCTCACATTCGTGAAGGGCCTGGTAGACGTCAAAACCTTTGACCGATCGGGCTGATGCGGCCAGTTTGGAGCCACTTTTGGTAAATACCAGGGTAGGACGGTAGTAGGTTTCAATCAGTCGCGAGGCCACGATCCCTATGACACCCTTGTGCCAGCTTTCATCATAAACTACTGTGGAAAAGGCTTCTTTCTCACCTCTTTGCTCCACCTGATCCAAAGCCTCCCGGGTTATTGAGGCGTCGAGCTCCCGGCGACTGAGGTTGAAATCGTCGATTTCCTCGGCCATTTGGAGAGCTTTCAATGGGTCTGTCTCTGTAAGCAGGTCGACTGCGTACTGCCCATGCTCCATGCGACCGGCTGCATTGATTCTGGGAGCGACGGTAAAGACCACATCCGTTATGGTAAGGACTTCCTTCTTTGTGTTTTTCAGCAGGGCCTGTATGCCGGGCCTCGGAGCTTCATTGATCACCTTCATGCCAAAATGAGCCAAGATCCGGTTCTCACCTGTGATGGGTACGATATCGGCAGCAATAGCGGTGGCTACGAGATCCAGATAAGGGTAAATCTGATCCGCAGGCAATCCCCTGGACTGGGAAATGGCCTGAATCAGTTTGAAGCCGATTCCGCACCCACAGAGTTCATCATAGGGATAGTCGCAGTCCTCCCGTTTTGGATTCAAAACAGCAACGGCTGCCGGAATCTGATCTCCAGGGCGGTGGTGGTCACAGATTATAAAATCAATTCCCTTTTCTTTAGCATAATTGATTTTCTCGATGGCTTTAATGCCGCAATCCAGCGCAATGATTAAGTCAACCTCATTGTCTGAGGCAAAATCGATTCCCGTGTAGGAGATGCCATACCCTTCCGAATAGCGATCCGGGATATAGGTGGCAACCTGATCGTGCAGCTTCTGTAGATAGGAATAAACAAGGGAGACTGCAGAAGTTCCATCCACATCGTAATCCCCGTAGATTAGAATTTTCTCATTATTCCTGAGCGCTATGTCAATCCGTTCAACGGCAATCCTCATGTCTTGCATCAAGAAGGGATCGTGCAGTTCATCGAGCGCAGGTCTGAAGAATCGCCGGGCCTTCTCAAACGAATCGATATTGCGCTGAACAAGGAGTTCTGACAATAGCTTGCCAATGCCGAGTTCCTCGCTGAGTGCAAGGACCTTTTTCTCTTCAGGATCAGGTTTAAACAGCCATTCCATAGACCAGCGATTGCAATGTTGTGATAAGAATTAATGAGATGATAAAAATAGGGTAAACGCAAAAGCCATGAGTTGATCTTTGACAAAACTTCTCTACAATTACGCTTGAAAGGATTCATTTATGCGTTGTTAAGGAACGTGAAATCAACGTTAAATTTTTTATAAAGTGAGTTTGAAAACCGCTCGCCGTCATGACTTTTGGTTAATTTGGTTCTGAATTTCAGACTATGAATAGAGTTGTCTTTTCGGTCTGTCTCCTTCTTCTGCTGTCGTGTAAAAAGGAGGTGAAGGAGCCGGCCGAACCTGAAAACGACCACATTGAAGTGGTTAACTTCGAGGAACTGGAAAACCTTTTGTCAGAGCAGAAGGAAGAGGTTCTGATTGTGAATTTTTGGGCAACCTGGTGCAAACCCTGTGTGGAGGAGATGCCCTACTTCGAGGAGGTAAATGATTCCCTGGGAGGTCCGGGCCTGAAAGTCATTTTGGTCAGCCTGGATTTTCCGAACAAATTGGAATCCCAGGTGATTCCCTTTGTCAGGGACAAGCGACTCGAGCCCCAGGTCATACTGCTTGACGACCCACATGAGAATGACTGGATTCCCAAGGTTGATTCAACCTGATCCGGAGCGATTCCGGCTACCCTTTTCATAAAGGGCGGTCAACGAAAATTCTTTGAAAAATCATTCACGAGGGCCTCACTTTTCAACGAGGTATCTCAGTTCATAAAGCCTTAAGTCATGAAAAACAGAAACTATTTTGCACTGCTGTTCGCCATTTCACTATCGACCATCTTCACGGTTTTTGCCTTCACCGGGGTTGACAGCACATTGGAGAGATTTGTTGTCAGTTATACCATCGGAGAAAAGGCAGAAGACTTTTCACTTAAGAACATCGATGGAAAGATGGTGTCTTTGGCCGATTTTGAGGATGCACGCGGATTCATCGTGGTATTCACCTGCAATACGTGCCCTTATGCGGTGGCCAACGAGGATCGGATCATAGCATTGGACAAGAAATACAAACCATTGGGTTTTCCTGTCATCGCCATCAACCCGAACAATCCTGAGGCCTCATCAGGTGACAGTTTTGAACTGATGAAGGTCAGAGCCGCAGAAAAAGGGTTTACATTTCCCTATCTATTGGATGAAGGTCAGAAAGTGTATCCCAAATACGGTGCAACCAAGACGCCTCACGTCTTCGTTTTGGAAAAAGAAAACAGGGACCTTATTGTGAAATACATTGGTGCCATCGATGACAGTTCCAGGGATCCCAGCGCCGTCACAAAGAAATATGTGGAGAACGCGGTGGACGCCTTATTGGCGGGTCAAACCATCGAGACAGTCAGTACCCGGGCCATTGGCTGTGGCATCAAGAACTAGAGTTCGTCCAACAGGTCATCATCCACCATTTCAGGCAAAGTTATTTCCAATCCGGGGCTCCGCTCCATTTCACGTTTAATGGCGAATAAGGCTTCATCATTTCGTGCCCAGCTTCTTCTTGCTATGCCGTTGTTCACGTCATAGAAAAGCATGGCTCGAAGTTGTTTCTCGGCCAGCTCGCTGCCGTCGAGCACCATTCCGAAGCCGCCGTTGATGACCTCGCCCCATCCAACGCCACCACCATTGTGGATCGACACCCAGGTAGCACCTCTGAAGCTGTCTCCGATCACGTTGTGAATGGCCATGTCAGCTGTGAATCGGCTGCCGTCATAGATGTTGCTGGTTTCCCTGTATGGGGAATCGGTTCCGCTGACGTCATGATGGTCTCGCCCTAAAACGATTGGAGCCGAGATTTCTCCATCTGCGATGGCTTTGTTGAAGGCAGAGGCGATTTTGATGCGTCCTTCGGCGTCGGCGTAGAGAATCCGGGCCTGCGAGCCCACAACGAGTTTGTTTTTCTTGGCATTCTCAATCCAGTGGATGTTGTCTTGATTCTGGAGCTCGGTCTCCGCAGGAGCCTCCTTGAGAATTTTCCTTAAAACCTCTGCCGCAATCGCATCTGACTTGTCGAGGTCGTTTGGATTTCCCGAAGTGCAAACCCATCGGAAAGGACCGAAACCGTAATCAAAGCACATGGGGCCCAGAATGTCCTGAACATAGCTCGGATATTTGAAATCGATGCCGTTCTCTGCCATGACATCGGCACCTGCCCTTGAAGCTTCGAGAAGGAAGGCGTTTCCATAATCAAAGAAATAAGTCCCCCTGGCAGCGTGTTTGTTGATAAGTTCGGTTTGTTTGCGAAGAGATTCCTGTACGTGTTTTTCAAAGGTCGCCGGATCGGAGCTGATCATATCATTAGCCTCTTCAAAACTCAGCCCCTGCGGGTAATACCCACCTGACCAGGGATTGTGCAGAGAGGTCTGATCAGACCCAACATGAACAAATATGTCATCTTCGTAAAATTTTTCCCAGACGTCCACAACATTTCCGTGGAAAGCGATGCTTACAGTCTCTTCTTTCTCACGCGCTTCCCTCACCCGGTCGACGAGAGCACTCAATTCGGTTATGAGAAGATCCGCCCAGCCCTGGTCGTATCTCTTTTGAGCTGCATTCAGATTGACCTCAGCGCAGACCGTGATGCATCCGGTGATATTACCGGCTTTGGGTTGCGCCCCACTCATTCCCCCAAGGCCTGAGGTAAGAAAGATCTTTCCACGTGCCGTTTCTGATTTGTCAAGGATTTTTCGAAAGGCGTTCATTAGGGTGATGGTAGTGCCGTGTACGATTCCCTGTGGCCCGATGTACATGTAAGAGCCTGCCGTCATTTGTCCATACTGGGTGACGCCCAGTGCGTTGAACTTTTCGAGATCATCAGGTTGCGAATAGTTGGGAACCATCATGCCATTGGTTACGATGACCCGTGGAGCCTTCTTTGAAGACGGAAACAGACCCATCGGATGACCGGAGTACATATGAAGAGTTTGCTTGTTGGTCATTTTGGACAGGTACTGCATCGTCAGCAGGTATTGAGCCCAGTTTTGAAATACGGCGCCGTTTCCGCCATAGGTGATGAGTTCCTCAGGATGCTGGGCAACAGCAGGGTCGAGGTTGTTCTGAA
>CBDUAY010000035.1:0-20489 GCA_965365245.1 uncultured Flavobacteriaceae bacterium | reverse complement strand
ACGAGGGCAGATCGCGGCAAAGGTAATATTCATGTTGTAAAGTGCAAACAGATTTTTCGATTATTGACAAGATTCAGTAGCGACCTCCACCGTAGAAATTCACACCTACATGCGGCGATACAGATGGACCGTTGGGGCCGAAGTTCATGCTCAGTCCAACATTAGTGTGGGCCGACCCGCAGGCGTTCAGAATGTAGAGGAAAAACAATACGATTATAACTGAAAGGGATTTTCTTATTTTCATTTTTAGGGGATTTAAATTCATTCGTTCCAGATTTGAATGGCGAAGGGAGCCCCGTTGGGGTCCTGGATTATGGCAACCGAGCCGTTACGGACATCATCTCTTGGTTCGAGCATCAATACGGCACCCAGCGAAGTGGCTGTTGCAGAGACTTGTTCAACATTCTTCACTTTGATGTAAGGCAACCAGGCTGACCTCATGTTTTCCACTGGATTTTTCATCATTCCGCACAATTTCAAATCCTGTGATTTCATCAGGAAGTAGGGGACCTTTTCCGATTTAACTTCTTCTGAAACGTATGGGGCCACACCCTTGTAAAATTTCAACGAGCTCTCCAGATCACTGGTCCATAGTTCATTCCAGAGCCATGAATTATCGGCAGTTTGAAACTGAGGATCTCCGGTTTCTGACCTGATGAATGAAATATAGGCTCCTTCAGGATCCTGGACCAGAGCCGATCTGCCTCTTCCTTTGAAATTTGAGGGTTTAAAAAGTGTCTTTCCTCCTTTCTGAGTGTTGTAGGCGACAGCTTTATCAACGTCAGGTACAGAAACGGAACTCAGCCATTCACCTGACGGATGGGTTTTTACGTTAAGAGGAATAATTCCTCCGATGGCCTCGTCACCGTTGTAGATGACGTGGTAGGCCATTTCCCCATTGCCAAGGGATTTATAGGTCCATTCAAAAAGCTGTGAATAAAAATCCATGGCCTTATCCGGGTTCGGAGTGATCAGGTCATGCCAAACAAACTGCCCATAGCTGTATTCGACGGTGTCACCAGATGACAATGAAGGGTAATCGATATTGTCACAGGACAAAGCAAATACCAGGAAAAGAGAAAGAATTGCTCCTGTAAAAAGGTTACGGTTAGATTTCATATTTAAGGGGGATTACAATGATTTAAATGACTAAAGATAATCATTTTACATATAAAAATGAATGTGACGTTCTTAAAGCCCGGGAACAGGATCATAATTTAATTTCGCATGAATTTTTCATTTTCCCGTGCACAGCCTTCGATGAAATCTCATAATTTTACTTTATCAATTATTGCAAATCCAAATCATACTTACCAATGACTTCCAAAATATTCCTACCGTCAGTTCTTTTTGTTCTTTGTTTGTCTTTGAATATTCAAAACGCACTGGCTCAAATGCACGAGCTCACTTCACCGGATGGCAAACTCAAGGTTCAAGTCAATACAGAAGAGAGTTTGAAATGGAAAGCGTTCCTTAATGAGATGGAAATTATAGAAAGTGTCGAAATGGAGATGATGTTTGATGACAAAAGATCGATAGGTTCGAACCCAAAGTTGAAATCCATTGAAATCGATCAAAAGGAAGAGCGAATAGAACCGGTCATCCCGAACAAAGACAGGGTTATAAATAGTCTTTACAAGGAAATGACCCTTTCCATGCATGGGAAGTACAGCGTTGTTTTAAGAGTTTATAATGATGGAATTGCATACCGCTTCATAGATGATTCTAAAAGGACTGAGAAGGTTGTCTCAGAGAAAATGAGGGTTGACCTTCCCGATAACACCATGTCCTACTTTCCGAAAGAGGAGTCTATGTATTCGCATAATGAACGCATCTATTTGAAACAACAAGTCGAAGATTTCAAACGGGGTGATTTCTGTTCATTGCCCGTGCTTTTTGATACCGGGGCAGGCAAGGTGTTGATCACGGAAGCGTCACTGCATGACTATCCCGGTATGTTTTTGAAGTTCGATAAAGACATGGAATTCGAAGCCATTTTTCCAAAATATGTCCTCGAGGCGATCCCGGATGTCAACAATTCTCCTGATCGCAACCAGATCCTATCCAAAGAAGGCGAATATATTGCAGAAGTTGCAGGATCGAGAGCCTACCCCTGGAGGGTGTTCATGATCAGTGATGACGACCGAACCTTCATTGAGAGCAACCTCGTCACCCAGTTGTCGGGAAAGAGCAAGATTGAGGACACTTCATGGATCAGGCCCGGAATGGTCGCCTGGGATTGGTACAATGCCAATAATCTTTACGGGGTCGATTTTGAGGCCGGATTGAATACCGAAACCTATAAATACTATGTTGACTTTGCCTCTGAAAACGGAATTGAATACGTCATACTTGATGAAGGTTGGACAAAGTCGACTACAGAAATTCTCGACTCGAACCCCGAAATAGACCTGCCGGAACTTATCGAATACAGCAGGGAGAAAAATGTAGGCATTATTCTGTGGGTACTTTGGAAGCCGCTGAATGAAAACCTCGAGGAGATTCTAAAACTCTACAGCAGCTGGGGAGCAGTTGGGATCAAAGTCGATTTCATGCAGCGCAATGACCAGACAATGGTAAGGTCTTATGAGGACATCGCCGAAACCGCGGCGAAATACAAACTGCTCGTTGATTTTCACGGAGCCTTCAAACCGGCCGGCATGGAAAGGGTATGGCCCAACATCATCAACTACGAAGGAGTCAAGGGCAACGAGAACAACAAATGGAGTGCTGACATCAACCCCGAGCACAACCTGACCATACCCTTTACCCGGATGGCGGCCGGACCCATGGATTTTACGCCTGGAGCCATGGTCAACAAGCACAGCAAGAATTTTTCTGCGAGTTTTTTCAGACCCATGAGTTTGGGAACTCGATGTCATCAGTTGGCCATGTACGTTGTCTATGAGGCTCCATTGCAGATGCTGTGCGAATCTCCTTCCAGATACTTGCAGGAGCAGGAAACTGTAGACTTTATCACTTCCATTCCAACTACCTGGGACGAAACCCGTGTGATTGAAGCGGCAATCTCCGACTATGTCGTAATCGCCCGCAGAAAGGGTGAAAACTGGTTCCTTGCAGCCATGACGGATGATACCCCCAGGGAATTTGATATTCGGCTTGATTTCTTGTCAGAAGGGTCCTATGAAATGGAGTCCTTTGAGGACGGAGTCAACGCAAAGAATTACGCCGAGGACTACAAACGAGAGATGATAGAAGTCAAAAAGAATGATTATTTGCACATGACCCTCACAGGAGGTGGGGGATGGATCGCACAGATTCGAAAAGAAAACAATTAGTTTTTGGGAATCAATCTTTTGTCATTGAGGTATGAAGGCTTTCGATCAAGTCGTTCATTTTATGATTGATCTCACTGTAAAAAGCAGGGTTGTAGCGACCTCCGAGCCTGGTGTCGGATTGATAGATTTCCAGTTGTGCTTCACGAGACCCGTCCTGGACTACAAAATGATCAAACCGGTATTGATATCTGTCATTTTTAACGACTACCTGTATTTCGAATTTCAGCGTCTTGAAATACTGCTCAAAATTATTGGGGCCCCAGAGAACTTCAATGGTTCCGCGACCCCGGACCTTGTCTCTTGAATAATCGTCTTCTTCAACCTTTTCAAATGAGAACTGTTTCTGCGTGAACCATTCCCGGACGCTGTTCATATGAAACTGAATCTCCTGTTCTTTTAGCTCCTTTACTTTTGTAAAGACAACTTCTCCACCTGAAGTAGGGAGATTCTGAACCAGTGCATTTTGTGCTATCGCACTATGCGTGGCCACCAAAAGACTGAAGAGTAAGAGGGCGTAAATCCTTTTCATAGCCGAAAATGAATTCAATGATCTAAATATAAGCATTTTATGGGAAATTCAAGAGAGTTCGTTCGAATCCAGGGTATTTCGGATTATATTTGTGTCTCGTATTTTGAGCCGGAAAGCCGAATCTCCAAAGTTAAAAATGAAGCTGAAATTTGCCCGCTATGATTTGATATTCAAGGTCCCGGGAGGGACTTCAAGGGGTGTTCTCAACACAAAGGAAACCTATTTCATAAAAATTGAGAGTGAAGAATCAACCGGAATTGGAGAGGTGGGATTGTTTAGAGGCCTGAGCCACGATGACCGGCCTGATTTTGAAGCTCGCCTGACCTGGTTGATGAGAAACATTGACAAAGGCAAGGAATGGTGTATGGAAAGACTTCAGGAATACCCGTCTATTCTCTTTGGGTTGGAACAGGCTTTTAAGTCTTTGCAGGCACAATCTATGTTTGAGCTGTATCCGTCTGAATTTACCCGGGGTGCCGATTCAATTCCAATCAACGGGCTTGTTTGGATGGGAGAGAAGGAATTCATGCAATCTCAAATTCGCAACAAGCTGGATACAGGTTTTAAAGTGATCAAGCTCAAGATAGGTGCCATTGACTTTGATGCGGAGATGGATCTGCTTGGTTCGATCCGAAAAAACTTCAGTGCTGAGGACATTGAAATTCGAGTGGATGCCAACGGAGCCTTTTCGCCTGCTGAGGCAATGGAGAAACTAAAAAGGCTCTCGGAGTTTGATATACATTCCATCGAGCAGCCCATCCGGCAGGGGCAACTTGAACAGATGACTAAATTATGTGAGGAAAGCCCTGTTCCCATTGCCCTCGATGAAGAATTGATAGGGCTCACTGAGGCAAATGAAAGAGAAGAATTGCTAAAACTCGTAAAACCGCAGTATTTGATTTTTAAGCCAAGCCTGGTTGGTGGCATCGAGGTATGCAACCACTGGATCGATCTCTGCCGTAAGTTTGATGTCGGATGGTGGATAACTTCCGCCCTGGAGAGCAACATAGGTTTGAACGCGATCGCTCAATACACTTACTCTCTTGACAATCCAATGCCCCAGGGCCTGGGAACGGGAGGACTTTTTACAAATAATATTTCTTCTCCCCTAAAGGTCGAGCAAGGGTCTTTGTACTACGATCCCAATTTGAAATGGGGGGATACGGATAAATTATTTGCTGAATAATAGTACTTTCGAAATAAATTAAAGGAATTTATGGGCAATACGCGGTTTATTCAAATGGCATTTGAGGGCCGAAACGAGTGGTGGAGGTACCTGGCAACGCTTTTTCTGGTGTTTCTCGGCTGGCAATTCATAGGAGTGATTCCGCTTTTCGTCTTTTCCTACATGAAAGCTGATAATGTGCAGGCTTGGATTGAAGCGGCAGAGAGCGCCTTTGTAGACCTTGGGATCAACTCAAACCTTTACCTGCTCCTGATCATTTTTTCATTCATCGGAGGGTTGGTTTTTCTCTTGCTGGGGGTGAGAACCATTCATCACAGAAGTGTGAAAAGCCTGGTAAGCTCCAGGAAAACAGTGGATTGGAATCGAATAGTCTTGGGTTTCTCGTTTTGGTTCCTTGTGTCTATTTTATTGATTTTTTTGGATTATATGGCTCATCCGGAGGATTTTGTCAATAATTTCAAGCTGGTCCCTTTTGTCATCCTCGTGGTTGTGTCATTTGTTTTTATTCCGTTCCAAACCAGTTTCGAAGAACTTTTGTTCAGGGGATATCTCATGCAGGGAATAGGTTTGTTGTTTAAAAATGCCTGGGCGCCTCTGATCCTGACCTCCGTGGGCTTTGGACTGTTGCACGCCTTCAATCCGGAAGTGGAGAAGTTGGGGTCATTGATCTTGCTCTATTATATCGGTACTGGTTTTCTCTTTGGAATTGTCACTCTTATGGATCAGGGAACCGAACTTGCCTTGGGGATGCACGCGGCCAATAACATAGTTGCAGCAATGATTGTAACCGTCGATTGGGCGGTATTTCAAACGGATGCCCTGTTGGTAGATCAGTCTGAGCCCTCACTTGGGGTAGAGATGCTACTGCCTTTGCTGGTAGTTTACCCTCTGGCGATATTTTTCCTGTCGCGCAAGTACCAATGGAAAGATTGGAAACAACGCCTGACTGGCAAAATTGTCGAAGAAAAGGAATGAGCGTTTCCGGGATCCATAGCAGTTTCACATTTGACGGGAAATCATTTGGCACAGAGGCCGAATGGATCGAGTTTATGGATCATAACTATCCGAAAGGATCTGATCTATTGCGTTCCTGGTTTGCTGGTAAGAAAATTCTTGTTAAGACTTCGGGTTCCACGGGTGATCCAAAAACAATTGCTTTCAGCCGGGAGCAAATGATAGAATCAGCCCGAGCAACAGGCCGGTTCTTTGACATGGGCGAAGGCACAAGAGCACTTCTTTGCCTACCGCTGGATTACATAGCCGGAAAAATGATGTTGGTTCGAGCCATGACCCTCGGATGGCATCTGGAAGGAGTGGAGCCTGTGATTCAACTTGATCTCGAGAAGGGAGCCAGCTATGATTTTGCGGCTATGATCCCAATGCAGCTTGAAAACAATCTGAACTACCTGGACAGAATTAAAAATCTTATCGTGGGTGGTGCTTCGGTGAGTTGGAAATTACAGGAAAAGATCGAGTCTGTGCCGACGAGAGTCTATGCCACATATGGCATGACTGAAACTATTACACACATCGCGGTGCGCCCCTTGAATAAGAGCGCAAAACAAAAGGTGAATTCAGGGAACCCATCAGTTTCCGACGAGACTTATACAGCTTTGCCGGGGGTTTCCTTTTACAAGGATGCACGAGGTTGCCTGGTTGTGCGATGTCCCAGGATATCCGACACAGAGATCGCAACCAATGATCTCGTCGAATTGATTTCAGAGCATAGCTTCATTTGGAACGGTCGAATTGACAACGTAATAAATTCAGGGGGTTTGAAACTTATGCCAGAGGCCATTGAACAGAAGTTTTCCAGATGCCTCAGCCAAAGGTTTTTTGCTGCGGGTTTTCCCGACATGGAACTGGGTGAGCGCATGCTGTTTGTTGTTGAAGGTAAACCCGAAAATGGGCTTCTGAATCGGGTGAAATCCTTTCAGGCGGAATCAGCTGGTCGCATCGCTAAACACGAAGTTCCCAAAGACATAGTCTTTCTGCCGAAGTTTGCAGAGACGGATTCAGGTAAAATCAATCGAAAGAAAAACCTGGATCTAATAGAATCGCACCTTACCTGACTTCTATCACCTCTCTCAAAGAGAGGGGTTCCCCCTGCTCGTTGAACCCTTCAAGAACGACCTCGTAGCGTCCTTTGACGTCAGAGGTGTAGAAGGAGAGTGTTTTGGTCGATCCGTCCAGCTTGAATTTGGGCTCCCAAATCAGTTGATTGCGGTAATCAGGGATTCGCTTGTATCTCTCGGGATACCTGTAGTCCTGCACGAAATAGTCCTTTCCCAATTCTGGACGAAAGAGTTGTGTGTCTTTTTCTTTCAACGCGGGAAGGCTCTCTATGAAATCTCCCTCGTAAGACTCCATCGCGATTATGCCTTCAAATACCTCTGAGCCGTACAAATACTGTTGATTGATCACGCTGACCTTTTTGATCTTGGAGGCCTTGGCTTCAACCACGGTATTGTGATCCTGAATGAAAAGACCGTCAATCAGCAGAAGCGAATTCAGCCCGGTTTCGACATCGTCATCGTACACGCGCACATGAATGAATTGCTTTCCTTTGCGCTGTCGGGTGGAGGCCTGTTCGATGACTTCAATAATGGTTTCCTTGATTGTCGGGAAACGCGTGTAATCATCAAGATAATACTCATGACTCGGCGTATGAAAGAAAGGAGGGAAGTCCTCTATTTTGCTGATGCTGTCGATCCTATTCTCTGCATATGCATTTTGAATCTGGTTTTGGACACTCCGCTCTAGAATGTATTCTTCCATATCCTCATCCAGGAAAAAGTCGTTGAATTCTAAATTCGAATATTCCGGTGATTTGAATTCATCTATCTCGACACGAAAGGAATCCCGATCCTCACCGATCACCTGTACAAGGGCCTGCTGATTGGAATAGGACTCATCCACATTGAAGAAGAAGGTTCCGTTTTCTCTTGTGCTTGATATCTTGAAGAGGTAGTTGTTTCCGGGAATTGACAGGGCAACCTTCCGATTCGGAACGGTTTCTCCCGTTTCATTTCGAATGACTGTTCCGCTCAGCAACTCACCCCTGAGCTCAGGAAGTGCTTTTGTATTTCCAGCAGTTACTTTGATCATTTCAGCCTTTCCTTTCACGCTTTCGGCGAAAGCAGTTGACGATGCCCTTTCTGGCACAGGAATCTTTTCGATGATCTTTCTCACTGACAGGGAATAGTCTCCGTACCAGTCGGAAGGTACGCTGTTGACCGATAGATTGATCTGTTCCCGGTTTCCTGCCGTCTGAGGGCTTAACCGAAGCTGAATTCCACTTGGGCTGTCTGAAACGTCAATTCCTCTGCTGACTGCCTTTGCCGGAGATTGAATACTGTCGGAAGTCGAACGCATGAGTCCGCTTTGATCGTTTTGGAAGGGATTTATCACGACAACATCATTTTGATAAAAATCATCTACCTCCCCATTTCTCATCCATTGGGTGAAGGCAACAAGTTTGTAATTCCCAGAGGGCACAGAAGTCGGAACAAAAAAGTCGCCTGCCCCGGATCCATTCTCCAATCTAATCTTATGACTGAATACGGCTTTTCCGTTTTTATCGACAAGTTCCACGTAGGCAACCTTGCTCAAATCGGATAAGGCTCCCGTTTCGGTGTTTATGCAATACAGTTTGTAATACAGGTACTCTCCGCTCATCAGTAAAGTGGTGTTCTGATGCAAATAAACCCTCTCCCCCGGCATCAATAGCTCAGACGCAGCAGGGGATTGTGCCCCCAACTGGTTGAAGGACAAAATCAAAAGGAGAATAACAAGGATTTTTTTCATGACATTTCGTTTGTTTTAATCTATCCGATGGCTCTATTCTTCCCAGAACTCGGGAGGTTCACTAGATCCCAGTGCTGTACAATCCCCGCAAGCCCTGGGCACTGTTATGTAGGGGCCTTGCAACTGTCCCTGATTCATGTTCTCTTCCAGGAATTTAACAAGATTAGCTTGTATTGCATCAAATAGCGGATAAGTAGGAGGCACAGCTTGGGATACAATTGGAGGTGCGGCACGCCCACATTCAATGAAATATGGTGGCAGCGGCTCACCCGGGAAGAAGTCTTCGTAATTGAAATATAGTCTTTTTTCTGTAACAGCTGAGACTTGGAAGAACCCGAGTACCTTTTCGTTTCTGTCCTCGGTAGAGCGAATATTGCTGCTTATGAATCCGGGTTGAATCTGACTGAGCGTGTTGTCACTACCGGAGAGTTGGTTGAGGATTTCATAATAAGTATAGGCTTCCAAAGACTGCACGTACTGTTTGACCAGGATGCTGTAGCGGTGACTGATCACAGGATTATCCGCCGATATGTTCCGAACCGAAAACCCGGACACCCGGTCTTCTGAAAGATTGGTCGTTGAGGTAATAATGATGCTGTTTGAATTCACAGTATTGTAACAGGTCTGTTCCTCAAGGGGCCGAATGGCATCAGGAGAGATCGAATCCTGTCTGTAAACCACGAAATCCTGCCGCGTCCAGTCAGGAGCAATGATCTTGTAGCTCTCCTCGTATTCATAGCGGTAGTAGTTTGCTTGCCGGGTGGGATCATTGCTGTCCACCAAAATGGCCATGATCTCGTTTCCTATGCTGTTTACCTGTCGCTCAGCCGTCAATTTTTCTATGGGAACCGAGTTGGTCAGCTGCACTTTGGGTGATTGATACGTACGGCCCTCGTTGGTAGTTACAAACAGTTGGTAATCAGCCCCGCTCTCTGCCGCAAATTCATTCTCCGATTTGTAGACTCCAGGGCTGTCTTCTATGAACAAGATGCTCTGCCCATCATTGACTACCACGCGGACTTCTGCGTTTTGCTCTGGAATTGGTCCCTTTGTCTCAAATTCATACGTTCGTGACAACAAGAATTCCTGAGTCTTTTTTTCATCAGTCAAGGTAGCCTCGATCACGATCACGTCCTCAAACTTGAATTCCTCATCTACGTCAATCTCTTCCACACAGGACACGATAGCGCATGCCAGAAGCAGCGAAGTGATCAAATGGGTTACTGATATATTTCTTTTCATACTCTTTTTATTCTATCCAAAATTCAGGTGGGTCCGTCTGCCCGAGAACTGTGCAATCACCGCACGGGGTCGGCACTACATCAAACGGCCCGACGTTCTGCTCCGGGGGTTGATGATCCTGCAGATACTTGACCAATCCAGCCTGGATGGCATCTTTTAAAGGTGTTCCTGCCATGGTTGCAATGGGTGGAGCCGATATTCCGCAACTTACGAAGTAGGGCGGAAGTGGCTCGCCTGGAAAAAAATCCTCGTAATTGAAAAAAATTCTCTCCTCGGCCACTGAGGACACATCAAAGAATCCTAAAACTTTCTCATCCCGATCTGTTGTGGAAAAAATATTGCTTGCGATGAAACCGGGTTGTATCTGCGTCAAAGCATTGCCCGAGGCCGAAAGTTGATTCAGGAGATCGTAATAGCTGAAGGCTTCGAGAGACTGCACGTATTGTCGCACCAGAATGCTGTACCTGTGGCTCAGGACGGGATTGTCCGCAGAGATATTACGGACCGCAAAACCGGATACGCGATCTTCGTTTAATTCAGTCGTCGAGGTCTGAATGATGCTGTTTGAAATATCCGTGTTATAACACTCCTTTTCGTCGATGGATCTCGATTCAAAACCAGGAAAGGCAAGATCATTCCCGTATTCGTCCTGAAGGATCACAAACTCGCGATTCACCCAATTCGGGGCGATGATTTTGTAAGTTTCTTCGTATTCATATCGATAGTAATTCGAAGAACGTGTCGGGTCGTAACTGTCGACCTTGATGGCTAATAATTCCGTGCCAATGCTGTTTACCTCGCGGCTCCCGTAAACCCGATCGATTTTCGACGCCTGGGGCAACTGAACCGGCAGGGTTGTGTAAGATTCACCACTGGAAGTGGTCACAAAGAGCCTGTAATCAACCCCGGGTTCGGCTTTGAACAACTCGTCAGAATTATAAAGACCTGGGCTGCTTTCAGACTCGGTAAACGAATAAACTTTCCCTTCATTGGCCGTTATGCTCACAGAAGCATTGGTTTCCGGATTGGCACCCTCGTCCTCGAAGCGATAAGACCTGCTCATGGCGATCACCTGTTTTTTCGATTCATCGGTGATATTGGCCTCAATAACCAAGGTGTCCTCGAAACTTAGCTCTTCTGTGAGATCTATTTCCTCAACACAGCCATGCACAACCAGCAGGAGCATGGTGTAATAGCTTTTATGTCGAATGAAATATCTCATGGTCAAAGATCGCGACTATTTAAAATCTGAAATTATAAGTTATTGTCGGCACAGGTACGGCAAAAATGGAACTCTGATAGGCTTTCACCTGCCCATCTTCGGTTACGAAAAACACGGAGAAGGGGTTGTTTCGTCCCAGTACATTGTAGACAGAGATGTTCCAGAAGCTGTGTGCCAGCTTTTTGATCTTGTGGTTGCCTTCGATGTTTATGCCCAGGTCCAGGCGCATGTAATCCGGGATCCTGAATTCATTCCGATTGGAGTAGAAAACGTATTCCGCGTTGTTAAACTGGTAGTTTCCAACAGGGAAGGTAACGGGCCGGCCGGTTTGATAAACAAAGTTCATTGAGAAACTATAGCGTCGTGTAAGCTTGTAATTGGCCACAACACTGAAATCATGGGGCTTGTCGTAGTTCGAAGGGAAGAACTCCCCGTCGTTTACTCTCTCTTCATTGAACTCGCTGTCGAGCTTTATCAACGATCTGGAATAGGTGTAGCCGATCCATCCGTTGAGCTTGCCCTTGTTTTTTCTCACCAGGAATTCAACCCCATAGGCCTTGCCCTCTCCCTGAAGGACTTCCGTTTCAATATTCTCGTTCAACAGAAGGTCAGCACCTACCTTGTAGTCGAGTATGTTGTCTGACAATTTATAGTATCCTTCAAGGCTCAGCTCATAGGTGTTCCCATCGAGGTTCTTAAACAGTCCCAATGAGAATTGATTGGCCCGTTGAGGGGCGATGTTCAAGTCAGACAGCTTCCACGTATCCTGGGGTGTGGCTGTAGTGTTTGTCGTCAGCGTGTGAATGAACTGGTAGTTGTTGTTGTAACTCGCCTTGATGGAGAAGTCTTCCGTAAAGGAGTAGCGCCCGGATATCCTTATTTCCGGTCCTCCATAGGTTTCCACCACCTCGTTGTCACCATAGCTGACCGTCTCGATTCGCGTCGCGTCGTTTTTTGGCAGGCCATCGATATACAGGCTTTGTTCTGTTGGTCCCAAAAAGGCATAGAACGAATAGCGAAGTCCAAGATTGAAAGACAGGTTCTTGTTCACATTGTAATTGTCTTCAAAAAAGATTCCCGATTCAAAGGCCTGTTCGTCCTGTATGTCTGTAGGGCTTACCAGGCTTTCGGGACCTTTAGGAGCAATGTTCGGAGGGGAGTTATTGTAAAGCTTTCCAGACAAACCATAAGTGAAATTGTGTTTTTCGTTCAGCAGGTGGTTCATCAGAAACTTCACTTCGGTTTCCTGCACGCCGTAGTCCAGGTCAAAATCCCGGGCACTGTTGCTGTCAAAAGCGATGTTGTAGCCGTAATTACTGTTTGACACCAGGATGCTTCCCCTGTTTCTGTCATTGAATTTGTGGCTGTATCTCAAAGAAAATAGTGCATTGTTGTAATTGAATGTCGAGTCCGAGGAGATGCTGAAAACATCATCGCTGTAATAGCCTGATATAGATAAGGAGTTCTTCTCGTCAAAGTTATGATGGTATTTGGCGATCACATCGTAAAAAGAGGCCTGGCTGTTCTGAAGCTGCTCATCGTCCAGTTGTTTGAGTATCCAATCGGAATATGTGGCCCGACCACCAACCAAAAGGGAGGATTTGTCTTTAACCACTGGAATTTCCAGGGTAAGATTCGAGGTCACAGGTCCTATCGCCCCTTCACCGGAGAATTTTTGGGTATTGCCGTCTTTGGTTTGGATGTCAAACACAGACGACAGCCTGCCACCGTACTGAGCCGGTATGCTTCCCTTGTATATGTCAACGTCATCGGTAGTAAACGGGTTCAGTGCCGAAAAAATGCCGAAAAAGTGCGTGGGATTGTAAATCACAGCATTGTCGAGCAAAATGAGGTTCTGATCGGTGTTTCCCCCTCGCACGTTGTATCCGGCAACGCCTTCACCCGCTGTTGAGATTCCCGGCAGAGTGGTGGCTACCTTAAGAACGTCGCGCTCTCCAAGAACAAGAGGAATGGTCTTGATTTCCTTAACCTCTATCTGAGTGATTCCGGTCACCGCATCCTTGACATTGCTGTCTTTATCCGCGTCAATGATAACCTCATCCAACAACTCCGGATTCTCTGCCAGGCTGAAGTTAAATGTCCCGTCATTGTATATGATGACCTTCTTTTTCAGGTTTTCAATTCCAAGAGATTTCAGCTCAAGGTCATTCGCTCCGGCAGGGAGCTCAATGGTGTATTTGCCCTCTATATCCGTTACCGCATTAATGTTTTTCTCAGGAACGCTGATCACGAGATTGGGTATAGGTTCCCCCGTCACGTTGTTTTTTACCTGACCGGAAAGAACGAAGCTCTTGCGGGAGGCATTTTTACTTTCTTTTCCGATGCGAATAGTCTCGACTCCGGTTCGGGCTGTTGCAGCCTGCTCTGAATAAAAAATTGGTTTGTTGGAATCATCCTGATCTTCCTGAACCGTTCGCCCGAAGAAATCGTCCGGCAGATCATCGTAAATCAGGTTGTTCTGCGTAAGTATAATCTTGTAATTATCAGAAAAATAATAGTTTACAACCGTATTTGTAAATAGATCATTTAATATCAGACGAAGCGCCGTGTCCTGGTACTGACCCGAAATCTTAAGGTTGTCGAACCAGGATTCCTCAAAGAAAAAACGGTAGGGCGTCAGGGTCTCCAATTCCTCAAGCACCTCGACACGGGTCGAGTTTTCAAAAGTAAGGCTTACTTTTTCAGTTCCGTCCTGTGCATAGGTGAACGCTGCCGAGAAAATCAGCACAGCTAGAATCAGCCTGTTTATCATGATTCAGAGGGTTTTGTAGTTAGAGCCGCATCGATTCGATCAGCGATCTGCGTCATGAACAGGTCGTAATCCGTGTCCATAAGGTATTTGTTTCCACTGAAAAAAGCGTTGATCTGTTTCTTTCTCTGTGGGAATATCTTGATCAGGTCATTTTTGTTCTTGATCGGATAGAACAAATCCTCGTGGAGAATGTAATACAGATCGTCATTTCTGAATTCATTCAAAATAGCTTTGTTTTCGAGGACCTTTTTGCGGAGTTTCCGGTGTTTTTTATACAATATCAGTGAATTGCCTTCTTCCAGTACCTCATAGAAACCATCAGCCTGGTCTTTGGATTTGAAAACCTCTATCCCTTTAAGGTGAACGAACTGCTTGCCGTCCAGCTGGAAACCCGCGACTTCCTCCTTGAGCAACTGTACGATGCTCGATCCGGCGTCGGTTTGAAGCGAAATGATCAATTGATCTTCAAAAAGATCGTATTTCAAAGGAATATCATAGTAGGGCTGGCCATCGTACGACAGGTTCGCATTCTGGAATTCCGGGCTTTTGTAAAATTTATGCTTTCCGTTCTTGATTCGGTACAGCTCTTTGTAGCGAATTCCGTTGAACAGTCCGGTATTCTCAATGCCGACCTGTTCGTCGAACCAATTGTAGTATTCTTTTTGATCCGCTTGTTGGGCCCGCATTTGAATGGTAGAAACCATCACAAAAACAATTACAAGGCCAGAAGTGACTGATTTTATCAAGGCAGCGAGGGGTTTTTAATTGACAATTCTCTTAGTTAGCAAGCGTAAATATAGAAAAAACCCTTCGATTTGGGCAAAACAGCCCTAAATGTTTCAGGCCTGATCAAACAAGACCCAAGAGCCACTCTCTATCAAAGGAATCGCTTGTTTGAATTTAAGAACTTTCGATTCTCCTGTATTGATATTTTTAATGGTCACCCGTTCGTTTCTGCCGATTTTTCTTTCGGTGCGAACGATGGTCTCAGTGATCTGCTGAGGCTGAGTCTGGTTTGTTTGCGTTTGCTGGGTTTGACTCACAAATTCCTCTTTGCTCAACTGAACTTTCTCCTGCTTGCGCTCCCTTGCCTGGGATACCTGTTGTGGGCTCTGGCTGGGAAGCTCCCCTTTGAATAGGAACGACAGCACTTCCTTATTCACTTTGTCAAGCATTTCCTTAAAGAGCTCAAAAGCCTCAAATTTGTAAATCAACAAAGGATCCTTTTGCTCATAGGTTGCATTTTGCACCGATTGTTTCAGGTCGTCCATTTTTCTCAAATGGTCCTTCCAGGTATCATCGATTATAGCCAGGGTGATGTTCTTCTCAAAATCCTCAACCAACTGCTGGCCCTCAGATTCATAAGCGTCTTTCAGGTTGGTGATCACATTCAGAGATTTGATTCCATCCGTAAATGGAACGACAATTCGCTCATATCGATCTCCCTGTTTTTCATACACATCCTTGATTACAGGGAAGGCTGCAACGGCATTGCGCTGCACCTTGTCCTTATAGTGATTGTAGACCACCTCAAAGAGCTCATCCACGAGTTCACGCTCGTCTTTCGAGGCAAATTCTTCCTCGCTGAACGGAGATGTGGTAGAGGAGAAGCGTATCAATTCGAATTCAAAGTTCGAATAGTCATTCAGGGCCTTGTTCGTCGAAACGATCGAGTCACAAGTATCGTAGATCATATTGACAATGTCCACCTGCAACCGCTCTCCATACAATGCATGGCGGCGGCGCTTGTAAATCACCTCGCGCTGGGCGTTCATGATGTCATCGTATTCGAGCAGACGCTTCCTGATTCCGAAGTTGTTCTCCTCGACCTTTTTCTGGGCCCGCTCAATGGATTTTGAAATCATGGAATGCTGGATGACCTCACCTTCCTTGAGCCCCATTTTGTCCATCATTTTGGCGATTCGCTCCGAACCGAAGAGGCGCATGAGATTGTCTTCCAGCGAAACGTAGAATTGAGATGACCCCGGATCTCCTTGTCGTCCGGCTCGTCCGCGAAGCTGACGGTCAACCCTTCGTGAGTCATGTCTTTCTGTACCGATGATGGCTAATCCACCTGCGGCTTTGACTTCTTCTGAGAGTTTGATGTCGGTACCCCGACCTGCCATGTTCGTCGCAATGGTCACTACTCCCGGGTTACCGGCGGTTTCCACGATGTCCGCTTCTTTCTTGTGCAATTTTGCGTTCAACACATTGTGAGGGATCTTTCGGATGGAAAGCATCTTCGATAAGAGCTCCGATATTTCAACCGACGTTGTTCCAACCAGAACGGGACGCTGCTGACTGACCAGGTTGCCGATCTCTTCGATTACCGCATTGTATTTCTCTCTTTTGGTCTTATAGATCAAATCCTCGCGATCATCCCGAATCAAAGGCATATTTGTAGGG
The DNA here is from genome assembly GCA_965365245.1 of uncultured Flavobacteriaceae bacterium. Taxonomy (GTDB): domain Bacteria; phylum Bacteroidota; class Bacteroidia; order Flavobacteriales; family Flavobacteriaceae; genus Lutimonas. Next base: position 4,025 of record CBDUAY010000035.1, on the reverse strand, counting down.
ATCTCCACCACGTCCAATTTGTAGATCTCCCAGAATTCGCCGGCCTCGGTGATTGCCGTACCGGTCATGCCGGATAATTTGCGATACATCCTGAAGTAGTTCTGAAGCGTAATGGTGGCATAAGTCTGGGTAGCTGCCTCGATCTTGACGTTCTCTTTCGCCTCAAGGGCCTGGTGCAACCCGTCGGAATAACGCCTTCCGTCCATAATACGACCGGTCTGCTCGTCGACAATCTTGATCTGCCCCTCGATGATGACGTATTCCACGTCCTTCTCGAAGAGGGTATAAGCCTTGAGCAACTGATTCATCGTGTGAATGCGCTCGCTCTTGATGCTGAAGTCGCGATAGAGCTCTTCCTTTTCCTTGGCCTTCTCCTCCGGACTGAGATCCTTCTCATCGATCTTGCCGATTTCAATCCCCATGTCTGGAAGGACAAAAAAGTGATCGCTGCTGCTGCCTGACAAATGGGCTATTCCTTTGTCAGTCAGGTCGATGGAATTAGTCTTCTCCTCGATGACAAAATAAAGCTCTTCATCGATTTTTGGCATTTCGCGGTTGTTGTCCTGCATGTAGAAGTTCTCTGTCTTCTGCAGGAGTTGTTTGATGCCTTCCTGGCTCAGGAATTTGATCAGGGCCTTGTTTTTGGGCAGTCCCCTGAACACGCGATATAAGAAAAAGCCACCTTCTTTAGTGTTTCCTTCGGCAATCAGTTTTTTCGCTTCTGCCAGTACTCCGATCAGATATTTGTTTTGCAGACGAACGATCTCGTCAACTTTGGGTTTGAGCTCGTTGAACTCGTGCCGGTCACCTTCTGCCGTAGCACCTGAAATAATAAGTGGCGTACGGGCATCATCCACAAGGACCGAATCCACCTCATCCACAATAGCGTAGTTATGAGGTCTTTGAACCAGGTCATTCGGGGAGTGGGCCATGTTGTCCCTCAGGTAGTCGAATCCGAATTCATTGTTGGTTCCGTACGTGATGTCAGCGAGATAGGCTTTTCGTCTCTCCTCGGAGTTGGGTTTGGTATTGTCAATGCAGTCAATGGTAAGCCCGTGAAACTCAAAAATCGGTCCCATCCAGGCCGAGTCACGTTTGGCCAGGTAATCGTTAACCGTCACCACGTGAACTCCATTGCCGGTGAGGGCGTTGAGGTATATCGGCAGCGTCGCGACGAGGGTTTTACCTTCCCCTGTCATCATTTCGGCAATTTTACCCTGGTGGAGGACAGCACCACCGATCAACTGGACGTCGTAATGCACCATGTCCCAGGTAATGGGCTTTCCTGCTGCATCCCAGGTATTGCTCCAGATTGCATCGTCACCGTCTAAATTGACGTAGTCTTTCACTGACAATTCCCGGTCAAAAGGAGTGGCTTTGACTCTCAGGGTCTCGTTATTGGCGAATCGACGGGAAGTTTCACGCATGACAGCGAAAGCTTCCGATTGGATTTGCTCAAGCACCTGCTCAGAGGCTTCGTAAGACTCATCCCTCAATTGGTCAATTTCTTTATAAATAGCTTCTTTTCTGTCTATGTCAGAAGTTTCCAGTTCGGTATTCAACGCGGCGATTTGCTCCTCAAAAGGTTTTGTGGCTTCTGCAATCTGCTTCTTGAAATCAGCGGTTTTCTGACGCAGTTCTTCAATGGAAAGACTCTCCATTGCTTTGTCATGAGAACGGACTTTGTCAACCAGAGGTTGAAGCTCTTTGAGATCTTTACTTTTTTTGTCTCCAACAAAAGCCTTGAGTACGGAATTTAAAAAACTCATAGTTTATGTGTTTAAACCGGATCCATTTTCCGGCTCTGATTTATTGTGTGAGGACAGAGGAGAAGATATGATTTTCTGACGTATTGAGAAAAAAAAAAGCCTCTTGGGAGACTTTGATTTTTTTAGTATTCATCTTCGTTCCAGAGGAAATCCTCATCAGTCGGATAGTCTGGCCAAATTTCCTGAATGATTTCGTAGCTCTCACCTTCATCTTCAAGAGCTTGCAAATTTTCTACTACCTCTAGCGGAGCTCCCGTCCTAATAGCATAATCAATCAATTCATCTTTCGTAGCCGGCCAAGGCGCATCGCTTAAGTAAGATGCTAATTCCAACGTCCAATACATAATTGAAAATTATTTAATTTAAGTTGCAAAAGTAATTTTTTTGCTCAATTAAGCAAGTTTTTTAATTACTATTTTTTTGCTGTCAAAAGAACGTATTGATTACTTGAAAAATTGTCCCTGAACCCCTTTATTTTAACCTTTCCAGGGAATTTCATTCACACCCAAATCCATGGACAATTTTCGTGCCAGTACGAATAAATAGTCTGACAAGCGATTTAAATAGATCAATATCTGCTCATTTATCGCCTCTATGTCATGCAGTTCTACTGTTTTCCTTTCGGCCCTGCGGCACACACAGCGAGCAATATGACAAAATGACACCGCAGGATGGCCTCCCGGAAGAATAAAGTGAGTCATTTCGGGCAACACTTCATTCATACTGTCCATTTCACCTTCAAGAAAGCGAATGTCTTCATCGTCTATCAAATCAATCTGAAGCTTTGATTTCCCTTTCTTTTCCGCTTTCGGATTCTCCGGGGTTGCGAGCATGGCACCCAGGGTAAACAACTTGGACTGGATGCGGATCAAATCCTCCGTGACTTTGTCGTCTTTGACCTGGTCGCGGATCATTCCCAGGTAGGAGTTCAACTCATCCACAGTGCCGTAGGAGTCAATTCGTATGTTGTTTTTTCGCACCCGCTTTCCGCTGAACAGTGACGTATCTCCAAGATCGCCGGTTTTCGTATATATTTTCATGGGATATTTCTTGTAAAAGTCTTTCTTAATCTGGGGTTCAGTCTTGCAGGAACTTGGATGCAGACTTGTTCCAGGATTTTGTGCTGCAAAAATACGGATTATCCAATGAATGACTCCGGAACACAAAAATGATTTGCAGGAAGAATGTCAGACGGGAATTTTGACAGGATACTTTACTGAAGCTCGAAACAGATTGTTGCGGCGAAAGAATTAGCTCATCAGAAGTTTCTGGATACTTTCATTATTCACCGATCAAATTCGAAGAACAAAGTGTTCCTTCTCTCTTCCGGGATGAAAAAAGACAAATCCCCATTGAAAGGTGTCGATGGTAAGAGTTACTTGATCGTGTTGTTGAATCTCCGCCCAGGCCTCTTCCATTTCCGGGCTCCAGTGTATATCATCAAAAATGAAGACGCTGTTCTTGTTTGCTCCATTCAAACACATCTCGAAGTATTTAACTGTTGCCTCTTTCTGATGATTGCCGTCAAAAAATATGAGGTCATAAGAGTTTTTCTTTAGGAGTCCGGGCAGGGTGGAATTGAATTCTCCTATATGCAACTCGATATTATCCATCTCAAACGAATTAAACATGGTTTGAGCAACACGAGCTGTTTCCGGACAGCCCTCAAGAGTATCTATTTTGGTTTGGGGTGAAGCCAGGGACATGGTCGCCGTAGCCATTCCCAATGAAGTGCCGAGTTCCAGAATACGTCCTGGATTGAAGTGTTTAACGGTTTTATAGAGTTTTTTCGATCTTAACCTGGAAATTCCGGCAGTTTTGGCTATTTGACTCACCTCACGTTGCCTACTCTTGAATACGCGAGATCCGGCCCCAAAGTCTTGAACCACAATCTTCGAATTATTCCCTCTGAGTGTTTTTCTGAATTTATCTAAAATGCTTTTATCTTCATCAGTCACTTTTTTCTTCAATCCCACAGTCAGTAAATCATACACGAATGGCGAATGCACACCGTATTGATTGGTGGATTTGAGTAGGAAGCGCAAATAGCTTTCAACGCTGTGAAACAAGGTGTTTTTTGTTGCTAAATTAGCAAGAAATATTATTGTAGTCCGCAATTAAAATTTATATTTGCCATTGAGTCAAAAATGAAAAAATGAGGATTTATATAGCTTTTGCGCTGCTATTGATTATTTCTGCTTCCTGCATTCCGTTAAAAAAACAAGTTTACTTTCAAGGCGAGATTTCCGAATCGGA
>CBDUAY010000034.1:0-20934 GCA_965365245.1 uncultured Flavobacteriaceae bacterium | reverse complement strand
AGGTGACGAGAGGTTTGATGCATAAGGTCTAATTTACTGAAAATTAATGAATACGATGATTTTCTATTGAATTAAGCATCAAGACATATGCAAATCTGAAGACATCCGGATCGCATTGCCATTGCTAACAAATCCCTCTGTTTTCGATGATTTTTTTCGTTAATAACTATCTTAATAACTAATAAGTATCGGATAATCAGGTGCATAAATAAATTGTTAAGTTGAAGAAGTTTTTTATCCCTCTATAAAGACTGCCTTAATTCAACAAAAAACATAGATCGATGAAAAAATTAATGACCATTATGATGGCCCTTGTCCCTTTTGGAATGATGGCACAAAGCTCACAAGATTCTTATGCAAGTGCAGATGACATTTTTAACAGTCCCTATGCGGATTTAGGGAGTGTTGCGACCGAAGAAACTTCTGATGACGACTATTTCAAAGTTGACGATGTATTGCTTGCCGATCCTGATTTCGACGTTCAGGAGGATATGATTGCCTATACCAAAGACCAGAAAACAGTTTACTTCAGCGCCAACAGGAAACTTAAGGTAAAAGAAGGAAAAACAACAGATGCCAAAATCAAAAAATCGGTGCAGCTCCAATTGTTCAAAGCAGATGTGACCGAAGCAGGCGAATGGGTCAACCTCGAAATGATGAACTTCAATGGAAAGAAGCATTCTACGGGCTATCCTGCTTTGAATGATGATGACTCGGTCCTCTATTTTGTTTCAGACGGTCCTCTTTCAACCGGCAAAACAGATATACTGGCAGTTGACCTTTTCGAAGATGGAACCTACAGCGAACCTAAGAACCTGGGAAATAAGATCAATAGCACTGAACGCGAGATTCTTCCGGTTGTAGACAATAGCAATGTGCTGTACTTCGCGTCAGATGTTCAAACGGAAGGTGAAGAACTGAATGTTTTTGCCTCCAAGGTCATCGACAACGAACCTACTGCACCTGTTATGCTGGATGTAGAGGCCAACGGATCCAAAGAAGCCTACATCGCGGCTTTCAGAGAAGTGGATGCCGAAACCATCCGACTGGCAGAAGAAGCAGCTAATCTAAGAGACCTTGAAATACTGTTGGAGGCCGAGAACATCGCAGAAATCGAGCGTATAGAAACGGTGTTGGGCGAAGACATGTTGGGTGACGCTTACGACTTCGACAGCAACAACAAAATCTATACGGTTCAGATCGGTGCTTTCGTGCAGAAAGTGAAGACCGGAACCTATGATAAGTCATCAGGGCTATTCAATTATCGCTATGATGACGGGTTCAACCGCTTTTATTCCGGTGTGTTTTCTACTGTTGAAGAAGCCAACGCACATATGATGCAGATGAAAAACGACGGTTACCGGGATGCCTTTGTTCTCGGACTCGAGGGCAAGAAGCGCTTTTTGCCTGAATAATATGTTTACCATTTCAATTCCTGAGTTGCCCATTTGTTCGCTATGAGTGCCTGAACACGCATAGTAGTGTGGCCCCGGAACTAGAGGATTTCGACTACGTACGCAGCAATCTCAACATTTGAATGGTTGGGTTCAACTACAAACCCAACCACTTTTTTTTGCACTCAAATTCGACGTGCGCTTCCGAGACAACCTGGAATCGGGATGGAGTTCTTGATAATAGGATCGGTGAATTCCGAACATCCATAATTTGGCTTAGTCCTTTATAATTAGTAACTTAAAGGGATTTTATTCATTTTGAATACAGATCTTTCAATCGTTTGATCATGAAAATCTGTCCTCAATGTAAACAGGAAAATCCCGACCAGGCAAAGTTTTGTCTGGGCTGTGGAATCAAAATCAGTCATCTGCAGAAGGCTTCAGGGTCCGAATCCGTTGATCATGGAGAGCGTCGACAGATGACCATACTTTTTTGTGACCTGGTGGATTCCACCCCTCTTTCCGAACGTATGGATCCCGAAGATTATAGGCAGATGATCCTGGATTACCACAACGCCGCCGAAAAAGTAATCGAGCGTCATGGGGGCAAAGTTGGAAACTATCTCGGTGATGGACTGCTGGTCTATTTCGGGTACCCTGAAGGATTGGAGAATGCCGCGATCACAGGTGTTCAAACCGGGCTGACTATCATCGATGCCATTGAGACGGTAAGAAAGCGTTGGGAAGATCTGGATCAGCAAATCTACGTCAAGATTCGGGTAGGAATACATACGGGAGTGGTTATTGTCGATGATCATCTTGCTTTAGGAGAGACGGTCAACTTAGCTGCCCGACTGGAGGGATTTGCACCGCACAATGGTGTAGTGATAAGCTCAAAGACGCAAAGATTGGTCCAGGGTTGGTTCAAATTAAAAAGTCTAGGAAAAAAGAATCTCAAAGGCATTTCCGAGCCCATGGAGGTTTTTCAAGTACTTGGTGACAGTGGGGCCAGAACAAGACTAGACGCCTCCCGGGCCAGAGGACTCTCCCCACTGGTTGGAAGACAATTGGAACTGACAAAACTTCACCAGTATTTTGATCAGGCAAAAGCTAACCAGGGATGTGCTGCCTTATTGGTTGGTGAAGCGGGCATCGGCAAATCCCGACTCGTTGACAAACTTGAAGAAGAAATTGGTCAGAACCAAAACAACAAGATTCTGGAGGCCAGGTGCTCCACATTTCACATCAATAGTGCCCTATACCCTTTGTTCGAAATGATCCGGAATGAGTTACTGCAAATAGGACCTGATGATTCGGAAAACCAAAAGACCATGAAACTGGAAAGACTGCTCGAATCAGATGTTCCTGAGTCCTTGAAAACAGAAAAGGAATTTTTGTCTTTGTTCGCAGAATACATCGGGATTTCTGTTCATAAATATCCTTCAATGACCATGAGTCCGTTTTCAAAAAGAGAAAAACTTTTGGAGGCCATAACCAAGCTGATTCTGAACCAAGCAAGACAGAAAAATCTTTTATTGATCATCGAAGATCTTCATTGGGCAGATGCTTCCACCCTGGAGTGGCTCCGGTCTTTCATCGATCTAAAGGAGAAGGGCAAGGTTTTTCTACTGTGCACAACGCGACCTACATTGAGACATGATCTGCAAAAGAATGACGATCTAATTACGATGGAACTTCACAGACTATCCTCCTCGGAGATGAAGAAAATATGCTTGCACCAGTCAAACGGGAAAGATCTTCCCAAGGCGATAATGGAGAAGATCATGATAAAAACCGAAGGAGTTCCCCTGTTTGTTGAAGAGCTGACAAAGATGATGCTGGAATCAGACCAACTGATTGAAAAGCAGGACCGATTTGAATTCACAGGTGCCCTGGAATCGATAAACATCCCTTCAACCCTGCAGGACTCTCTTCTGGCCCGTTTGGATCAGCTCAAGGACGTAAGAGAAATCGTTCAGGTAGGGTCAGTAATAGGCCGACACTTTTCTCTCGCCATGTTGTTGGCCATTATACCTGAAAACGAATTCTATGTAAAGAAAGCAATAAAAAAATTGCTGCATGCCGAGTTAATCCAAAAATACAAAGAAGGAGATCAGGCAGATTACAGCTTCAAGCATGCCCTCATCCAAGACACGGCTTACGATTCCATGCTGAGGAATCGGAGACGTCAGATTCACAGTCAGGTTGCCGAAGTAATGTTGGAGAAATTCGCGGATGTTTGTGAAAATCAACCTGAAGTCCTAGCCCACCATTTCAGTGAAGCCAATCAGTTGGAACAAGCCGTGCCTCAATGGCTGAAAGCAGGTCAGCACGCCAGCAGGACCAATGCGGCCCAGGAGGCCATTGCACATCTTAAAAAAGGATTGGAATTATTGCCTAGGATAGCTGACGCGAAGAAGAGAAAAAATCTTGAGTTGGATCTTACTCTTACTCTTGGAGGCACCTATATGGTTTCTCACGGATTCCCACATCCACTGGTCAAAGAAACATTTGATAAAGCCAAAGACATTGCTCAGACCATGGAGGTCAGTCCTAAATTAGCACTTATACTGTTCAATCTTCTAAATTACTATTTCAACACTGAGGATTATCAACCTTTCGATGATCTCTTGGAGCAGATGATCAAATTATCCAAGGATTCAGATAGCAGATACTGGTTCAGGCTTTTCGCAACTCACTTTCAGGGAGGATCCATGATCCGTGGTGACATCAATAGCGCATTGCCTTGCTTTGAACAAGTCATTGATCTTTTCGACCCAAGTCTAACTTTTCCATGGGAATTGACTCCGAGTGGATATCTGCCTTATGCCACAAAAGGCTGGTGGATGCTTACACTTGAAATTGCAGGCTTCAAGGACCAGGCAAGGACCTTGGCAGAGAATCAACTTTCCTTTGCGGAAGGAATATTCAAGGACTCAACAAGCCTCTACCATGTTTATACCTTTCCCGCATTGTATGGCCTTTTTACATGTGACTGGGACTTTGCAATAGACATCCTTGAGACATATCTTCCAATGGCACGATCCTTTGGAGATCCGATTTTCACATTGACCGCGGATGTTTACTTTCAAATCGCCAAGTCGTTTCAAAAAGAACAAGGAGCATTCAAAAAGGCGGTACAGCTTGTCAATGTGTGTTTTGACATAGGCTTTAAGGCATTTGCTGTCACTATGTCTGCATTTATTGCCGAAGGATATCTGAAAAACGATCAACCCGAGGCAGCCCTGAACTGGATCGAAAAAATTCAGGCACATGTAGATAAAACAGGGACCTATATTCAATCGGCTGAGTTGCACAGGCTAAAAGGAAGGGCCTATTCGATCCAGGGTAAGTCTGATGAAGAGATTGAACTTGAATTTAAAAAGGCACTTGATCTTGCACGTGAGCAAAAATCCAGGACATTTGAGCTTCGAGCAGCCATGGACATAAGCCAATTTTGGCATTCTCAAGGCAAAACTGATGAGGCATTTAAACTTCTAAAAGAGTCCTATGATTGGTTTAAAGAAGGTCTTAATTCAACAGACCTTTCAGAGGCAAGGACCTTGATGCGCAAACTTCAACAAGACTAATCATTAAGGATTTGATTTCGAAACCGTAGCCCTTCACGAAACCGTTCATGCCTTGAGCCAGGCACATTTTGGAAAAGTTTCAATAACTGCCAGTAACGGCAAAGTGCACTTATCACCCAGAGCAGTCATGAATGCCGGATATTCGGGTGTGAACAGAGTGATAGCAAAAACAGACAGGGCTGGTCTCTGCAGCAATTGGGGCAATTGGCCTAACAACTAATCCTATTAGTCGAAGTTGAATAGACCCCAATGATTTTAAATCATTCGGGTTTTTTTGTGCTGATTCAATATTGTTTGTCTTAGCTAAAGTCTGTCCCAAGTCTGCCATAGGCAAGATCGTACATCTTCTTTATTCTGAAATGGAATCCAGATGGAACCCTTTCTCCGGTAAATTATCAACCAATCCGGGAAAATATTCTGGGGTTTTCGTCCATACACAGAAAAATTTCGTCCTGTTTTGTCTTAATTTGAATCCCTCAGAGCCTTTTTAAGGCTTCTTAATGATATCAATTAAAATCAAATCAAAATGAAAAAATTCTTTACAATTTTATTCTTGCTCGCATTCATGCTTGTTAGCGGACAGGAACGTTACTGGACGAACTACAGCTTTATCGTGGAACCCGAAAATGAATCAACTGTGGTAAAGTTGATAGACGATTACTTCAAGGAGCACACATATGAAGGGATCACCGTAACCCTTTATGCGAATCATTTCCACGATCAGGACAATGCACAAACACATGTGATTGGTTTCTCGGGGTCATTGGATGCGATGGGCAATTTGTACAACACAGCAGGTGGAGATGCCTGGGACCTTTTGGGAGCCCGGTTGGACCATTTTATCAAGGATGGTGCCGGTGCGCGCATGGGCGAAGTGAAAAGAACCTATGGAGACGCTGATGGAGATTATCCGATACAGCGCTACTACATCTTAGATGTAGAAGATGCAGGAGCATTTTCTTCGAGCATGGATAAGTTCAATAGCGATCAGCCTCCTAAAGGTGTCGTCGTTTGGGGGAATGTCACCGCGGGATCATCACCTGAGGGAGAGAATTATTGGGTTCTAGTCGGGTATAAAGATTTCAAGGGAGCCATTGGGGGTGCCCGGGCAGGACTCACTGATGATCAAAAGGCCTCAAGAGATGCAAGCTGGAAAACATTCGATGAAACCAATGGAGGTGTACGCATGGTGCGCTCCGGACTGCGCATTCGCGTAGGGAAATGGTAAAGCGAAAAGTTCATTTTATGAAAACTACGAGAGCTCCTATCCTGGGAGCTCTTTTTTTGTTGAAATAGTCGGATTCAACATTGACCACAATCAATTATTGTCTTGACCGCGGTTAATGTTTTTTAGGGTTGCATAGTCTAATTTTAGATTGCTCATTGTCACAACTCTTTCTCGGATGACACGACAGGAAACAAAATCGGATAAGAACAAAAAGAAGAAAAGTCCTGTGCTTTGGTTATATCTCCTTCTCTTCTCCATCTTGCTGATCTCCTTTTTGACCAACACGGGTAACAAAATCCCCGAAATCAGCTGGCTTGAGTTCGAAAGAGACATATTGAGTCAAAATGACGTGGAAAAAATCGAAGTGATCAACCAGTCTGTCGCTTTGATCTATATCAAATCGGAAGAAGGATCTGGCTCAGAAATCAAATCCCTGCAGGATCGATTCTACGGATCGGCATCCAGGCCCCAATACTCAATGCGTTTGGGATCCCTGGAGAACTTTGAGAAAAAACTGGACGAAGCCCAGAAGGATTTCGCGCCGGAAGACCAGGTTCAGATCCGATATGTCGACCGCTTCGAATGGAGTGCCTTCCTGTCCTGGATCATGCCGCTTGCTTTTCTGTTCCTGATCTGGATCTTCATCCTGGGCCGGATGACTTCTAGAGGAAGCGCAGGCTCCATGTTCAATTTTACAAAATCCACGGCCAAACTAACGACCAAAGAGACAAAGAGCAGCATCACCTTCGAGGACGTGGCCGGCCTCAAGGAAGCCAAAACCGAGATCATGGAAATCGTTGATTTTCTGAAAAATCCAGAGCATTACACCCGTCTCGGCGCCAAGATTCCAAAAGGCGTCATGCTCGTCGGTCCGCCAGGTACCGGGAAGACTCTCCTGGCCAAAGCCGTCGCCGGGGAAGCACAGGTTCCGTTCTTCTTCCTGTCCGGATCTGAGTTCGTTGAAATGTTCGTAGGTGTAGGTGCCTCCCGGGTCAGGGACCTGTTCAAACAGGCCAAGGAACATGCGCCGAGCATTGTCTTCATCGATGAAATTGATGCTGTGGGACGCGCTCGAAACCGCGCCAATGTATTCCAGGCCAATGACGAACGGGAAAACACATTGAATCAGCTTCTGGCCGAACTCGACGGTTTTGGAGTCAATACCGGAGTGATCGTCCTTGCAGCCACCAACAGGGCTGATATCCTCGACAAGGCTCTTCTTCGCCCCGGACGATTCGACCGGCACATTTACCTGGAGCTGCCCTCTCAAAAAGAACGCATGGAGATCTTCAAGGTGCACATACGCCCGCTGAAACTGGCGGCTGACATCGACCTTGAGAATCTGTCCAAACTGTGTCCGGGGTTCTCGGGTGCTGACATCGCGAACATCTGCAATGAAGCTGCACTGATTGCCGCCCGGAAGAAAAGTGACAAGGTTTGTCAAGCCGACTTCATGCGGGCCAGAGACCGCATCGTGGGCGGCATAGAGCGCAAGAACAAAATTACCTCGGTCAAAGAGAAAGAGATCATCGCCTATCATGAGGCCGGACATGCCGTATCGAGCTGGCACCTGAAGCACGTTGACTCCCTTATGAAAGTATCGATTATACCGAGGGGGAAATCCCTGGGTTCCGCCTGGTACCTTCCGGAAGAAAGACAGATTGTAACCAAAAGCCAGTTCATCGACCAGATCTGCGCCTCCCTAGGTGGGCGCGTGGCGGAAGAAATCGTGTTCGGCGATGTCTCCTCAGGGGCGTTGGATGATCTCGAAAAAGTCACCAAGCAGGCCTACAACATGGTGGCCTATCTCGGATTGGATGACGAGATCGGTCCGATCAGCTTCTATGATTCCACTGGCAAGAATGAGCAAATGCTCGTGAAACCCTACAGCGAAGAAATGGCGCAACGAATTGACCGGGAGGTGCACAAGCTGGTCACATCCGCATATGAGCGAACTCGGGAGCTCTTGATGGAGCACAGGGATGAGCTGGAAGCCCTCACCCGATTGCTCATCAAAAAAGAAGTGGTCGACAAAGACGACCTGGAGGAAATCATGGGGAAAAGAAACACTTCCCTTCAAGGGGAACCCGTAAGATGAAACAAAAGACAGACTGATATTTAATCACAAAACTATGCATTATGAAAGAAGAATTGATTTTTAACACCGACCTGCACTTCGAGCACGAAACCTGGAGAAGGGAGCTCGATTTTTGGCAAGATGAACTGGAGTCGTTTCAGAACAGACTCAATGAGCTAGTCATGCAATATACCGACAAAGACATATACGCGAATGTTGAGAAGTTTCAGAACCAACTCTGCATTCATGAAGAGGTCATGAACTCGATTGGGAACCAGATTCAGATGCACGAGTCTAATATGGCTGATCACTACAAAAAAAATGAGGATTCGATGAACCGTGAGATGGTTAAAAAACACCTGGAGATCAGGAGGCGCATGGAGATCCAGAGAGACATCATCAGCGACATGAAAAAAAACCTGTTCTCGTTTTTGACCCGGTATTTGTAGTCTTTGGAAGAAATGGAATTCTTTGTCGCAAAGGGATCGGTGGTAAGGAAGATATGGGGAAGAAGCGATGTCATCCTTTTCATCTTCGCCGGGGCCTCGGCGGAGTTTGCACTGAACAAAGCGGTTGACTGGCTGTATTTTACCGGGAAGCTACCTTCTGACCCTTTGGGCCGATTATTCTCAACCGTGAGCTATGCCCGCGAGATTGTTTTCTCTGAAAAAGTGGATGCGCATTCTGCCATCGACAGGATCAAAAGCATTCACCAAAACGTCGAGCGAGATCGGGGTGACAAAATTCCGGACTGGGCCTACCGGGATGTGCTCTTCATGCTGATCTATTATTCTAAAGCAGCCTTCGAGCTTCTTGAACGAAAAATGAATCAGCAGGAGAAAGAAGAATTGTACCAGGTTTTTTTCCGGGTGGGAGATCGCATGGGGCTTCAAGACCTGCCGGCCAACTATAGCGATTGGTTACCCATCCGCCAGGCTCACCTGGAACAAGACCTTGAAAAGAGCCTTCATTCTAAAGACCTTTTCAAACAGTACCGCAAACACCTGGGGGCATTTAGGTACAGGATGCTCATCGAAGCTCAGAAGCTGGTCGTGCCAACCCGAGTAAATTCACTGATGGGGTTCAGCCCCGTTCAATGGCTTCGACCTTCCGTCCCACTTTACAAGCTCAGCAAGAAGCTGCGGCTAGATGGATTGATCAAAGATCTCTTGCTCCCTTCAGAGTACAAAACCCAAATCCAAGCCCTGGATATCTCCTCTTCTTGACAGGTAAACCTTTCTGAATGACAATTGGAAGATGCCGCCAAGAACACTGGTGACACCACTGTTCGCCTTTTAATCACAGATCTTCCGTCCGCGCATGGAATAAATTCATCTAAGGCATCGCGTATTGGTGTTTAAAATTCTCCATGCAATCCGAGTTAGGGGCTTTGGAGGGATCATCCAAAAATTCCTTGAGCATCAAGATAGCACATGGACCGTTGTCAACTGGTGAGTGCACCACATTGTCAAAAAGAAACAAATAGGCATTCTTCTGTCCTCTGGCGAGCTCACTCGCATATGTTGGTTTACACAGGTGGTCAAATTGACCGCCCATGAGCAACAAGGGGGTTTCCGTGCTGATCTCTCCAGGATCGATACCCGGGGAAACGGGCCATGCTTCAATGGCTTTTCTGTAAAAATAAGGGCCGAACATGGACATGCTGGCTCCCTTGATCAGCTCCTCGTATTCGGATCCTTCAAGCCAGTGTTGGGGTCTCAAGTCGTATGTCCCTGAAAGGAACACGCTAAGGGAAAGTCCTGAGCTGAATTCCGGGATGGGAAAAATAAGACCGGGATTCTGTTGGATTTCCTCATAATTCCCTTCACAAATCTTGTTCAAAGAACGCGGCAACTGGGTGTTGAAATACTGCTGATGAAACAGCCATAGCGCTACTCTGTTGCCGTTAAGAACGACCTTGTAATTCCTATTGGTGGGGCCATGCTTCAAATTCAGGGTGTCGGGATTCCTGTTGAGAGAGGAAATTTTCTCCAGGAACCTTGACTTGAGATTCGGGTAAACAGCTTTCAATTTCGGATCTTCATCAACGGCCTGAAACGCTTGTTCCAGGGCCTCCACCATACCCAAATGCATGTCATAAGCAGATCGATAAATATTCACGCTTCCGTTGAGTGCAGCACTGCTCAGGCGAGTTGGGTGGTACAAAAGCATATACTGCACCAGGACGGTGCCGTAGGAGCTTCCGAACATAGAAAAGGTGTCATAACCGAGCTGGGTCATGACGTAGGCGATCTCATGGGTCATCTCCTCGGGATTCATGGCTGACAGGTCATATCCCTGGGTCGCGAATCCTTCATATGCCGTTTCCAATACCTCTGCATAACGATCGATGGTCTTATCAGCACTCAAGTTTTGATCCAATAAGGACAATTGGACATTTTCCATTTCGGGAATATGCAAATAGGGCTCCGAGTACTTTAGCCCCCGTGACTCGATGATCACCACATCCCGATCTTCAAGGAATAGGTCGCCCAACTCACCCACAAAACCTGGAACAAAATCATCCAGATAAGATAATCCGGGACCTCCCGCGCACAAAACCAACGGATCTTTGTTCGCCTTGCCTCGACTTTTGAATATCCCAACGGCCAGTTTGAGGGAAGGACCTGTTGGGTCTGCTGCCCGTTGCGGAACAGAGATCCTACCAAAAACAAATTTTCCGTCTAA
The DNA here is from genome assembly GCA_965365245.1 of uncultured Flavobacteriaceae bacterium. Classification (GTDB taxonomy): domain Bacteria; phylum Bacteroidota; class Bacteroidia; order Flavobacteriales; family Flavobacteriaceae; genus Lutimonas. The sequence goes on along the minus strand of CBDUAY010000034.1, from coordinate 9,957 downwards.
CTCAAGTTCACCGGTCATCTCAAAGGGACTTTTCTCCGGTAAGAACTGCCCGAGTTCTTCATGTACTTGTTCCGATTGCAGTTGTTGAGCAGAAACAAAAACCGTTGCTAAAAAAGCCAGGAATAGTATGTATTTCTTCATGATAAAAGGATTTTACTTGATAGGAAGAAATGCCCGGAATGAATGAAGTGATGAGTTCCGAAAAGCCATTCAGCCTATTAGACGATTGAATTCAATCCAAGGTTACCCGAAAAACACTTTTAACTGCAATAAAAGTTCCACAAATTTTTACCTTGCTGCCCTTCTTTAGAAACAATCGCAATAGTCTTATTGATGACAATCGATTACGGAGTATTCAAAATACGCGATTGGAGAGATTCTTCTTGTCGCAATTGGGACTTTGATCACATTACAGATCAACAACCTGAACGGATTGAACGAATTGTAGACATGCTGGATACAGAGATCGAAATGAAGAGTCGTTGAGGCATGAACAAAGACCTCATTCTTGCTGCAAAAGTGCTTGAATATTCGTAAATTTAGTAGGCCATTCAACCCTTAATATCAATGACATGTGCAGATTTGTGGCCTACCTTGGCAAGCCTATCTATGCGGATGAGCTGATCACGAAACCCAAGAACTCTTTGATGAAACAGAGTTATCACGCCCTGGAGGCGGAGATAACGGTAAACGGAGACGGTTTTGGCCTGGGCTGGTACAATCACGCACGAAGAGATGAGCCTGCGCTCTACCGTTCCATTCGCCCGGCCTGGAACGACGAGAACCTTTCCTACAACGCTCCGATGATCTATACCAATTGCCTGCTGGCCCATATAAGGGCTGCTACCCAGGGAGGAGTATCTATCCACAACAGCCATCCGTTTCAATACAAACAATACCTGATGATGCAGAACGGTGGCATCCAGGAGTTCAAAAAAATCAAGCGGAAAATGATCAACCTGCTGGATGAAGAAGTCTTCAACTGGATCGACGGTCAAACCGACACCCAATATACCTTTGCCCTATTCATTACCCTGGCTGAGAGAAGGAGGAAAGATCAGGGGAAACTGAGTTTTGAAGAACTTCATGATTGCCTGAACGAGACGTTCGCCATTATCGAGGGTCTAAAAAAGGAAGTTGGCTTGGACACTCCTTCACTCTACAACCTAGTGCTGACGGATGGAAAAGCGATGATAGCCACCCGCTACAGCACCCGTCCCGAAATCGAAACACGATCCTTGCATTTAGCAATGAATGCGAGATGTTACATCAGTGAGGACGGCAACCTAACACTGAAAGACACAGGAAAGAAAAAAGAGGGGGTCCTGATCAGTTCCGAGGTGCTCACCGAAAACAAAGAGCTCTGGACCGAGGTTCCGGAGAACCACTTTATCATGGTCCAGGAAGACCTGTCGGTACGACTGAAAAAATTGGATTGATTCTTCTTATATTTAGCCTTCGTCCAATTCATTGATGACTTATGAAATTATCCTTAAAAATTGCTTTTACCACTGTTTTTCTGCTATTTTCCTCCTGGATATTTTCGCAATCGAAAACAGAGCTGGTCGATGAGTTGAGCGGACTGATCCAAAACAAGAATCCTCTCGCAGAAGTTTTTTTCACCGACTATACCGGAAAGCTGGACATCAACGGCAACCAGATCCCCTTGAAACAAGTGGGCATGTATTACAGCGAGAAAAAAGGCCCTATGCTCGTATTCCAGTGCATCCTGAAAACCAAGGTCAACTGCATCCGCAAGCCAAAAAGCGACCACGACTTTGAGATATTTTCGGTTCCGATGGATGACAAAGAAAGTGTCGACCGGGCCATGGAAATCATTGAACAGCTCAAATGAGAGAAAAATCTCTTATTTTGCCAGGAACAAGTCCTTTCGCATTTTGTAAAAAACCACGACCAGCAAAATGGCCAGATAAATCAGAAAGATCCAAAATCTGGTTAGGCTCCCGGTGAATTCAGGTAAAATAGGCAGATAGTTAAAAGCTGCGTTCGCACCCATATGCGCAAGAATTGAGGTCAGCACGCTTCGGGTGTAATAATAGATCCAACTGATAAAAAGCGTCCCCAGCACAACCCATAAAAGGAAGAGCAGAAAATTCATTTGCTCAGGCACCCCCGTTCCGATCAGGTAAGCCGGGAAATGCCATAAACCCCAGATCAAACCCAGAATCAGGCTTGATTTGAATACACTGTATTTATTGAGTAATCGGGGAAGCATAAATCCACGCCAGCCGTATTCTTCTCCGATGGCAATCAAGAAGATCACCAGCATCTGGGGCATCAGCTGTGTACTTCGCAATGCAAATGCCGAAACATCAAAATTTACCGAGGTAAGAACCGCCACGCATGCCATTGCAGGAAGCCCGAGCATCGAAAGAAAAAGCCACTTTGGGGCGATATTTCTTATCGTCTGCCCTACAAACAGGTCATAAACACCCTGTTTGCCTTTTGTGATAGCTGTAATAACCAAGGCTACCAATGAGGGCGTAAATACAGACAGTATCGCTAAATTGGGTTCCCCCAGATCGTAAGAGGCATAACATATCAAAGAGCTTAAGGCTATAGTGGCGACCGAAAACGTAATGATTTCGATATTTAGAAGAGCGTTTGATTTATTCATAGGCCTGAAGCTGCAAGTAATGATATCTATTATTTTTCTTTCCTCTTTGACCCAATATATGAGAACCGGGTTACAGCAGTCATCATGATTCTTTGTGTATCGGCGTCCTAGTCTGTTTATTTTGTAACTTGAGCAAACATCTAACTAAATCAATTTACAAAACATGAAAAAAGATCAAAATCACAACAATCGAAGAGACTTCATCAAAAAATCCTCCCTGCTCGCTTTGGGAACCAGCAGCTTCCTGGCCTTTTCGAATTCCTCGAGTTCCTTGCCTCTTAATCCACCAGAGGGAATAAACATAATGGGACCTAAAGCCGGGTATACTCCTCAAATCGGAACCCTGGTTTCGATGCTGGACTGGATGCGCATGGTTATCTTGAATCCGGTCAAAGGCATGAGCTCCAAGGACCTCGATTACCTGGTCGATGACAAAGCAAATTCTATAGGTTCTATGTTGTGGCATTTGGCGGCAACAGAGCGGTTCTATCAAGTCCACACCTTCGAGGGAAAGAAATGGGGGGACTGGAGCAAAGAAGACAATGAGAAGTGGGGCACAGCCATGGGTCTCGGTGACAAAGCACGTGAAGAAATCAAAGGAAATGACCTGGAGTTTTATCTTGAAAAGCTCAAATCGGTGCGAGCCAATACACTTGAAGAACTTAAAAACCGAGATGATGACTGGCTCATGGCCGTCGATGAAGAATGGCCGTGGGGCCCGACGAATAACTATTGCAAATGGTTTCACGTATGTGAGCACGAATCCAATCACAATGGCCAGTTCAAATTCATCAAAAGCAGACTGCCCTCAGCCTGAGAAAAGCATGAAGAAGATTCTCATTTTACAAATGCGGCCCGAAGATGAGACCTGCCAAAGTGAGTTTGAGGCCATATTGAAGGTTGGGCAGATCGATCAAAAAGAGGCTGAGCAAGTCAGGGTGGAGCGACTGGACAGGTTCGATCTCGATTTGAATCACTACAGTGCCATCATTGCGGGAGGAAGCCCTTTTGACGTTTCGTCCCGTGAGTATAAAAAAAGTCTGGTTCAAAAAAATGTAGAAGCCTTTTTCAGTGACTTGTTCGACAAGGTGATCCCGTTGGATTTTCCATTTTTGGGCATATGTTCCGGAAACGGACTCCTCGGAAATTATTATGGCACCAACATATCCCGCAGATACGGTGAAGGCATCGGCAGTGTGACCATTAAACTTACTGAAGAAGGGGGAAAAGATCCGTTGCTTCGCGGATTGCCAACAGAGTTCCTGGCCCTGGTCGGACATAAGGAAGCATGTGATGACGTGCCTAAAAATGCTTTACTATTGGCCTCCTCGGCAACCTGCCCTGTTCAAATGTTTCGAATTAAAAACAACATCTATGCGGTTCAATTTCACCCGGAAGGAGATGAAGATGAATTCATCCTTCGAATTGAAGTCTACAAGAATCACGGATATTTTCCTCCCGAACAAGCTAACCAGTTGATCTCAGCGCTCAAGGATGTTCAAACCCCTGTGCCCAAGGAAATCCTCAGGCGCTTTGTTTCAAAGTACCATTCCCTACCATCATAAATACATAGATTATGGGGATGAGTGCAAAAAAATAAGTGCCCCAATGCACATTTATGAAGGCTATCGCAATGGCGACCGCGGAAATGATCGGCATGACCAGTATCTGAGCAGAAACATACCGAAACTCAGTTTTATCCACCTCATATTCAAGCAGGTCCTTATGAGAAACGATATATTTCCAAAGAACAAAAAGGATTAATCCTGTAAAAATGTGAACAGCTCCATAGATCAAAACCACCAGGGCATCGTACCTATACAAAGTTTTGAGTTTCGCTATGAAGGGTACTAATGAGATCGAAAAGAGGAAAACGATATTGAGAATCACGAGAACCCGATCCGTATACTTCAAAACATTGAACATCCTGTGATGGATGAACCAGTAGATCGCTACAATAATGAAACTTGTCAAATAGGCTACGAGACCGGGCTCAAGCTTGATCAGGAAGGACACAAGGCCATCCTGGGTGAAGTTATGGTCAGTCGGGATATCGATTCCCAGCACGAGCAAGGTCAGTGAAATGGCAATCACGCCGTCACTAAGGGCGTTCAAACGCTCTGATTTGAATTTATTTCTCATTTGGGTGGACTTAGGGAATGGTCTAATTCATCTAATATCACCATAATCCAGAACAATATTACTGACAAATATCAGCTCTCCTCCTCTATCCATCCCATGATGGCGTTGGCAACGAACCTGGGCTCAGGGGGCAAAGAATAAATGTCTTTCTCGTAGTTCTTGTTGTAGGGCGAGATGTTCATGACTTTCCCGTCGACCACAAGTGTGCTGCTCCCGCCCGGGTCGAAGCCCATGGCCTTGTGCATGCCAAACTTCAGCAAAATATCCGCCATGTCGAAATGGGTAGCGCCCACAGACTCCCGGATTCTGCCGTTGACCATAAGTACCATGAGTTTGCCTTCCTTGGTGATCCCTACAGCGATTTTGGGGCCCCGCATATCGGTAAAATCCAGTCGGGCGGCCTGGGTCCTGATGGAATTGGCTGTTTTCCAACCTTCTTCTTCCATGTTGAGCATCTGCTTGCCCTGATCGATAAGCATCGGGCCCGCTTCAATGGCATAGGATATTTCATCCCAACGGAAAGGTTTTTCCCCGAGATTTGCCTCGGGTTCCAGCAACTGAATCGCGAGTGGCTTTCCTTCTTCAAACATCTCAGGAACGAATAGTTTTGACGGCACCGAAAGGGTAATCCCAACAGGAATCAATGGCACCTGCTCCCCTGATTTTGTGTGAATGACCTGTTTAACCGTGTTTCCCGCTACCCGAATAATGACATTCCCGTCTCCTGGAACGAACTCTTCACCGTAAGACAGATCGTAATAGCAAGATTCAGCGCCACTGTGCTTATTGTAGTTCATCGATGAAAACTCAAGTGCCCCAGGTTTCCCTTTTACAATGAATCCGGACCTGCTGTTGACCCGTCTGATGTCTACTTCGCCGTTCTTGTAAATGATAAAAGCAGGTTTGTTGAACAGTGGAGGGCAAAAAACTTTGCCATCCATGATCAGCAAACCCAGGGGCGAACCGATGTAGGTTTCAGGCAATCCGAGCTTACCTACCAATTCAGGGTTCAGAATGTAGCCTCCATTCCAGGCCAGTTCAATCTTATGCGGGTTTTTGCTCTTCTTGCGGTACTCCTTAACCAGGGCGGGCACATTCTTTGGTTTCTTCTTAGCGATGTGAGCTGCAAACTTCCAATTGAATTCTTTGGTGTCTACCATCGCAGACACCCCGCTCCAAGGCAATCCATCTTCGTAAACACCAGAGGCAAATGACGACTTCACGCGCTCCGAAGTTTCCCCCTCTTTCAACTCGGACTCGATCTTTTTCAGAACTTTGTCCACGGGCGTTCCCTTGTGGGTCGCGTCATCGGTTATTCTTTTAAACAACTCTTCCTCCCCCAACTTCTCCCTGAGCTCAGAGAACAGACTGCTTTTCAAGGCTAACTCGAAATCCTTCGCGGTCTGAACAGGCGTCGGATAGGCGAGCGTCGTGCGAACTCCTGCCGGAACAAATTGGATGAATCCGCTGTCTTTGGGTATGCCCATGATCCTGGCCGTTAATTGATGTCCGACCTTCCCGATATGAAAGTGATCGATCTCAACGATGTCGGTCATCATCGCAGCGTACTCACCGTTGGTGATAATAAAACCTTTGGACTCTTTGATCTCACGCAGGATCTTAATGGCCTTGGCCCCCATCTGAGGAAAATGAACCCCTTCTGACCACTGTCGCGTCTCTACAATCTGAACCACACCCGCCTTGTACAACAGACCCAATTCGGGTTCCTGTCCACTTTCCAGGTACTCCTGGATGTTGGCGCTGGAGAACCATTTGGTGATCCTGGGTTCATGAATGAAAATGTAGACCTTATTCAAGCTTTTGCCTTTCTTTTCGAGAATTTCAGGGGTAAGCTCTTCCTGTATGGACAATTTGAGCTGGGCACGGATGGGCTGCAACACAAAGTACTCAAGTTCGTGCTTGATATAGCGTCCCGGGAAATAGCCTTTGGGCACATTTTCCTTTAGCTTGCGCGTCAGCATCTTTCGGTCGTCGATCCCCAGGAAATTGCTGTTTGTCAATTGGAACAACGCGAGCTCCCAGTCTGCAAAGAACTGGGGCGCCAGGGTCAGGTCAGCAAGGTTCTTCGGCTTGAATACGTCATTGTAGATCATATTGACCAGTCCTGTCAACTCCTGATACGTGAAAGCCTGGTAGGCGTAAGATACTTTATTTCTATGCCGGTAGGCCAGTGCGTGGTCGTGTCGGATTGAGATTTCCCCGTCCACATACTTGAAAATGTCATCGATGGAGTTGTAGTACTCATGAATGAGCTCCAGGTCTTTGTTGACCATATCCGGAATGTCATTTTCCATCATTCGGGCATAGCGCATCACCATGCCCCGGGTCAGCTGTTCCTCAACTCGAAAAAAGCTCGGGTCAATCAATGATTTTAGATAGAGCATGAAGGCGAGTCGGCCATAACCGGGCAGATAATGCCGGGTGCTGCGGTTCAGAATTGCATCGAGATCCTCATTGCTGAAGTTGACCAGCTTGTTGTAGGAATTCAACAGGTGACTCAGTCGAGGAGAGACCTCAGTTCTGCTTGCGTCGAGCTGCAGATGCAGCCGCTCTACTACATACCGGATATTCCTCTCCAATGACTCCAGGCTGAATCGCTTATTGATCACGTTTCGGTTGTGCGTCACGTCGATCATCCGATTCTGCGGGTAGAACACATGATCACAAATGCTCTCCGCAAGTCGCTTGGGAATCTTGGAGCCCTTGAACTCCAAAACCTTCAGGCGCTGCGATTCATCGAGATGCCTCCCGATGACCTCGTCATAGACCTCCCGGGGCTCGTATTGCCGACAGAAAATCGGGGTGCCGCAGGCTGCTGCCTCAATGATGGGCAGGCCCCTGCCCTCTGTCTGACTCGGCAACAGGATCAAAGAAGCAACGTCGTACAATTGCTCGATGTCGAGTGGCTTTTTGTACTTTTTCTTGAATTCGTGCTTGTCAAACTCACTGAACAAGAACCCCAGAAGCACGCGAGTTCGGAATTCTTTGGGCAACTTCTCGAGAAAGTTCTTAAAATCTCGCTTCAGATCCTGGTAATACTCCTGCTGACCATGGGGAATAGGCCCCGAAACAATCAGTGATAGCTTCAACTGCGGGTTTGTGACGAATTTCTCATAAAAGGTTTCATAAGAAAACAAGCGCTTGATAAGCTTGAAATTGAGTTCAATGGATTTACGGCTGATCACCCGGGTGGGTTGCAAAAACACGATGTTATTATTGACAAAATCAAATTTCTTTACCGTCTTATACCCCAAAAGAATGGGTTTCAACGAACGCTCACTCTTTGTATGACGCGCCGCCGTATGGACGGTTATAGTGTCTTTCTTGTTGGCGAAAATACTGGACACCTGCATGAAGGCCTTGATGACATCCCGCTTGCTCATACGATGCATTTGAGTGTCAACTGCCGTTCCGATCAGAGCGACGTTGGCCGGATTGTGACCATTGATGTTGATAAGGTGATTCTGCTGGATCTTATTGATGTTCAAATTCATCCAGGAACGACTCTCCCAGGGATAAATCATTTCGATCAATGAAAAGAATTCTCCCACATGGGAATTGTGAAAAAAGAAATCTCTCGGACCCCTTTTGAGGCCTTTCTTCTTAATCTCCACCTCACGATTGCCGCCTTCCCAATAAAAATCGTGGTTGTTGTTGATAACCGGAAGCCCCAGATACTCAGAGATCAATACCGTTGCCAGGGCCAATGAGACGTTGCCAGGGTTTGAGCACACGTTGATCAAATACAATAGGGCGATGTCGTTTTCTTCGACATAGCTGCCCAAAGCTTCGACAAGGAAAAGAACTTCATTCCAAAACTTCCCGATGAGCTCATTGTATTCAACGCTCCCGCGTTCCATTTTGATCTTGAAGAAATCCTCGTACAACGGCCAGGCGTCAAAGGCCTCCATTTGCGGAATCACCTTTTTAAAGGCACTTTCGGGGATCAATTCATCGGCTTCCTCCTTAATCTCTCCTGCAATGAAATGAATCGGGATGTCAGGGTAAATGCTTTTGAAGGTTTTGGCATATTTTTCGGTTTCTACCGTGATCCCGTCTATGGTAAAGTAGAAAGTGATAAAGGCGAGCCCTCCTTTTTCGAGATACCGGTCAAAGGCTTTGGCGTCTCCCTCAAAAGCCGGTTTGAATTTCCTTTCTCTGAACCTGTCCAGGAAGAGGCCCAGATCAAACCACGTGTTTATTTCTTCTTTGTTTAATTCTTCTAGTACATTTTTGATTTTCAGTTTCCCTGTATCATTCATTCTCTATTCGTTAAAATGTAAAAAGCGTATTCAGTTTCTCCTCGAGCACCTCATAGGAAAAATGCTTCTTGCCTATTTCGAAATTGTATTCGCCGATTTCCCTGCAGCGTTGTGGATTGTAAATGATCTCAGCCATTTGCCTGACTTTCTCGTCGGTCAAAATGCTGTCTTCGATCATGACGGTTTCGAAGCCTTTGTTGCCGATATCTTGCATGTAAACCGGCTTGTAGTTATTCACAAAGATCGGCTTTTTGGCGAGAACGCACTCTACAAAAGCGTTGCCAAATCCTTCGTAGGTGCTAAAGTAGGTACAGGCCCTTCCATGCGCATAAACATCTGACAGGTCTTTGTGGTCAAGCACCTTGTGGGATGCAAAAATCACCTGCCGCGACAGGTTGAGATCGTGAATCTGATCGATCAGCTCGTTGTAATATTCCTTGTTCTCGTCGTCATGGTTGTTGCCTGTAATGACCAGTTTTAACTTCTTGTCATCGAGTTTATCCATCAGCGAAATAGCCGTTTCGATTCCTTTTCGACGCACAATCCGTGTCACCTGTAGCAGGGCAATCTCGCCTTCTCTGACGCCTACATCCTTGAGAAAGAATTCATTCTCCGGAGTCGGAATCCCATATGCCCTGTTGAAATCCATGACATTTGGCACAAGCAGGGCGTCGATGTCAAAGCGATTTTTAAAGGTTTCCACCCCAAAGGTATTGATCACGGCGTGTCTAACTCCGGGAAGCAAAAGCGGAAAATTGTCGTTCACGTATTGATTGATCTCCGGATGAATCGACATATAACGCTCCCCACGCTCCCAGTGAAAATCGTGATCATGGGTCACAATCGGCAACCCGGTGCGCTGTATGAGCTTTTTGATCGCTACCCCCATCGACA
>CBDUAY010000033.1:0-21140 GCA_965365245.1 uncultured Flavobacteriaceae bacterium | reverse complement strand
AAATGAGACCCGCCCCGATTCCTGCTGAAAAGTAAAAGAAGAGAAACTTGTTTCTTCCCCACATCTGTTCCAGTGGAGATCCGAAGGCCCAGAGCGCATACATGTTGAAGAGGATGTGCATCAGGCCCCCGTGCATGAACATGTGCGTCACAAATTGCCAAACCCCAAAATTCGGGCTTTCCGGAAAAAACAAGGCGAACCAGGCACTGAGCTGCGGGCCCACGATGGAGCTTGCCACAAAGAAAGCGACATTCAACAAGATCAAATGCTTCACCGCATCCGTTAATTTTCCCATATTCAAGTATTAAATCGTTCTTCTAGATCCTCCATGGAAATCGTGATGAATGTCCTTTTTCCGGATGGCGAATAATTTGGTTCTCTGCAGGAGAACAAGTTGTTGACCAGTGCTTCCTGCTCTTTGGAATTCAGTTGTGTCCCCGCCTTAATGGACAGGCTTTTTGCAAGACTTTTTGCGATTGTGTCAATTTGGCTGAAACTGGATTCAGGCACCTCGTCTCTAATGTTGCCTGCCAATTCCTCGAGGATTTGACGCACTTGCTTCTCGGTGATGTTAACAGGAATCGCATCCAGGGTGATTTGGTCTTGCCCGATATGCTCTATGTGAAAACCGGCGGATTCCAGATCTGCTTTCACTTCCCTTAGTATTTGCACCTCATTTGCTGACAAGTTCACTTTCAGAGGGAAGAGAAGTTGCTGATGTCCAATTCCTTCAAGAGTGACTTTCTCAAGATATTCCTCGTAAAGAATCCTCTGGTGGGCCGCATTCTGATCGATCAAAACCATGCCCGATTTAATAGAGCTCGCCACATATTTGGTATGCAACTGGAAGGTCCGCAAAACATCCAGGCCTTCTTTTTCTTCGAATAATTCCCGGCTGACGTCCTCGGCTTCCACTTGTATGCTGTGGATCAGTTCTTTCTCGGGACCATTGTCAAGATATAGCGCCTCCCATTGCTGAAGGGCCTCTTTCCTTTTGGACCCCGAAGCCGTTGCGTACTCCTTTCGGAAGGGATTAAAGTCCTTGTCTACCTCGATAGTCGGTGATTTCACTGAGGCTTTGTCCTTGTAGGCATAAGGCGTGTCAAGACCTGCGTCTCTTTCGAAATCCAAACTGGGGCTGACATTGTATTGACCCAGGCTATGCTTAATCGTCGACCTGATGATGGCGTACAGATCGCGCTCATTGTCAAATTTAACCTCTGTTTTAGTCGGATGAATGTTGACATCCAAACTTTTTGGAGGCACTTCAAGGAAAAGGTAATAGGCCGGGTAGTTGCCGGGTGGAATCAGCCCTTCAAATGCATTCAAAACCGCGTGGTTCAGGTAACTGTGCTTGATAAACCTGTTGTTCACAAAAAAAAACTGCTCGCCTCTCTTTTTCTTGGAATGAGCAGGCTTTCCGACAAACCCGGTGATTTTGAGTATTTCTGTGTCCTCCTGAATGGGAACGAGTTTCTCATTTGTGTTTCGACCCATGATCCCGACAATGCGCTGGCGCAGGTTGGCCGACAAGTTATCTGTTTGTGATGGCGGCAGGTTGAAGACCTCGTTGTCGTTATGCACAAATCGAAAACGGATTCCCGGGGCCGTGAATGCCACGCGCTGAAAAGCATCTACGATATGCCTGGTCTCTACGCTGTTGCCTTTCAAGAAGTTTCTGCGGGCAGGAATATTGTAAAACAGATCCTTCACTTCAATTACCGAGCCTGTAGAAGTTTGAACCTGGGTATTCGATTTGATATCCCCACCGTCAATTCGTATTTCGGTTCCGAGTTCCTCATTCTCAGTTTTTGTCTTGAGCCTGACGTGTGAAACTGCTGCTATTGAAGCCAGGGCTTCTCCCCGGAAACCATTCGTGTGCAGGTCAAACAAGTCATTCGCTGTTTTGATCTTGGAGGTTGCATGTCTTTCAAAAGCGAGCTTTGCATCCGCCCGACTCATGCCCGATCCATTATCAATGACCTGAATCAGGGTCTTGCCCGCGTCCTTCACGATCAATTCGATTTCTGTGGCACCAGCGTCCACAGCATTTTCCAGCAATTCCTTCACCACGGATGCCGGCCTTTGAACTACCTCACCTGCAGCGATTTGATTGGCCACATTCTCTGGGAGTAATCGAATACGATCAGCCATTAAAACAATTTATGCAATTCAAAAATATAGGCTAAAATTCCTACTAGGATAGTGATGATGATTGCCAGTCTGATGTTGACAGCACGGTTGGAAGATACTTTTTTGTGTCTTTGCCAGCCAGACCTAAGCTGATCTTTGGTAAGGGTGATTTTAGGGATATCTTCACCTTCTCCCGTTTCTGAAGCCGATTTTTCGTACTTGGCTTTCATTTTTTCCAGGCGCTCCTTCCTCTCGTCGTAATAACGGGGCTTGTAGTTGTACACGTAGTGTGACCTGGGTTTAAAAGCGTTTCCAAACAACATTTGCGAATACTTAGGTAAACACAAAATTACTGAAATGTGGCTAGCCTGTCAAATAAAGTTATGTTAAATGCCTTTTTGGCGGGAAGCTGCCATTTTGATTGCGGCAACTGCGCACTCGACTCCTTTGTTTCCGTGTTTCCCCCCGGAACGATCGATCGACTGCTGCTTGTTGTTATCCGTAAGGACACAAAAGATAGTGGGCACGTCATAGATCAGGTTGAGGTCTTTGATCCCCTGTGTGACTCCTTCACAGACGAAGGTAAAGTGTTCCGTTTCACCACGAATAACATTTCCTATGGCAATAATTGCGTCCAGCTCCTCTGTTTTGAGCATCTGGCTGCAACCGAAAATCAATTCAAAACTACCAGGAACCCATTGAACTAAAATGTTTTTATCGGCAACCCCGTTCTCTTCCAGGGTCCGGATGGCTCCTTTCAGCAAATTCTCCGTTATGTCGGGGTTCCACTCTGAAACAACAATCCCAAACCGAAGTGCCTTCGCGTTTGGGATTGTGTTTTTATCGTATGCTGACAAGTTTGTCGTAGCCATTTTACTCAGCTTATTTCTTCGCCAGCTGGGCTCTCTGAATGTAAATGTTAATGCTTTTCGCCTCTTCGGATTTTACATAATCTTCTTTGATACGCGTGAAATGTTTTTCAGCATCCGAAAACTTGCCCAGGTCCATTGCGGTTTGACCCGCTTTGAACAGATAAAATGGCGTTGTGAAGTTATTGTCCCGGAGATTGGCAGCTTTCAGGTAGTATTCCAGTGCATCCTCAGGTTGGTTGATCTCTATAAAGGCGTCTCCTATATTCCCGAGGGCTATGGCCGACAGCATTTCGTCGTCTGATGAGAAATCAGACAGATATTTGATAGCATTTTCATAGTCCCCTGTTTTCAAATAGGCGATTCCGCTCATGTACTTGGCGAGATTTCCTGCTTTCGTGCTGCTGTAAGTGTCAGCAATATCGACGAGTCCGTATTTGCCATCTGCACCATTGAGACTGAGGGCGTATAGAGAGTCAGCTTCTGCGAGATTGTTCTGCGCTTGCTCAAAATAGCTTTTTGGGAAGGCCAGCTCGTTAGCCGCTTCCTTTTCCTTTGGCTCCATGACATATTTGTTATACGCCAAAAATGCGAGAATGATCGCAGCTACAGCGATCAAACCAGTAAATATGATCTTCTGATTTTTCTCAACCCATTGCTCCGATCGCGAAGCAGTTTCATCGAGTGTATTGAATACTTCGGCGGTTGTACTCTGATCCTCAATGCTAGCCTGATGACCTTTCTTGACCTTGTTTCCTCTTTTCTTGTATGTCGCCATAGGATTTTTTATTGATGGCGCAAAAATATAATTTTTATTGAAATTAAAATCGGTTTTTACGTTTTAATTTCGTTTTTTTGTGACACTGAGTTTACACGGTGCTGTCTTCACATTAACTACTGAAATACAGCAGTTTAAATGGTTAAAATTTCAGTTGCAACCCTGCGGTTCTACAATGTATTTAGAAAGTATCTCTTTAATCAATTTTAAGAATTTCGATCAAAAAAACTTTGTGTTCGACCAGAATATCAATTGTCTTGTCGGAAACAATGGAGTCGGAAAGACAAATGTCCTGGATGCGATTTATTATTTGGCCCATACCCGGGGATATTTCAACCCTATTGCCTCCCAGAATATCAAGCACGGTGAAGACTTTTTCGTCATTGACGGGGTCTTTAACAAGAACGGAAGGCATGAGCACATTCATTGCAGTCTCAAAAGCGGGCAGAAGAAGATCATGAAGAGAAATGGAAAGGAATATGAGAAGCTATCAGATCATTATGGATTTCTCCCCCTTGTCATCATTTCGCCTTATGATACGGATCTGATAGTGGAAGGAAGCGAAGTGAGAAGAAAGTTCATGGATATGATCATTTCCATGAATGATCAGGATTATTTTCAGCATTTGATCCGTTACAACAAAACTGTCAGTCAAAGAAATGCATTGCTCAAATACTTCGCAGCGAATTTCGTTTTTAACCGCGATAATCTCGAAGTCTACGATGCACAGCTGGTGGAATACGGGACGTCAATATACCAGAAGCGGAAGGCATTTGTTGATGAGTTCATACCAATCTTTGAAAAATGGCACGGTCACATACTTGAGGGATCTGAACTGGAGGGAGGTCCTGAACGCGTGGGATTCTCTTACAAATCAAAACTCCTATCTGTCGATTTTGAGATGATGTTGAAGGAAACGCTGGAAAAGGACAGGGTGCTTCAATACACCTCAGCTGGGGTTCACAGGGATGACCTGATATTCGAAATCGATGGTTACCCAATAAAGAAAGTGGGATCTCAGGGTCAGCAAAAATCTTTCCTGATCGCATTGAAGTTAGCCCAATTCGATTTTATGAAGAAAAAATCGAATATGAAACCCATATTGTTGCTCGATGATATTTTTGACAAACTGGATGATAATCGGGTGGGGCAGCTGCTTCACCTTGTCAATGATGAAAACTTCGGACAGTTGTTCATTACAGACACCCATGATGAGCGTACGGAAAGATTGATACGCAAAACCGGGCAAAGTTTCACGATGTATCCTTTGTGAGAATTTCCCGTTATGTTACGCACCCATGAAAAGAAGCTAAAATGACACGAAGAGAGAACGATTCGAACAAGATCAAAGACCTGATCCCTAAAATGCTCAGGGAAAACAAACTTCAGAAAGGAATGGATCAGATCACCGTCAAGGAGGCCTGGTTGCAAGTCATGGGACCCGGGGTGGCCAACTACACCGAGGATGTATCGCTCAAGAACGAGGTACTTATGGTTAAACTCAATTCGTCTGCTTTGAGACAGGAGCTCGAATACGGGAAAGACAAGATTCTCAATATGATGAGGGAGACTCTAACCCATATGGATTTGAAAAAGATCCGACTTCTTTAATAGTCTAACGGAAATGAAATGAAAGAAAAAAAGCCGCTTAAGAGCGGCTTTTTTTGATATGTAGGTATTCCGATTTAAAAAATCTCCCGTCCTGAAAAATGGAACGCTCCTTCTATTGCGGCATTTTCATCACTGTCTGAGCCGTGAACTGCATTTTCACTGATCGAGTGGGCGTAAAGCTTTCTGATCGTTCCTTCAGCAGCCTCTTCAGGATTGGTCGCTCCAATGAGTGTTCTGAAATCCTCAACAGCATTCTCCTTTTCCAGAATGGCAGCGACTATCGGGCCTCGAGTCATGTATTGGACCAATTCCGGGAAGAAGGGTCTCTCCCTGTGAATCGCGTAGAAAGTCTCCGCGTCTCTTTTGGTCATTTGGGTTTGTTTCATCGCCACGATCTTGAATCCAGCCGCATTGATTTTTTCCAGGATAGCTCCCGTGTTTCCCTTTTCAAGAGAATCCGGTTTGAGCATTGTGAATGTTCTATTGGTTGCCATTAAAAAAGTATTTTCAAATTTTTGGCAAAAATACCTTTTTTCAGGCGTATGACACAAACTTTCAACAATTAAATGGTTGGGTAGGTTTAATATTTTTGTGAATAGGACTGAAGAATATCGTTGTTTTCCGATCGAATTTCCATCGTGATCGTATTGTTGTCAAGGTCAAATTTCAGCAACCCAAAATTTTTGTCCGAAACGACATCGGAAACCCTGTATTGATTCGGTTCTCCTTTGAAGGATGAATAACTGTGTGTCATGCCGCTTGCGGTAAAATCTATCAGTGGATAGTCCAATTTGTCTACGTTCCTGTTTGAAATTTCAGCAATATGACGGTCTCCGGAAAGGAAAAGGGTCCCGTTGGGTTGTTCCAGCTGAATCAAATCAATCATTTTATCAACCTCGTGGGGCATATTGGACCAGGATTCAAAACCGTGTTCCCCCGACAGGAATTGGATGCTGGTAACAATGAGGTTAAAATCGATGGCGGGGTCTGAAAGCTCTTGCTTCAGCCATTGCCATTGGGCTTCACCCAGCATGGTGCCCTGACCGTATGGATTTGGCACATATCGTTTAGCACCGGTTGGATCTTTAGTAAGCCCTGACCTGAAATAGCGGGTATCCAGAACGATGATCTTTATTGATTTTCCTTTTGCATTCAACACCTTTTTATGATAAACGCCATTTTGAATTCGTCTTGGGTCTTTCTTTTCAACCTGAAGGAAATCGAGAAGTATCTGTTGCACGCTGTCTTTGAATTCCCATTCGGCCCCTCCATCGTTCAATCCATAATCGTGATCGTCCCATGTGCCGGTAATTTGAGTTTTTTTGGTGAGCGCAACATAACCGGAATCGGCAAGAACCACATCATAGGCCATTCGCATTTTATCCATGTCTTTAGTATCTGAATAGACAATGTCGCCTCCCCAAATGAAAAGATCAGGATTCGTATCAGATATGGCCTTCCAAATTGGGCTTTTCACCCTTTGGTTGTTGCAGGAACCGAAGGCAATGGTCAGGTCGGTTTTAGTCTCTTTTTTTGGAGGATCTATAGATTCAGACTTCGGTTTCGAAGGTTGACAGGCGAGCAGGCATATCAGGTAGAACGTATAGATCACAAAGCGAGTCATAGATGCAGATTTTAGAATTATCAAAGTAACTCAAAGTTCGCGAATGGATCACAAAATATAAAAAGTTAATCTGGATTTTATCGTATATTCGCCAACTATGAATTCTGAAGATTGCAAACGCCTCAAGGAGGAGCTCAAAACTCCCAAATCCATAGCTGTTGTGACCCATAGAAACCCGGATGGTGATGCTTATGGATCATCTCTCGCCCTCTATTTTTACCTAACTCAATTAGGGCACAAGGTTCACGTTGTTTCGCCAAATGATTGCCCGGGATTCCTCAAATGGATGCCTGGCCAGGGTGATATCACTATTTATGAGCACGATCTTAAGTCTGCTACCCGCATACTTGAGAATTCAGAGATCATCTTTGCTTTGGACTTCAATGCCCTGCACAGATTGGGTGAGATGATGGGCAGTTTCATGGAAACTTTGAATCCATTCTATGTGATGATTGATCATCACCAGGAACCGGATGATTTTGCCGACATCGCCTATGTTGACCCTTCTATCTGTTCGACGAGTCAAATGATCTATCAGTTTATGGAGGCTATGGGTGACCTCAATTTCATGAACGATAAAATAGCAACCTGCCTCTATACCGGAATTCTGACCGATACAGGATCGTTTCGTTTTCCGGCTACCGACAGCACCACGCACAGAATAGTTGCGAATTTGCTGGATCATGGGGCCAACAATTCAGAGATCTACAGAAAGATTCACGATGTGAACACCTATGATCGTTTGCAGCTGCTGAGCAAGGCACTTCACAATCTTGTCGTGTTGAAAAAGTTTCACACGGCCTATATCACCCTGTCCCAAAACGAATTGAACCGACATAATTTTCAAAGAGGGGATACCGAAGGTTTTGTCAACTATGCACTTTCTCTGAGAAATGTTATTTTTGCCGCGATTTTCATTGAAGATAAAAAACAGAAGATTATTAAGATATCCTTTAGATCTTCGGGCAGTTTTTCGGTGAATGAATTTGCAAGGAACCATTTCAACGGAGGGGGGCATATCAATGCTGCCGGAGGACGAAGTGAGACATCGCTGCAAGAGACGGTGGAGAAATTCAAAAACCTTCTTCCCGAATACCTCGAGGAATTAAAAGCATCAGAATGAGAATATACAGTCTTTTTTTAATCGCCGGGCTGCTCATTGGCTGTTCACAACCTGAAGCCAGAAAACCCGTTGTTCGCAAGACGAGCTCCTTCATGAGTGAATCGATTGAGCGAAACAAGATATTGACCAAGGCCGAAAACCAATTGCTACAAAAGAAGATTGAAGGAGACAGTTTGCACCAATACCTCAATTCTGAACAAGGTTTTTGGTACTACTACGAAAGAAGAGACACCTTAAATGGCCCGATGCCAGAAACGGGTGATGTGATCCTGTTCAATTACGACGTGCGCGATCTGGCCGAACAGGTTATTTTTTCAGAAGAGGAATTGGGTCCTCAAAGTTATACCGTAGACAAGGAAGAGCTTATTTCGGGCTTGCAAGACGGTTTAAAACTGATGAAGGAAGGTGAACGCGTCACATTTCTCTTTCCCTCCTACAAAGCTTACGGATATACAGGCTCCGAGAGGATCAACCCCAACCAACCACTCATTTATAAAGTTGAATTGATTAAAGTAAATAAATTGACAGATAATGAAAAGAATTAGTACAGTATTGTTTCTTTCGTTGGCGCTCATGACTTCTTGCAAAAGCACCAAGTACGATAATCTCGATGACGGCATGTATGCCGATTTGCAGACCGACAAGGGAGACGTTTTGTTGAAGCTGGAGTATGAGCTTGTCCCTATCACGGTTGCGAATTTTGTTTCACTGGCAGAGGGGACCAATACCTATGTTGACGAAAAATTCGCCCAAAAGAGATTTTACGACGGCCTCAGGTTTCATCGGGTTGTAGAGGATTTTGTCATCCAGGGTGGAGACCCAAGGGGCAATGGATCAGGTGATCCGGGCTATAAATTCGAGGACGAGTTCCCGATTGATGAGGATGGATACCTCAAGCTCATCCATGACAGCCCTGGAATTCTATCCATGGCGAATTCTGGCCCTGATGCCAATGGTTGCCAGTTCTTCATCACTCTCAAGGCAGCAAAATGGCTGGATGGGAAACACAGTGTCTTTGGATATGTCGTTCAGGGCATGGAGGTGGTGGATTCCATTCAGAAGGATGACAAAATAAATAGAATTGACATCATACGAGTTGGTAAGGAAGCCAAGAATTTTGACGCTGCCAAGGAATTTGAAAGCTATTTCGCGAGGATTGAGGAAGAGAAGAGACAGGCTGAAGAAAGAAAAGAAAAGCAGAAAGCTGAACTTCTGAAATTTATCGAGGAGAATGAGGCCAATGCTACTGTAATGCCTTCAGGATTGAAGATAATCAGCATCAAAAAGGGGACCGGATTAAAGCCAAACACTGGAAGCAAAGTCAAAGTGAACTATGCGGGGTATTTCTCGACAGGTGATCTCTTTGACTCGAATGTCAAAGAAGTCGCGGAAACCTACGGCAAGTATGACCGCAGAAGGGACCAGGCAGGTGGATACCAACCCGTAACGATGGACTACAGCCCGGAGGCACTTTTGATACCGGGTTTCAAAGAAGGATTGCAACAACTGAACTACGGTGACAAAGCTCTAATTATGATTCCGTCTCACCTGGGATATGGAGAGCAAGGGTCAAGAGGTGTGATTCCGCCAAACGCGGATTTGCTTTTCGAGATTGAAATCGTTCAGGAATAATTCGAATTGAAAGATCAACTTCCAATGTAAAATAAGAGAGCCCAGGTGGCTCTCTTTTTTTTGCCTCGTTTTGAAAGCCGAAATACTTGGTTCAAAAGTTATATTTTTAAATAAAACTGCAGAATTCTGCAACGTCTTGAAAAGTGAGTCGTATTTAGAGTAGAACAAAGTAGCCGAATGACCAATTTATATCACTTGCAACTGGTTGAAAAGTGCCGTAAGAATGACCAAAGGGCGCAGATGGAATTGTATGACGCCTATTGTCAGTCTATGTTCACCACGGCATTCAATATGGTTAAGGATGATGCCCTCGCCCAGGATCTGATGCACGAGGCATTTCTAAAAGCCTTCAGGAAGATTGACTCATTTACCGGGGAAGCCACGTTCGGGTCCTGGCTGAAGCGCATTGTCATCAATCAGTGCCTGGATTGGATCAAAAAAAAGAAAATTGAAACCGTGGAGCTGAAGGATTATATGGAACCTGGCTCGGATGAGGGCTCCTGGAATTTCGATCCAGAAATCAGCCTGAATGAAATCGTCAGGTGCATTGAAGAATTGCCGCTTAAGTGCAAGAACGTGGTCAAATTGTATCTCATGGAAGGCTATGACCACCAGGAGGTGGCGCAGATTCTCGATATATCAGAGGTAGCATCGAGATCCCAATTGTCACGAGGAAAATCAAGACTTAAAGAACTATTAACCGCACGCAATTATGAAAGATGATCTAAGAGAGAGGTTCAGAGAGGAGACGATGTTGCGAAAATTACCCAGTAACGATCGCTCTGTTTTCGAGAGGAAGTTGAAAAAAGAATTGCACGACAGCCGTGGAGTTTCCCTGAGATTCCTGAGTGTTGCAGCTACTGTACTCGTTCTTTTCGGACTTGGCTACGTGTTTACCTTTCAGGAACGCGTTGATGAACCGCAGTATCAACAGGCAACTGAAATAAGTTTGAAGGATTACTCTCCCGAATTGAAAAAAATTGAAAATTACTACCTAACTGCGATAAATTTTGAACTGGCCAGTTTGGAAGTGACGGATGAAAACCGGGCTGTTTTGGATGATTACCTGAGAAAATTGAACGGTTTGACCAGGGAATACGAATTGCTTTCAAAGCAGCTTCGAATGGATACCATTGACGAGGAACTCATCAATAACCTTATCGATAACCTTCAAATGCGATTGCAGTTGATGGTTGAGTTGAAAAATGAATTGAAGAAAATTAAAACGAGTAACAATGAAAAAGCTACAATATAGAGTTTTGCTGATGGCATGGCTTGGGTTTGGAATGATCCAGGCTCAGGAATTCAAAACCCCGATCAGTGAGTTCCCGGTTGCCGATCAGGCCAAAGTTATTATTGACGCTTCCTACACGGAGATCGAAATCGAAGAATGGAACAAGAACCGAATTGAGGTTCAAGGCGTCATGCAGGTGGAAGGATTGTCCGAATCTGAGGCAAAAGCCATTTTTGATTCCTGGACCATTGAAACTGAAAAAAGGGGCAACACCGTGGAGATCACAGCCAATTCAGACAGTTTTGGAAACGAGTTCTTTTTCATCCACAATGACAAGTACCTGGGAAATGTAGTGGTTGATATTCCTGAGATCTCCGCTCATGTGCTGGAAGCCCTTGACTCCATTCATGTAGTGCTGCCCGAAATTGCCGATTTCCCGGACATTGATTACAACTTTGATTTCAGTACGAACCTGAATTATGAGTCACTGAGCTTTGATTATGAAGAGTTCAAGAAGAACAGTGCTTATCTCAAGGAATGGCAAGAAAGAAACAAGGAGCAGTTACAGCGACTCAAAGAGGAATTGAAAGAGAGTCACCTTGAAATGGCAGAACAGCATAAGGAGATGGAGAAGCAAATCATAGTGATCCGGGAAGAAGCAAGAGCTCAGGCTGAGAGACAAGTGGAGAGGCATGCCCAGGAAATTGAGCGTCATGCACGACTGGCAGAGAAGGAGGCACGTGAAGTGGAAAAAGAGGTGATGAAGCGACAAGCTGAGATTCAGAAGATCCTGGAGAAGCGTCAAAAGGTGAAAGTCAAACGAACCCTAAAGGTCAAAATGCCCAAAAACGCAAAGTTGGAAATGGACGTTGACTACTGCAAGATCACAACGGTAAACTGAGGTGCACACGACTAAAAAGAGAAACATCCGCAAAGTCATTCGCGGATGTTTTTTTATTATGTTTGTGGTTGCGTTAGATTTCAGGATTTTTTCCTTGGTCTGTCGCATAAGGACTTGAAATAAAGTCTTTTAAATATTTAAAACCGTTTTGTTTGTATCTTTGAGCAGCACAAAAATTGACTTCATTGGAAAAAATTAGAGATTTATTCATCTACAATTCACTGACGAACAAGAAAGAAATCTTCAAACCCGTCAAGGAGGGTTACGTTGGCATGTATGTCTGCGGCCCGACGGTTTACAGCAACGTGCACCTGGGCAATGTCAGGACCTTCATGTCATTCGATATGATTTTCAGGTATTTGCTTCATTTGGGTTATAAAGTTCGCTATGTCAGAAACATCACGGATGCAGGACATCTCACGGAAGACTCTGAGGAGGACAAGATCTCAAAAAAGGCTCGATTGGAGCAGCTGGAACCCATGGAGATCGTACAGAAATACACCATTGACTTTCATCACATCCTGGAAAAGTTCAACAATCTTCCGCCGAGCATCGAGCCGACGGCCACGGGTCATATCCTGGAGCAGATCCAGGCCATTGAGACAATTCTTGAGAATGGACTTGCCTACATTGTAAACGGTTCGGTTTATTTTGACGTGTTGAAATACAATGAAAAGGAGCATTACGGGATCCTGTCAAAGAGAAAGATGGAGGATGCCATTGAAAACACAAGGGCGCTTGACGGGCAGAGCGACAAAAAGAACCCTCAGGACTTTGCTCTTTGGAAGAAGGCCGAACCAGAGCATATTCAGCGTTGGAGCTCGCCATGGGGAATTGGTTTTCCGGGTTGGCACCTGGAGTGTTCAGTGATGAGCACCAAATACCTGGGAGAAGAATTCGACATTCACGGTGGAGGGATGGATCTGAAGTTCCCGCATCACGAATGTGAAATTGCTCAGGCACAGGCTTGCAACAACGTTGCCCCGGTGCGTTACTGGATGCACGGCAATATGCTGACTATGAACGGCAAGAAAATGGCCAAATCCACGGGCAACAATATTTTGCCGGAAGAGATCTTTACCGGAAACAACCCAAATATCTCAAAAGCTTTTGCCCCGAGCGTGGCGAGGTTCTTTATGATGCAGGCGCATTATCGAAGCGTCCTGGATTTTTCCAATGACGCTTTGCTTGCTGCAGAAAAGGGATACAACAGGCTTATGGACGCCATGAGCCTTCTTCCGGATCTGAAAGCTTCAGAATCTTCCAGCATCGATCTGGATCGTTGGAGAGAAGACTGTTACGTCGCCATGAGTGATGATTTTAACACGCCTATTCTGATAGCCCATCTTTTCGAAGCTGTCAAATGGGTTAACCTGATCAAGGAAGGCAAGGAGACAATTTCTGCATCCGACAAGGAACTTCTTCAGCAGACTATGAAGGATTTCGTTTTTGATGTGTTGGGTCTTGAAAATGCGATGGCCGGTGACGACAATTCAGAAAAGCTCGAGGCTGTGGTTCAGGTTCTCATCCAATTGCGAGAACAGGCCAGGGCAGACAAGAATTGGGCGCTTTCTGATCAGATACGCGATGATCTTGCAGCCAAAGGCATACAATTGAAGGACGGCAAGGATGGCACGTCCTATTCGTTCTCCTGAAGATGTTGAAAAAAATCCTGATTTTCCCGTTCAAGTTGGTCATACGCTTCTATCAGGTTGCCATATCTCCTTATACGCCCGCCAGCTGCAGGTTTTCTCCGACCTGTTCGCAGTACTCGATCGAGGCGCTCGAAAAACACGGGTTGTTTCAGGGAGGATGGTTGGCGATCAAAAGAATTTCGAAATGCCATCCCTGGGGAAGTTCAGGATACGATCCGGTTCCTGAAAAAAAAGAAAAACAGTAGTCGTAATTGAAAGGTCTATTGGACGCTTTTATTTACTTTTACCCACGAAACAAGAGAAAATTGATCTATGGTATTCGCAAGCATTAACTGGAACCCGGATGTAGAAATCTTCAAAATAGGCTCTTTTGCCGTGCGTTATTACAGCCTGATGTTTGTAATCGCTTTTGTGCTTGGTTTGCAGATCATGAAGAAGATTTTCAATCGAGAAGGTGTTTCGGTTGAGAAATTGGATTCCCTATTTATCTACACTGTGGTCGCTACCTTGCTGGGAGCGCGACTGGGCCATTTTCTTTTCTATGATCCTGAGTTTCTCTTTTCCCGTCCTCTTGAGGTTCTCTTGCCGATACAGCTGAATCCTTTTCGTTTTACAGGCTACCAGGGTCTGGCGAGTCATGGGGCTGCAATTGGGATTATCATAGCCATGTACTTCTATTCCAAAAAGGTGTTGCAAAAGCCTATGCTGTGGATTCTCGACCGCATCGTGATTCCCGTTGCCAGTGGTGCCATTTTCGTGCGTATTGGAAACCTTATGAATTCTGAGATCATCGGGAAACCGACCAATTCCGATTACGGGTTTGTTTTTGAAAAGCTGGGTGAGAGTTTCCCAAGACATCCTGCGCAGTTGTACGAAGCTGTTGGATATCTCATCACATTCGTCCTTTTGTGGTATGTCTACTGGAAGACCGACAAACGAGAAAAATTGGGTTATATCTTCGGTCTCTTCATGGTGATGCTTTGGTCTGTCCGCTTGATAGTTGAGTTTTTCAAGGAGGCACAGGTTGATTCCCGTGGAGACTGGGACCTCAACACAGGTCAGCTTCTCAGCATTCCGATGATCCTTGTCGGTTTCTACTTCATGTTCCGTAAAACGGGCGCCAAATAAATCTGACAGATAGATTCCAGGATTAAACCTCGCGGTTCTTGTCGTAAGGAATGCTCTTCAACATGTGCTTGATCACATTAAGACGCGCGTCTATCTTGCGGTTGGCCTTTATGACCTTAAACGGAATGCCATTGTTTTTGGTGTTTTCAAACATTCGTTTCTTGTAGAGCGTATACACATCCCAAAGTTCCTGAGCCCTCTCGTCAACAGCACTCATTTTCCAGTGCTTCAGCGGATTGCTCTTGATGTCTTCGAATCTCTCTTTCTGTTCTTTCTTGGAAATGGACATGTATATCTTTACCAGGATGATCCCGGATTCTGTGATCATTCGTTCAAAGTCATTGACCTGGTTCATAAATATGCGATATTCTTCTTCTGTGCAAAATCCATTCACCGGTTCAACCACCGCCCTATTGTACCAGCTTCTGTCGAAGAAAACGATCTCTCCCGCCTTGGGGAACTGGCGTATGTATCTTTGAAAGTACCATTGCGACTGCTCCTCCGCTGAAGGTTTGGGCAAGGCAACGATCCTGAAATGCCGCGGGTTGATCCGTTCGGTGATTCTGCGGATGGCTCCACCTTTGCCCGCTGCGTCGCGTCCTTCAAACAATACGATGACGCGTTGCCCTTTCTCAATGATGCAGGCCTGCTGTTTGATCAATTCAACCTGAAGTTCTTTGAGTTGTTTGGTGTAGTCAACGTATCGAATCGTTTTTTTAAGATTGATCTCGTCATTCTGCAAAATCGAATGGAATCCCTTGGTGGAATTCAATTTGAGCAAATCCTTTTCACTTATTTCTTCCATGGTCAGTCGTATTTGTGAAGTGAGCGGTAATATCTCATGATTACATTGGGGTCGGGGAGAAGGGAAGTTTTGGCTTCATCCTTGCCGTCGTACTCCATAAGTGACAATACATGTCGCATGCAATTCAAGCGGGCCTCATGTTTGTCATTTGTCTTAACAATGATCCATGGGCTGAAAGATGTGTGTGTCTTACTGAACATCAACTCCTTGTATTTGGTGTATACATCCCAGTACTCTTGCCCTTTCTTGTCCACAGGGCTGAATTTCCATCGTTTAAGCGGGTTGCCCATTCTTGCATTGAAACGCTTGAGCTGTTCCTCTTTGGTGATCGACAGCCAGAATTTCACTATGATCACGCCATCTTCGTAAAGCATGTGCTCAAATTCCGGAAGCTGAACCATGAACTGCCTGTATTGCTCGTCATTGCAAAACCCCATCACGGGTTCCACAACTGCCCGATTGTACCATGACCTGTCGAAGAAAACGATTTCTCCAGGATTGGGTAAATGCTGTATGTATCGTCTGAAATACCATTGTCCACGTTCGACATCCGTGGGTTTGTTCAGGGCGACCAGTCGCATAGACCTCGGATTCAGGTGCTCCATGAAGCGCCTGATGTTTCCTCCTTTTCCAGCGGCATCACGACCTTCAAAGATCACGGCAACGCGCAATTTATGTTTATTGATGTAGCGCTGCAGTTTCACAAGTTCGACCTGGAGATGCTCTTTTTCCTTCTCGTAACGAATTCGTTTCAACACCGAGGAAATATCAATGTTCTTTTGCTTCAGTTTATCAAGAAGGTCAGAATGGCTTTGTATCTGCACGAATTCTTCTCGTGACAAGCCCACAGGCTGTTGTACTTCCATAAATTATTGGCTTACGCAGGAATTCGCATCATTCGTGAGGATCAACTTGGTGTCCGGTGGTGAAATGTAGGGAATACCGAGCCCCATGCCACGAAGAATGAATAGAATACCTATTATTACTACAAATATAGGAATTGCTCTTTGAATGCGTTTCCGAACGGATATTTTTAAGAAGTTGCCCAGGTAAATAGCTGCGGTCATCAAGGGGACGGTCCCCAAACCGAAAACAATCATGTAGGTAGCTCCTTCCAACGCGTTCCCGGTCGATACCGATCCGAGGACGGCCATATATACCAGGCCGCAGGGTAAGAATCCATTGAAGAATCCGATAAGGAAAAGAGCCTTGTATGAGGTCTTGTTCAGATAGAGCCCTAGTTTGGACTTTACTTTGCCGATGAATTGATAAAGAGGCCGGGATATTGCGAATCGATTGAGTTGCCTGGTTGGAATGAGAACTACAAGAATCATCACCACACCGATCAGGATTGACAGTCTTTGCTGGAATCCTGCAAGATAGAGCCCCCTTCCAAGAAGACCGAACAAAAGACCTATGAGCCCGTAGCTCAGCAAACGTCCAAAATGATAGAGAAACGATCCTGTAAAAGCCCTGCGATTACTGGTCTTGTCTACGGGAAGAACAAAAGCAATGGGACCGCACATTCCGATGCAGTGAAAACTGCCTAGCAGTCCGAGAACAAGAGCCGTATAGAGCATGATTTCAATAGAAAATTTCGTCTTTGAACATGTATTCGGAATCTTCGTGCTTCCAATCTATGATTACGAGATACTTCCCTGAAGCCAAATTCTCATCCGGGATCAAAAGGTCATTTTCGATGAGCTCAATGGGCATTCTGAGATCAAGGCTCTTGTTCGACGGTCTTTGCAGATAAATGGAACCCGAAATTTTCTCCGGTTGCAAGCCTTCAGGAAAGCGCAGGGTCAAACCATCCGCTGTGCGAATCAATGTCACATCGACCTCCAAAGTCGACGCATTATTCAGTTTGTCAATCTCTTCCTGGTAATGCAATTCGTCTCCGTAATAATCCTCAGACACCAATTCGTGCTGATATTCATCCATGACTGCCGATCGATATACGAAGGTCAGTATGAACACCATAAAGCTGATCATCGCAATTACAACAGCCGTGCCCCAATTCAGTTTCATATGTTCATCCTTTAATTACAGTTTCTTAAATTATTTGACCTTCAGCGGGGACGAGAAGTTCGTCGTGGTGTCTTCAATGAGCTCTCCGTTGGAGAATACGCCTATCTCGATTTTCTCTTTGGACGACTCAAGATCATCCTGTTGGATCTTAACAAAAAGGGTGCCTTCGAATAGACCGCTTTTAGGGATAGTGATCTTACCTCCAACGAGCTCAATATTTCCTTCATGTGACAATAAGCGAACTTCTATATTTTCAAAGTCATTATTCGTCTTGTTGATCAGTTTGTAAGTGTACACATTGCTGATGGTTTCTCCTTCCTGAAAATAAAGCTGACCCGGCAAATGAAGCACAGTTGCCTCCACGTCGTTGCGGAGGAACAAAAGAGTCACCAGGAACCCGAGCAATAAGGTCAGCACGAGGGTATAGCTCATGATTCTGGCGTTGAATTCGAACTTTTCACCCTTTTCTATATTGTTTTCAGACGCGTAACGGATAAGTCCCTTCTCAAAGCCCACTTGATCCATGATCTCATCACAGGCATCTATACACGCCGTACAATTGACGCATTCCAGTTGGGTTCCGTTGCGGATGTCTATGCCTGTTGGGCATACCAGGACACATTGTTTGCAATCAATGCAGTCTCCCAACTCTTTTTCTTCACGGTTCTCACCTTTTCGCAATTTTTGTCGGTTTTCTCCTCTTTTGTGATCATAGGCTACCACAATAGACTTGTTGTCGAGCAAAACACCCTGTAATCGGCCGTAGGGGCAGGCTATTATGCAGACCTGTTCCCTGAACCACGCGAAGACGAAATAGAATATTGCCGTGAACACCAAGAGCTTGATGAAGGTATCCATATGAGCCGCCGGGCCTTCCTGCACATGGTTTATCAAAACATCCCCACCGATCAGGTAAGCGAGGAAAACATTCGAAATTAAAAAGGAAACGATGGCGAACAAGATCCATTTCAAGGTTCTCTTCCCAATTTTTTCAGCATTCCATTCCTGATTGGCCAGCTTGATCTGCTTTTGACGGTCGCCATCGATCAGGTATTCGATCTTCCTGAAAACCATTTCCATAAAGATGGTCTGAGGACACATCCAGCCACAAAAGATTCGCCCGAATATGACCGTGAACAGGATTATAAATACTACGGAAACCAAAAGGGACAATACAAGAAGATAGAAATCCTGCGGCCAGAAGGGCTGACCGAAAATATTGAATTTTCTATCGACTACGTTGAAGAGGAGAAACTGGTTGCCATTGATCTTGATAAATGGGGCAGCAAATAGAATGGCAAGCAAGAACCAGCTGACATAGGTCCTATATCGCGTATATCGCCCTTTGGGTTTTTTGGGGTGGATATAGTTCCGTTTCCCCTCCTGGTCGATAGTGGCTATGCTGTCTCTGAATGTTTCGCCATTTCTGTCTTGCATATGATCTGAATTTGAAAAGGCTACTTCACCCATAAGGATAAGCGTAGCCTTTTCTACTA
Source organism: uncultured Flavobacteriaceae bacterium (assembly GCA_965365245.1). Taxonomy (GTDB): domain Bacteria; phylum Bacteroidota; class Bacteroidia; order Flavobacteriales; family Flavobacteriaceae; genus Lutimonas. The sequence goes on along the minus strand of CBDUAY010000033.1, from coordinate 2,120 downwards.
CTAACTAAAAAAATCAAAAACACAGTAGCTCACTTGAGCTGAGAACTATGGTGAAACTACTGTTTACTCCAAGTGATGTCCCCTTCAGCCTCTTTTGGGTTGGCTGGAGTCGTTCCGTTAAGGGATATCACATAGCTTGCAACTTGCTGCATTTCTGTATTGTTCAGGGTGGTCTTCCAAGAGATCATACCCTTTCCTGGTCGTCCTCCGTTGTTGAGGGTGTTCAGGACATTCTCCATTCCTCCACCTAGAATCCACTTGTCATCGGTCAGATTCGGACCAATTCCACCTCCGCCATCGGCCATATGACAGGCAACGCAGTAAGTGTCAAACACCTTCTTTCCTGCAGCCAGATTTTCACTGTCCGTGAGAAGTGTTACGTCGAGTTTGAAAAGTTCCGGGTTTGCTGCTTTGTAGGCTTCTACCTCGGCTTTTCCTTTCTCTACTTCAGCAAGGAATTCCTGCTCCTGGCTGTACTCCTCTGCATTGGTGAATACCTGGATGTAGTAAAAGACTCCCACAAGAATTGTGATGTAAAATCCGTATTTCCACCATGGAGGCAATACATTGTCCAATTCTTTTATTCCATCGTATTCGTGGTCGGCAATCAAGATTTCTTCCTCCTTGCCCAGGTCATGGGCTTTGGTCATGGACTGCAAAAACTTCTTCCACGCACTTTTTTGTTTCTTCTCAGTCATTGTCGATTGTGTTTGATTGGTTGTCTAATGGCATGTTGCTCAATTCTTCAATGTTCTTCTTTGGCATTTTCCAAACGATCACAAGCATGGTGATGAATACCGTGAAGAACAAGGTCAGAGAAATAATGGGATAGATCTCAACCCCTGACATGCTCTCTAAATGATGTTTAACGAACTTTAGCATGGTTATTCTTTATTCAGCGGATTCCGCATTGATATCTGTACCAAGTCTTTGGAGATAGGCAATAAGCGCTACTATTTCCTTGTTCTCGATATTTGCGTTTCCATAATTTTTAACAAACTCCGGATCTTGCCTCAGGTTTTTTTCAACCTCTTTCGCCTGATTTTGAAGGAGGTAAACGGCCTTGTCCAATTCGAATTGGCTGTAAGGCACACCCAGCTTGACCATGGCGTTCACCTTGCCTGCGGTATTTGAAATGTCAAGATCATCTTCCACCAACCAGGGGTAGCGCGGCATAATAGAGCCTGGTGAAGTCGAACGCGGATCAATCATATGATTGAAGTGCCAGTTGTCATTGTACTTTCCACCAACTCGATGCACGTCCGGTCCGGTTCTTTTAGATCCCCAAAGGAATGGGAAATCGTAAACGAACTCACCTGCTTTCGAATATTCTCCGTACCTCTCGACTTCTGATCTGAATGGTCGTATCATCTGCGAATGGCAGTTGTTGCAACCTTCACGTATGTAAATGTCGCGACCTTCCAGCTCCAACGGAGTATAAGGTTTGACCGAGGTAATCTTCGGAATATTGGAATCCACCGTAAGAAGCGGTATGATTTCGACCGCCCCTCCAATTGCAATGGCGAGTACTATGAGAGCGGTAAACAAAATGGTTCTTCTTTCCAACCAGGAGTGGAAACCTTCACCTGCGAGTCTTCCTGCAGAAATTTCTTTCAGTGGCGCTGCTTCCGCCAATTCATCTTCAACTGCTGATCCCGCTTTTGCGGTCATTATGACATTGTATGCCAGAAGAATGAAACCAACCAGGTAAAGAGTTCCTCCGAAGGCACGCATAGCGTACATCGGCATGATCTGTGTAACTGTTTCAAGGAAGTTTCCGTAAACAAGAGTGCCATCCGGGTTGAATTGCTTCCACATGGCCGCCTGGGTAAAGCCGGCAACGTAAAGTGGCAGTGCATAGAAAAGGATTCCCAGTGTGCCCAGCCAGAAGTGGATGTTGGCGAGTTTCTTGCTGTAGAGATCCGTTTTCCAGAGTTTTCCTGACAACCAATAGATTATACCCGCCGCCATGAAACCATTCCAAGCAAGAGCTCCAATATGCACGTGAGCTACGATCCAGTCTGTGTAGTGTGCTATCGCATTGAGGTTTTTAAAAGACAGCATGGGGCCTTCAAAGGTTGACATACCATAGCCTGTGATGGCTACCACAAAGAATTTCA
>CBDUAY010000032.1:0-21237 GCA_965365245.1 uncultured Flavobacteriaceae bacterium | reverse complement strand
CTTGACATTTCCTGATTGTTTTAATTGTTATTTCAAAACGAGGTGCAAAAATAAACATTCTTTGCTAATCAAACAAACTATTTTCCTGGTTTTTTAAAAATTCCCGGCGCACCATCTCAAGGGCCTTCACGGATGCTCTTTCAATGACCTTTTCTCTTGGTTTTCCGAAAAAGAATTCTTCTACTGTGCACCCTCCCGGGCCCGCAATGGCAATGAATACCACTCCTACCGTTTTGTCCGTTTTATCCGTGGTCGGACCTGCATTTCCAGTGGTCGCAATCGCATAGTCGGTGTTGAATTTCTCCTTGCACTTCATCGCCATTTCCGAGGCTACTTCTTTGCTGACTACAGAATGATCGCTAATGGCTTCTTGAGAAACCCCCAGGACCATCCTTTTCACTTCCTCCGAATAGGCAACAAGACCGCCTTTCAAAAATGCTGAAGCTCCTGGTATCGCTGTTATCCGCGAAGCGATGGATCCCCCGGTGCAACTTTCTGCCAGACTAAGCGTGACTTTATTCTGGGTGAACAACCTGTTCAACACGACCTCGAGGTTCTCCTCCTTGTCCAACCCAACAAGAATGTCAGGAATCAGCTCCTTGAGTTTTTCCAATTCTACCGCCAATCCATTTTCAAGTACCTCTTTGTCATCGCCCCGGGCACTTAGTCGGAGCCTAACCTTGCCATAGGAAGGAAGATAGGCGAGCCTGATAAAAGAAGGCAATTCATCCTCCCAGGTTTCCAGTCTTTGCGCCACCCTGCTCTCGCCCAGGCCATAGGTATGCACAGTGTGATGTATTATGTATGGCAAATGAAAGCGATCCCGAACCTCCGGAATGACATAGTCGAGCATCAAACCCTTCATCTCATTTGGCACACCCGGCATGGAAACAATGATCTTGTCTCCATTCTCAAACCACATGCCAGACGCCGTCCCATAAAAATTCTTCAGCACCTTGGCTTTGGATGGCAGCATGGCCTGGTCAATGTCCTTGTCTGTGAACCTGTATTTGATCTTTGCAAAAAGATGCTTGATGTGCTCCACGATATCAGGATGCACTACAAGCTCGTCGTCAAAGTACTCGCAGAGCGTATTTTTGGTAATGTCATCTTTTGTCGGACCGAGACCACCGGTGATCAAAATCAGGTCAGATTCCTTCTGGGCTTCCCGCAAGGCATGCAATATATGCGATTTGTCGTCGTGAACGGAGGTAATCTGGTGGACCTCGATTCCAATTTCATTGAGACGTTCTGCCATCCATTTGGAATTCGTGTCTGTAATCTGTCCTATCAGGATCTCATCCCCGATCGTTATGATTTCTGCCTTCATGAAGAGTTGTTCAGGATTCTGACAAAGATACTCAAGTCTGCTCACGATTGATCAGACTTGAAACGAAATCCCGGTTCAAAACTATTCCAGGTAAGGAGGTTGCGTGTTTTTATTATATTTAGCCTCCTTAAAAAATTAATAATGAGAATTTCTACCCTAGCTATCCTGCTAATCGCCGGGTCATTTTTTATCCAGGCCCAGACCGACGCAGAAAAAGTACGATCCACCATTTCAAAGACCGACATTGAAGCTCATATTTTCTTTTTGGCCTCCGACGAGCTCAAAGGGCGGGCCACCGGATCCCCCGAAATCGACATCGCTGCGAGTTACCTCGCCAATAACCTGAGAAGATATGGCGTCAAACCAGCAGGTGACGACGGCAGCTACTATCAGCAAGTGGATTTTGAAAAGGTGAGCCCACCGGAATCGATTGAACTGACCATGAAGAATTTGAATTTGACAGAATTCATCAATTTGAAGATCAGTGAGATGACCTTCGATGGCGATGCTGTTTTCCTGGGATATGGCAGCGAAGAAGACTTCAAGTCGAATGACGTAAAAGGAAAACTGGTTTTGACTTTCGCAGGCAGCGAGGGAGCAACCGAAATGATGCAGAGTTACAGGGCAGGGATGAAAAAGCGAGAGATGGCTCAAGCCGCAGGCGCTGTAGCGCTTGTTGAAATAGTCACCCTTTCAGATCCTGAAAAAGCCTCTTTGGCTCATCATTTCAATGAGTCACGGGTCACTATCGCTTCAAAAAGCGAAGAACCTCAATTTATTCACCTTTGGGGCATGTCCAAATCCGATGCTGAAATACCCGAGCTAAAGAAGGGCGCTCGAAAACCGGTCAAACTCGATATCAATGGTATTTCGAAGGAAAAAATGGGAGGCAGAAATGTACTCGGCTACCTGGAAGGCACAGATCCTGAATTAAAAGATGAGTTCATCGTATATTCAGCTCATTACGACCATGTAGGAGTTGGGAAGCCCAATGCTGAAATGGATTCGATCTACAACGGAGCTCGAGACAACGCAGTGGGAACTGTCACGGTTTTGAATGCAGCCGAAAATATAGCCAAATACCCTACCAAGCGCTCATCTCTGTTTATTTTCTTCACCGGGGAAGAGAAAGGACTCCTGGGCAGCAAATACTTTGTTGAAAACCCGACAATCGCCCTTGATCGAGTCGTCTATTGCTTCAACAGTGACAACGGCGGATATAATGACACGAGCAAAACCACGATTTTAGGACTTAACAGAACCACCGCAGGCAAGCACTTCATAGAGGCCGCGGCAGAATTTGGATTGACGGCAATCGACGATCCGGCGCCGGAGCAAAACCTGTTCGACCGATCTGACAATGTGAATTTCGCCAAAAAAGGGGTTCCTGCACCAACATATAGCATGGGCTTCAATGCATTCGACGACGAGATAAACAAATACTACCATCAGGTCACCGATAATCCCGATACCATGGATTACGATTACCTGTACAAGTTTTTCCAGTCCTATGTGCTCTCAGCCCGCCTGATAGCCAATGATCCGGAGCGTCCATTCTGGACAGAAGGAGACAAATACTATGAGGCCGGAAAAAAGCTGTATGAGAAGAAAAAGGAGGAAGAAACGATTCTCGATTAGAAACCTTTTTATGTTTTCTCGAAAAAATTATTCCAGAAATAATTATTTTAGTTGAGATCAATTTGCCCCCTGTCTGGAGGTTGATTGAGAGTATGAACCAAACCCCAGTATCATGAAAAATATTTTCCTTTTGTTTTTCCTTTTGGGAACAACACACTTGGTTTTAGGGCAGGAACTGCTGGTGAGAACCTATGATTCCAGCTATCAAAACGAAATCAGGATTGACACTTTTATGTTAGGAGACCTGATTGTCATTGGTCATGCCAAAAATGGAAAGAACCCCCACTATTTCCAGGGTAAAATCACAGGCATTTTTAAGGACCGTGGTGTTATCCGGGTCTTTGACTACGCCAGAAGCACGCGATTCATGCCTATTGCAGGAAAAAAAATACCAATTGACAATATCATTGCCGTGACACGCCCGGATGAGAAAAAAATGAAAGGACGAGAGACCAGGGCAATAGCGGCGACAGCAGGACAGGTATTGGGTGCAGCCGTAGGGGGAACAACTGGGGACGTGATTTATTGGGGGTCTGTAGCCGGGAATGTGACTTCTGATTTCATCTCTCGAGAAAAATTGAGAACCCAGCGCGTCAAATGTGAAATTTTAGAATTTTAAAATCATGAAAACCAATCTAACCCAATATTTCTTCATTTTACTCTTCATCTTATTCTTTTCATGCACTTCCGGTAAAAAGGAAGATGCCAAGGAGGATTTTCAGGCAGGGGATGCTCCCGTTGCGGAGCATCAATGGACAGATAAGAACAAATTTGAATTCGAAAGAAATTGTGTTGGCTTTTTGGAGCGTGAAGGTATAGTAAATGCAAAGGAATATTGTGACTGCCTGTTGGAAGTATCTATCAAGAATTATCCGGATCCTGAAGTTGCGGCAGAACTGGAACAGAACGACATAGTGGAGATGTTTGAAAAGTCCAGGTGCCTGGATGACATATTACTCATTAAGTTGGAAGATCCCTGGACAGAAGAAGTTGAAAAGCTTTTTGTGGACCACTGTCAAAAAGCACAGGCCGATCAGGGAGTTGCCCAGGATGAAGCCAAGGCATATTGTGACTGCGCGCTATTGGAGATCAAAGAAATAGTTCCGAACCCGCATCATGTCATGTCCCTTACCCAAGAAGAACTGGATCATATTCTGGACAAGTGCAAAACCGAATGAGGTCTTAGGGTCTTTTGAAAAAAGGGCAACTTTTTGATAGGGCTTATTCTGAATAAGATGCATCACCATTTCGAAAAAGGCTTTTTACTCAAAGAAGCATTGTAATATTTGGTTTGGCCCGTCACCTCCTCCCCGAGCCAGGCCGGGTGATCAAAAGATTCGTTCTCTTCTTTGAGCTCTATCTCTGCAATTACAAGTCCCTGGTTACTTCCTTGGAATTCATCTACTTCAAAAGTATGTGATCCTCTGCGAATGTAGTACCGCGTCTTTTCGATTCTGCCCGGCTCACATAATTTGAGCAGATCCCTGGCTTCGGTTCCTGAAATTTCTTTTTCCCATTCGAAGCGGGTGGTTCCGCTGGCATTCCCAATTCCTTTGATCGTGATCCAACCCAAATCATCCACCTTTCTGACCCGAACGGCTCTTTCGGGAACCGAAGAGAGGAAACCCTGGATGAGATCAACCTTCTTGTGAGCTTCCTCGCGATAGGCATCACCATTCACAAGAAACTTTCTCTCTATCTCTTTGCTACTCAAAATTTACTTATTTGACCCTGACCTGGAACATTGTTTTGCCTTCTATGGAACCCTCCAGCACATCATCCGAAGCTACCTTTCCAACACCCGCCGGTGTTCCCGTAAAGATCAGGTCGCCTATTTTGAGTGTGAAGAATTGGGAGACGTAAGAAATGATCTCGTCAATGCTCCAAAGCATGTGCGTGGAGTCGCCATCCTGGACCAATTCTCCATTTTTAAGAAGCTGAAATCGTATGCGGCTCATGTCGAGCTCTGACTTGTCCATGAAATTCCCGACCACAGCGCTACCGTCAAAAGCCTTGGCCTTTTCCCAGGGTAGTCCTTTTTCCTTTAGTTTGCTTTGAAGGTCACGTGCGGTAAAGTCGATTCCCAGCCCAACTTCGTCATAGTATTTATGGGCAAATTTCTCATCGATGAACTTGCCAATTTTATTTATCCTGACTACGAGTTCCACCTCGTAGTGTATGTCTTCAGAAAACGGAGGTATGAAGAAAGGATTGTTCTTCAATAAAATAGCGGAATCGGGTTTCATGAAAATTACCGGGTCTTTGGGCCTCTCATTCTGTAACTCCTCGATGTGTTTGGCGTAGTTTCTGCCGATGCAAATGATCTTCATATGATTTCTTTGGGTTTTTTGAGTCTTGTGCTCTTTTTACCTGATGTTTCTGTTGTTCTTTTTACTTAATTGTTCTTTTTTCAGTAGCGGTCATGATCATTTTCACAGCCTTTCCATTTGATGATTTTTCTATTTCAAAGCGCTCCGCTTAGGATTCATTTTTTCTATGGAATCCATTTTTTTTCAAAGTTCGGCTTTCTCTTTTCTAAAAAGGCATCGCGTCCTTCCTTGGCCTCATCCGTCATGTACGCCAGTCTGGTAGCCTCTCCCGCAAATACCTGTTGTCCCACCATGCCATCATCGGTCAGGTTCATGGCAAATTTGAGCATTTTGATCGAAGTAGGTGATTTGGCCAGAATCTCCTGGGCCCAATCATAGGCCGTAGCTTCCAACTTGTCATGATCGACCACCGCATTCACCATTCCCATCTCGTAGGCTTCCTGAGCCGAATAGTTCCTTCCGAGGAAGAAAATTTCCCGGGCTTTTTTCTGTCCGACCATTTTCGCCAGGTAGGCAGAGCCATATCCGCCGTCGAAGCTTGTGACATCTGCGTCGGTTTGTTTGAAAATGGCGTGTTCTTTGCTGGCCAGCGTAAGGTCACAAACGACGTGCAAACTGTGTCCACCTCCCACGGCCCATCCGGGAACCACCGCAATAACGGCCTTCGGCATAAAACGGATCAAGCGCTGGACTTCGAGGATATTCAATCGATGATAGCCGTCATCGCCCACGTAGCCCTGGTGACCCCTTGCTTTTTGGTCACCGCCACTGCAAAAGGAATAAACCCCGTCCTTTGGAGAGGGCCCCTCAGCTGACAGCAGGACCACTCCAATCGAAGTGTCTTCCTGGGCATCGTAAAACGCCTCATAAAGTTCCTTCGTGGTCAGCGGGCGAAAGGCATTTCTCACCTCTGGGCGATTGAAGGCGATTCGGGCAACGCCGTTGCATTTTTTATATGTGATGTCTGTAAATTCCTTCGCGGTTTTCCATACGGGTTCATTCATTTGAAAAGTTTTAGGGCAGTTCTAAAATATTTGCAACAATTTATCGTTGGTTAGGTACTGAGAGAAGCGAATTTAGGAAAAAAACGCTTTTATCAGGCATCTTAGGTAACCTAACACGCGATCTCATGAGAAAAATAGTGCTACTGCTATTGTTCTTTACTATGGCCCTTCAGGCCCAGGACAATATTGTTTTCAAGAAATTCAACTCGTTCAATCTCAATTCGGAAAGAATTCTGAAGATCTATCTTCCGGATTCATATGAGGAGAAAACCGACAATTCATACCCGATCGCAATTTTGCTGGATGGGGAATTCCTTTTTGATGTATATGTGGCCAACGCCAAACTCTTTGCGGCAAGGGACAAGGCTCCTGAGCAGATCATCGTAGGTGTTTTCCAGAACCAGAACGATGAGCGCTATTCAGATTGTGACTTCAGCGTTGACACAGGGTTGCCCAATGAAGACAGCGCAAAGTTCTACGGCTTCATCAAAGATGAGCTTCTCACTTATCTGGAGAACAATTATCGCACCTCTCTTTTCAAGACCATTGTTGGAAATACCCTTACAGGTAATTTTACCAACTATTTTTTCCTGGAGCCGGAACCTGTATTCAACGCCTATGTGAACATCAGCCCGAGCTATGCACCGGAAATGCAATCCCGACTTGAGGCCCAGAGCCAGTCAGTTGTCACGCCTTACTTCTATTATCTGAGTGGTGGGGACTTCAATCCGGAGAAACGCGCAGCAGCTATAAAGAACGTTCATAATCTGTTGAAACTCTCTGAAAATCCCAATTTCAACTACAAATACGATGACCTGTCGAATTCAAATAAAACGGCATCCATCGGACAATCCATAGCCAGCGCAATGGGCTTCACCTTCGAGACCTACGCGGCGATTACACAGGAGGAATTTGACGAGGAGATCGCAGATATGAGCCCGGCAGAAGCCATCGAATACCTCGAGCGCAAATATGTCGAGATCGAGTACCTGTACGGCGCGAATGTCAAGATCAGGGAAAGTGACATCTACAAGATCGAGCCGATCATCATCGACAAGATGAACGGAGATTACCTGGAGGAATTTGGAAAGATGATCATGCGACTCTATCCTGAGACACCCCTGGGAGATTTCTACATTGGACTCTATTACGAAACGGGATACGACTACAAAAAAGCCCTCAAACACTATAAGAACGGATACGCCAAGATCGGTGCAGACAATCCGAACGGAGATGGATACTACGCCAATATCGAGAGAGTTCTCGAAAAGCAAAGGGCTGAAAGGCTAGGCCTCAACAGCGGTGAAGAATTGCCCGAGGAGGAAGAGCCCGAGCAGGGAGAATAAAATCGCAACTGGCATTTAGGCGAGGCTTAAGCCTTGTCCAAAAATTTGAAATAGTCCATCAAAACCCGGTCATTGACTTCAGAAGGGGTAAAAATTTCCAGTAATCGGGGTTTATTTCCCGAATTGAAAAATCCTTTAAGTGCAGACTCCAAGCTTTCGAGGTCTGTCGCACTTTGATAATCAAATCCGTGCATCTGACACATGTGGCTCGCATTCAAGTGGTGCGGGGTTTCAAAATAATCCAGTGCCCCGGAGGTTGAAGGCCCGGGCAAAATCCTGAAAATACCACCTCCCGAATTATTGACTACAATCACCCGGAAATTTGACGGGATGTAGGAGTTCCAAAAAGCATTGCTGTCATAGAAAAAGCTCAGGTCCCCTGAGATAAAAACGGTTTGCCCTGAAAATGCCGTGGCAGCGCCTACCGCAGTTGAGGTACTGCCATCTATTCCGCTTGTACCGCGATTGCAATAGACATCCAACCCTTTGCCCAGGTCGAAGAGCTGTGCATATCGAATCACGGAACTGTTTGAAAGCTGCAGTCTGATCCCTTTTGGCAAGGATCGAAAGACCTTGTCGAATACCAGGAAATCTGAATACTCCAACCCTTCCACATATAGCGCGTGCTTCTTTTTCTTATTGTTCTTCCTCCTGAGCCATTTCTCCTGATACGATGAATCAACGGGCTCGGTTAAAAAGAAAAACTGACTGAAAAAAAGCTGTGCTGATACAGGAATGTGACGCTCAAGGCAATGATAGGTGTCCATGGCCCGATTGGGGTCGATGTGCCAGTGATGATCTGGCTTATGCCTTCTAAGAAATTGTTTGATCTTCTTAGAAACGACCATCCCTCCAAATGTTAAAAGAACTTCCGGACGAAGCTCCGACAGCTCCTCTTCGCTCAGGGAAAAGATCAACTGGTCAATATTCGAAATGAATTCCTGACCCGACACGTTCGAGGTGGTTTCCGTAAGGATGAGAACAGAGGGATCCTTAGCAAGATGATCCATCTGAATCTGAATGAGCTCATCAGGTTGATGCACCCCTAAAATGATCATTTTCTTCGAAGAGCCGTTCCAAATTGCAGCAAGTTCATCCATTTCCTGATCAGGGATCGGTGTTTCTTTGAGCAAGCTAGCGGGTTTATCAATTACCTGGGGTTTAATCAGTGATCCGAAATCGTAGAGCTCTGAAATCGTCTCATACAGAGGCTCATCAAAGGGCAGGTTCAAATGAACCGGTCCTTGTGATTGCTCCAGGGCCTCAAGGGCGGAGCGTATCTTACCGGCATTTTCCTCCAGGGCGTCATTCTCATCGAGCCCGGATTCAAAAAAAATGTGTTCTTCAAAGATCCTGGGCTGCCTTATGGTCTGCCCATCTCCGATGTCAATCAGGTGAGCCGGACGGTCGGCCGAAAGAATCAGAAGGGGAACGCGTGAATAATAGGCCTCGGCAACCGCAGGGTAATAATTCAGCAAGGCTGAACCCGAGGTGCAAAGCAGGGCCACAGGTTTTTTAGACTGCTGAGCCAGCCCCAGGGCAAAGAAGCCCGCGGACCTCTCGTCTACGATACTTTTTGTTTTTATTTTCGGATGATTGGCACAACCGATGGTCAGGGGAGCATTGCGCGATCCTGGAGAGATGACAACCTGTTCGATCTGATGCTCAACCAGGGCCTGCATGACCAATTGAGCCATTTCTTTCTTGGGATATTGTGGCATGAATTCGCTTCAATACTGCTTTGCAAAAATACGGCATTTTTTCAGGAAAACACCCGTTTCATGGTCTCACTTTTGGCTCGGGTTTCCTCCCATTCCTTCTCGGGTTCACTGGAGGCAGTTATTCCACCTCCGACATAGACCCACGCCTTCTTTTCCTCTGGAAACATCCGCATGCATCGAAGATTTACAAACAGGTGGGCGCTTCCGGACACCGGGAAGTTCACCTCACCCAGGAACCCGGTGTAATATTCACGAGAGTATCCCTCATTCAACTGGATGAATTCAAGAGCCTCCTTTCTGGGCAAACCGCAAATGGCCGCCGTCGGATGCAAGCGCCTGATCAAGTCAGAAAGCTCATGATCCTTCTTCAGGCTCCCACGCAAATCCGTTCTCAAATGCAGAAGATGACCAGCCCGCTGCGTGTAGGGTTCCCCTATGCTCTCAAGCAGGGAACCGAGTTCTTTCTGAATAAGATCGGTCACCATTCGCTGCTCTTCCAATTCTTTTCCTCCCCACGTGACATCGTCATTTCCAAGATAGCGCTGGGTACCCGCCAATGACATGGTTACGAAGGCCCTGTCCTCTACCTCGACCAGGGTCTCAGGTGTCGATCCGGCCCAAAGACCCACTTCCGGATGGTACCACATGTAACTGAAGGCCTTCGGATACAATGCCGCCAATCGCACAAACACTTCTATAGGGTTCACAGGGATGTCGAGAATCTCCTCTTTTCTGGATACTACTATTTTTTCAGCTTTTCCAGAGCGAATCTCCTCCACCGCCTTCTTGACCAGGTTAACATGGCTATCTTTATCTTTTCTATCAACAGCCCGGTCATTCGAATCTTTTGAAACTGCAGATGAATTCCAACTTGACAATTCCATTGGGGTTCGAATTATCTGAGAGGTTCTCACGGGAAAGAATACGGAGTCGAGTCCGGGGTCAAAAGGAGAAAAGACAAAACCCGGTTCTGACATGTCGGAATGGGTCACGAACTCCGCGGAATCACATATCCAGGTCACTAGTGAATCTGTACCGGGTTTGCGATAAGTCACAAAAGGATGTGCATCCCTTATACTTTGCCCCATCAGGGTTTTGAGCTCGTGGATATTCATTCTTCTTTCATTTTTCCAAGCAAGAGCTTTTTAATCAAATCATACTCGGTCCATATCAGGGCATGATCCCCTTCTTCAAGGGTCACCAGGTCCAGCCTGTTGCCCAAAAGCTCAGCAAGGTAAAGTGAATTCTCATATGGAACTATAAAATCCTTCTTTCCATGAACTGCCAGCACCTGGGAGCCACTCGCTTTCCATCTGTCATCCTTACCGCTGAGTTCTTCAATATGTCTCATTTTCTCCTCCGACGCTGCCCTGAGGACACCAGGAAGCAAAGGCCTCGTGAGTTTCCATTCATACAACTTCAATGCCCAGAACACAGGCTCAAGCTCTCCCTTGACAGCGGCCGCCAAGGCTACTTTCTTCTGATATTCAAGGGGGGAGGCCATGACCACGGTTCCCCCGTAGGAGTATCCGATAACTGCAGTTTTTTCTATGTCGTACCCGGATAGAACCGTGTGAAGCAACTCCACCTCAGCATCTACAGAATTCAGCGGACTTCCTGAGTCACGGTCACTGTAACCAACCCGGTCGTAGGCGACGAGATTATACTTTGCGTTCAAATCTTCATCTTTCAGGTACCGTTTGAAGTCCAAGGAAGATCCGGGCGACCCATGAACGAAAACCAGAGAAGGAAGGGCTGTGTCCAACTCCTCCTGCATTTCAATCACGCGAATTTTCCTGCCCTGGAAATCAGAATATCGAATGTGCGGCTGATGCCTCTCCCCTTCAAAGACCTTGCGAATCTGCTGATCCGATTTCGGACTTATAAATCGGTAGGCAACCACAGCGAGAACAACAACAATGACAAGCAATGACAATCCTGCAATTCGCAACAGTTTTCGCCAAAAGCTCCTTTTCATCTATTATCTTTTACGACTTGGACAGGATAATGCAGGTCATCTTACACAATGAGATGAGATTTCCTTTCTCATCGGTAACCCGGACCTCCCAAAGCTGGGTTGTTCTCCCTTTGTGAATGGGCCTGGCCGTAGCAGTTACCAGGCCATCTCTCTTGCTTTTGAGATGATTCGCTGTAATCTCGATTCCCCTCACCTCTTTGGTGCCGTCATCCAAAAGGAAATGAGCCGCCGAGCTAGCCACCGTTTCAGCCAGTGCCACTGTCGCTCCCCCATGTAAAAGCCCCATGGGTTGATGAACCCTGGAATTAACGGGCATAGTGGCCGTCAAATAGTCGTCACCAACGTCGGTAAAGGTAATGTCAAGCGTTTCCATCAAGGTGTCAGCAAGCATGGAATTCATCTTTTTCAGGGTCTCCTGGTGCGTCATCGAGAGAAGAAATTTAACGGAGTTTTATAGATGTAAAAGTAACACTTTTCGCAGAATGTCTTAATTTTGCATCAAAAATGAAGAGGTGATGATTTACAAGATCAGAGTCATATTGAATGCTGAAGAAGATGTGATCAGAGATGTTGCCATCGATGCAAGCGCAACCCTGGAAGATCTCCACAATGCGCTTACAAATGCTTTTGGATTTGTCGGGAATGAAATGGCTTCATTTTTCAAGTCGGATGACACCTGGGTGCAGGGAGAAGAATTTCCTTTGTTTGACATGAGTGAGGGTCATGATAAAAAGACCCAAATGAGCGAGTTGGAGGTCAAGACTGTCCTGAGCGAAACCGGAGACAAACTCCTCTACATCTATGATTTTTTCAATATGTGGTCCTTTTTCGTGGAGTTGATCGATGAGGATTTTGATCACAAAGACCCAGAATTGCCAGCCTTGCTTTTCTCATTGGGCTTGATTCCCAATCATGCCCCAGAAATTCAGTTTGAGACAGACGACCTGCTCGATGAAGACTTCGACGAGGATCTCTACCGGGAAATCGACGGAGACTTCGAAGATATGAATTTCAACTAGTCTTAACGGATGATATAGGTGTTGGCGCTTTCGTAATTACGCACCACAAAATCAAAGACCACCTGAATGATGTCACCCATCGTATTGCACTCCTTGAAGTTTTTGTCATGGGTATAATCTACGAGCTCCCTCTTGAGGTTCTCAATATTCTCAGGGGTTGATATCTTGTCATTTTTCATGCATTTGAGGAGTCTCCGAATCCTGTTGTGTGAGCTTTTCAATCTCTTCGCCAGGGCGGATCGCTCCTCTTTCTTGTATTGATCGACCGATTCACTGCCCAGGTTGTTCTCCACCATCTTGACAAAAGGATAGTTGTCCTTGAAAAATTGAGGGCGATAGACTTTCAGTTTGCCTTCAAAGCTCTGCTGGTCGAAATCCATGGCGCGGATTCTGAATTGCACCTGGTCAAAGTCATAGGTGGGGATGACCACGTAATTGTAGGCACGCATGTCTCCAAGCAGCCGCAAGGTGCAGCGCTCATTGAATTTCACGAATTCCTTGCTGAGCCGCTGCTGCTCCACTTTTGAGATGCTCTCGAGACTCTCTTCCATGAACATGTCGCCGGGAATTCCGAGTACATGCTCTTCAATGAGGGTGTCCTTGTAGATCAGGAAATTGATATGGTTCGGAGACAGGATGTGCTCAAGCTCCAGGCCATAGACCCGGGAAGCGTCGGCCTTCTTCACATAAATGTAGGTGTAGTTGTCGTTGAGAATGTTGCGCACCTTGACCCGAAACGGTTTTGAATTTCCGAACGTGCAATAATCGATTTCGTCGATGATTAGGTTCTCCAGGATTCCCTCACTCCCATCCCCGTGAAGAATATTGTACATCCGCTTCAGGCTCATGTCGATTTCCTGCTGCTCAAATTCCGGATAATACACCCGAATCCAGAGGGTGTCTTTGTCGTTTTTGTCGTACACCGTCACCGAACCCGAGAAACGCAGGAGATCATCATAGAAAATGGGGATCTTGATGCTTCTGTTGTACATGCTCAGGTATTTGTACAACTCCTCATTGATGGGAAATGTGGGTTTTTTCCTTGAGATCAGCTTTTCGTCCATGGCAATAATAAAGGCTCTTTGTCGCAATTTAATATTAAATTCCCAATCTCCTTGTGAATTGGAGAGTAACATTTTTACGTGTAGCTCGTCCTATTGTTAATCCGAATAACGCAAAAAACTTTGGAAACAATCCTATCTATTCAAAACCTGAATAAAAAATTCGGGCGCATCCATGCAGTCAACAACCTCTCCTTCGACATTCAAAAGGGAAATGTGTACGGGATTCTCGGACCCAATGGCAGTGGTAAATCCACGACCCTGGGGATTATCCTAAACGTGGTCAACAGGACCTCGGGAGACTTCACATGGTTTGACGGCAAGATATCGACACATGAAGCGTTGAAGCGCGTCGGCGCCATAATCGAGCGGCCCAATTTTTATCCCTACATGTCAGCCGTTGAGAACTTAAAGCTCGTATGCAAGATCAAGGAGATCTCCTATGACAAAATTGAGCAGAAGCTGAAACAAGTGCACCTATACGAACGGAGGAACAGCAAATTCAAAACCTACTCCCTTGGAATGAAACAACGCCTGGCAATCGCTTCAGCTCTTCTCAACGACCCGGAGATCCTGATCCTCGACGAACCGACCAACGGGCTGGATCCGCAGGGGATACATGAGATCAGGAGCATCATTCAGAAAATTGCCTCTAATGGAACAACTATTTTACTGGCCTCACACCTGCTCGACGAAGTTGAAAAAGTGTGCAGTCATGTGGTGGTCATCCGTGAGGGCATCAAATTATATTCGGGTAGGGTGGATGAAATGACAGCAAGCCATGGGATTATTGAGATCGAGAGCAAATCCGACAAGAAAGACATATTCACCGCCCTCAAAAGCATGGAGGGCATTGAATCGGTTCAGGAAGAGGGCGAACGAATTTTTATCCGACTGAATCAGGAAGTCTCTTCGGGGCATTTCAACCGTCAGCTCATGGAACAGGGAATTGAGCTGTCTCACCTGGTGAAAAGAAGGCCAACGCTTGAACAGCAATTCCTGAGCCTGACCAATAACAACTAGCCTTCTCTGAAAACTAACCTTCTCTAAAGCACAGAACATCATGTTCAGACTGATCGACATAGAACTCCATAAATTAAAAAACAGCCGGGCGAGCAAGGTCCTGATCATCACCTATTTCATCTTGCTGACTTCCATAGCCCTGATCGCGGCAATCAAATTCGACATCGGGCCGGTTCAGTTCCACCTGGCTGAGCAGGGCATATTCAACTTTCCCTACATCTGGCATTTCAATACCTTCATAGCAGCCTTCTTCAAGTTCTTTCTGCTGCTGGTCATCGTCTCTATGATGGCCAACGAATACAGCAACAAGACACTCAAACAAAACCTGATCGATGGTCTGAGCAAGAAGGAATTCGTGCTGAGCAAGTTCTATACCGTTATCCTCTTCGCCCTGATCTCAACGGTATTCGTTTTTGTCGTCTCCCTGATACTCGGACTCATTTACTCCGACTACAACGAATTCTCCATTATCTTCTCCGACCTGGAATACCTGCTGGCTTTCTTTGTCAAACTCGTGGGATTCTTCTCTTTCGGGCTCTTTTTAGGCGTTCTGATCAAACGTTCTGCCTTTGCCGTCGGTGCCATGCTCATCTGGTTCTTTGCAGAATTGATCGGATACAATGTCATGAAATGGAAAGTCTTCAAAGATGAAGAGATCGCAGATACGCTTTTCCAGTTTGCCCCCCTAAACTCCATGTGGAATCTCATTGACGAACCTTTTTCCCGTCTGAACGCGGTCAAGACAATCGCCAGTCAGATCGGCGAGGATTTCACAGGAGACTACGCTGTGCACTTCTATGAAATCGCCATCGTCCTGGGATGGACGGCCCTGTTCACCTATGGTTCATATTATCTCTTGAAGATACGCGACCTTTGAGAAAAAGCGTATTTTTGAAACATGCAATTTCAACTCGTTTCGGATTTCAAACCCACCGGAGATCAGCCCCAGGCCATTGAGGAGCTAACAGCAGGAATACTCAACAACGACAAGTACCAGGTGCTGCTCGGGGTAACTGGTTCCGGCAAGACCTTTACCGCAGCGAACGTCATTGAAAAAGTACAGCGTCCGACGCTGGTACTGGCGCATAACAAAACCCTGGCCGGTCAGCTTTATTCGGAGTTCAAGCAATTCTTTCCGAACAATGCCGTAGAGTATTTTGTGTCGTATTACGATTACTACCAGCCCGAGGCCTTCATACCGACCACAGGACTTTACATCGAAAAGGACCTGTCCATCAACGAAGAAATTGAGAGGCTTAGACTGAGCACGACCTCTGCCCTGCTCTCAGGGCGAAGAGATGTTCTTGTCGTGGCCTCGGTATCCTGTCTTTACGGTATTGGGAACCCTGTGGAATTCAAGAAGAACGTCATCACGATCTCGGTTGATCAAACCGTTTCCAGAACGCGCTTTCTGCACCGCCTGGTAACGAGTTTGTATTCCAGAACAGAAGACATCGCCAAAAGTGGGACCTTCAAGGTAAAGGGCGATACCGTGACTATCTATCCTTCCTATGGAGAATTTGGCTTCCGGGTCCATTTCTTCGGGGATGAAATCGAAGAAATAGAAAGCTTCGACCTCATAAGCAACCAGGTGATTGACAAATTCGAGAGCCTGAACATCTATCCGGCCAACCTGTTCGTGACCTCCCCGGATGTTCTGCAAAATGCCATCCACGAGATCCAGGACGACCTGGTCAAACAAATCGAGTTTTTCAAGGAATCCGGACGAAGCCTCGAGGCCAAAAGACTTAAGGAAAGAACCGAATTCGACCTGGAAATGATCCGCGAGCTGGGTTATTGCAGTGGCATTGAGAACTATTCAAGGTACCTTGACGGCAGGGCCCCGGGCACCCGACCGTTCTGTCTGCTCGACTATTTTCCGGACGACTACCTGATGCTGGTCGACGAGAGTCACGTGACCATCCCTCAGGTTCATGCCATGTACGGTGGAGACCGCTCGAGGAAGGAAAATCTTGTCGAATACGGATTCAGGCTACCCGCAGCCATGGACAATCGACCCCTGAAATTTGAGGAATTTGAAGCCATTCAAAACCAGGTAATCTACATCAGCGCAACCCCAGCCGATTACGAGCTCCAGCACAGCGAAGGGGTATTTGTCGAACAGGTGATAAGACCTACAGGGCTTCTTGACCCCGAAATTGAAGTCAGGCCCAGTGAGAACCAAATAGACGATCTCATTGAAGAGATCCACTTGCGGGTGGAGGCCGATGAGCGGGTTCTTGTAACGACCCTGACCAAACGAATGGCAGAAGAATTGACCAAGTACCTTACACGTATTCAGGTGCGTTGCCGTTACATTCATTCGGATGTTGACACGCTCGAGCGGATCGAGATCATGACTGATCTCAGAAAGGGGCTGTTCGACGTGCTCATCGGCGTCAACCTTCTCCGGGAAGGCCTGGACCTTCCTGAAGTTTCACTCGTAGCCATTCTCGATGCCGACAAGGAGGGGTTTCTCAGAAGCCACAGGTCGTTGACCCAAACGGTGGGAAGAGCGGCGAGAAACGTCAATGGAAAAGCGATCATGTACGCAGACAAGATCACCAATAGCATGCAGCTGACCATGGATGAAACTCAGCGTCGAAGGGAAAAACAAATGGCCTATAATGAAGAACACGGCATCTCCCCACAGCAGATCAAAAAGAACATTGACGAAACGCTGACCAAGAACCAGGTGGCGACCTACCAATACGAGCAGGCCAACACAAATGCGACCGAACACGAATTGCGATATCTCGCCAAACCCGAAATAGAAAAACGGATACGCGAAAAGCGCAAGAACATGGAAACCGCAGCCAAGGCATTGGATTTCCTCGTCGCAGCCAAGCTGCGCGACGAAATCAAAGAATTGCAGGAGTACCTTTAACAGGCCTTGTTAAAGGCTTTTAGTTGCCCTTTTTGTGATCTTCAAGAAACTTGGCGAGCCCGATGTCTGTGAGCGGGTGCCTGAGCAAACCTGAGATAGCACTCAACGGACCTGTCATGACATCTGCTCCGATCTTGGCACAGTCGATGATATGCATCGTGTGACGCACAGAAGCCGCCAGAATCTCGGTTTCATAGCCATAGTTGTCAAAGATCAGCCTGATCTCTGAGATTAGTCCGAGACCATCCGTAGACACGTCGTCCAATCGACCGATGAACGGAGAAACATAAGTTGCACCGGCTTTAGCAGCAAGAAGTGCCTGACCCGCAGAAAAAACCAGGGTCATATTGATCTTGACACCTTTGTCTGCAAAGTATTTACAGGCTTTGACTCCATCTGCAATCATCGGAAGCTTGACCACAATCTGCGGGTCAAGAGCAGCAAGCTCTTCCCCTTCCCTGATCATCCCTTCGAAGTCCGTGGCTATTACCTCGGCGCTCACATCACCATCAACGATGGAACAGATTTCACGATAGTGGTTGATAATGTTGTCTCTTCCCGTGATGCCCTCTTTGGCCATCAAAGATGGGTTGGTTGTCACTCCGTCCAGGATTCCAAGTGCCTGGGCTTCACGTATCTGATCGAGATTAGCCGTGTCTATAAAAAATTTCATGGGTGCGTTTTAAATTTTCGCAAATATAGCTCATAAATTGAGAATCGCTGATCCTTTTTTGTTCGAACGGATGAAACTTGTCAACAGAAACTGTTCATTATGACATATTGAAATGGCAAAGATCAAAAAGCGAGAAATATCTATCTTGTCACGACATTTGAATCAAACGCGATGAAAAAAGCAAACAAAGAGCCGGACGAAAAGATCATTAACGGTTTCAGGCATATACGTCACGAACATGAATCCTACCCGGAAGAGGAAATGATCCGCAGAAGCGACAATTTCTACCAGTGGCTCGATCAGCGCAGATCTATCCGGGAATTCAGTGATCGTCCGGTTCCGAAAGAAGTAATCGAGAACATCATACAGGCGGCTTCGACGGCTCCCTCCGGGGCACACAAACAACCCTGGACCTTTTGCGCAGTTTCGAATTCAGCTCTGAAAAGCAAAATTCGCGAAGCGGCCGAAAAGGAAGAGAAGGAATCCTATGAGCATCGAATGGGAGAGCGCTGGAAAAACGACCTGGCTCCCATGGCAACCGATATGCACAAACCATTCCTGGAAATCGCCCCCTGGCTGATCATCGTCTGCAAACGGCCCTACGAATTGAGTTCGGATGGGAGCAAAATCAACAACTACTACGTGAATGAATCGGTGGGTATTGCCTGTGGCATGCTTATCGCTGCCATTCACCAGGCAGGGTTGGTTACTCTGACCCACACACCCAGCCCCATGAGATTTCTCACCCAGGTGCTGGAGCGACCTGAGAACGAAAGGGCTTTTTTGCTCTTGCCAGTGGGCTACCCAAAAGAACCTGTATACGTTCCGGATCTGAAAAGAAAAGGTTTGGATGAAATAGCGGTGTTTTACTAGACGTTTGTGCTTCAACAGATACCTGACTCAGAGCGAAAAGCTTCCAGAACTCAGAGCTTATAGTGATTCATGAGCAGTTTCTCGTAAATCTTGGATGGCAGTATGCGTTTAAGCACAATAGAGAATTTTTGCATGAACGCCCCTACCTTATAATGCACAGCAGGTGAGTCCATTTGAATGACCTGGTGAATCTTTTGTGCCATTTTGATCGGGTCACCCCCCTGATCGACATGGCTGTCCATAAGCTCCAGGCTTTTTTGATACACCTCCTTATACGCCGAATTCTCAAAAAGCGGTGCATGGTAACGACCGGCAGCTATGTTGGTTGAAAAATCCCCCGGCGCGATATTGGTCACCTCTATTCCGAATCCTTTGAGCTCCATACGCGCGCTTTCGGTGATGAGTTCAAGGGCGCCTTTTGTAGCTGAGTAGATTCCGCGAAACGGAAGTCCCATATATCCTGCAATGGAAGTAATGTTGATGATCAAACCGTATTTCTGCTTGCGCATAGAGGGAATCACCGCCTTCATGACCTCAATCGGACCGAAAAAATTCGTGTCAAAAACACGCTTCATTTCTTCTGTCGGAGTATCTTCCAGCGGGCCTGTTATCCCCATTCCCGCGTTGTTGATCAGCACGTCTATTCTGCCTTCCTCAGCCATAATGCCTTCGACGGCTTTTCGGATGGATTCCGTGTCACAAACATCCATGGGCAGCAGGGAATAACTCCTCTTGGCCCTTTTTGGGTTTCGACCGGTACCGTACACCTTGAAACCTCTTTCTGCCAGGTATTCAGCCGTGACCTTTCCTATCCCTGAAGAGGCACCGGTTATGAAGACTACTTGTTTCCTGGCTGACAACATGCTACAAAGAAAATGATTTTTTCAGGAAATTGGGAAGAGAAGGAGGAAAATGAAAGGCACAAAAAATGGCAAGCTACCTGCATCACACCGCTACGACCTAATACCTTTGCTGCGTTCCCGCCCTGGAGGATTCAAAGGGAGCTGGTTGTGCAGGACTTGCCACTGCAA
Source organism: uncultured Flavobacteriaceae bacterium (assembly GCA_965365245.1). Taxonomy (GTDB): domain Bacteria; phylum Bacteroidota; class Bacteroidia; order Flavobacteriales; family Flavobacteriaceae; genus Lutimonas. The sequence continues at coordinate 1,323 of CBDUAY010000032.1, read as the reverse complement.
AAATACTACCCTTTTGCAACATAACAAGTATTTTTGTGTAACTTTTTATACGTTCCGGATACTAACAGGCAGATTCGTTTTATTGGCTATATTTGTTCTAACCTTAATCAAACTATTATGGAAAATCAACCAACCGTGTCTCGAAAGAGCATCATGATCAATTATGGAGTCCTGTTCGGATTCGCCAGCATAATCACTCAACTTCTCATCTATGTTTTCGGTGACATTTACCAACCTCACTGGGGTTTTATCGTTCTCTCCGTAGCTGTGACCACAATTTTCATTGTGTTGGGGATAAAAAAGGTCAAAGATTCCCAGGGCGGATTTCTGTCAATGGGAGATGCGATCAAAACCGGTTTGGGAATCGCTTTGATTTCTTCGATCATCTACAGTGTGTACCTGGTTATATTTCAGCACTTGATCGAACCTTCCTATTTTGACAATCTGGCCCTGCTGCAAGAGCAGACCATCATAGAGCAAAATCCACAAATGACGGATGAGCAGCTCGAGCAGGCAAAGGGTTTTGCCGCCATGTTCAACAGCTCCGGTGTCAATGTGGCCATAACCATTGTATTCAGCTTGTTTTTGGGTTTGATCATCTCCTTCTTCAGCGGTCTGATCATGAAGAAATCTGAAATGTAAAATATCTGTCTATGGATATATCCATCGTCGTTCCTCTGCTCAATGAGGAAGAATCGATACAAGAACTCTATGATTGGATCGCACGTGTTATGCGATCCAATCATTTTTCTTATGAAATCATCTTTGTCGACGATGGCAGCGACGACGGTTCCTGGGAAGTGATCAGTGATCTGTCTCGAAAGCACCCCGAGGTAAAAGCCTTGAAATTTCATCTGAATTACGGCAAATCACAAGCTCTCAATGCCGCTTTCAAAGAGGTGCAGGGAGACGTGGTAATCACCATGGACGCCGATCTGCAGGACAACCCGGAAGAGATACCCGAGTTGGTCAGCATGATCCGGGATGAAGGCTATGACCTGGTGTCGGGATGGAAGAAAAAGCGGTACGACTCGAAAATACGGAAGAACCTTCCGTCTAAGCTTTTTAATGCAGCTGCGCGAAAAACTTCGGGCCTCAAGCTTCACGATTTCAACTGTGGGCTGAAAGCCTACAGGATGGAAGTGGTCAAAAATGTAGATGTCTACGGAGAAATGCACCGCTATATACCTGTACTGGCCAAAAATGCGGGTTTTAGCAAAATCGGCGAAAAAGTGGTGCAGCACCAGGCGAGAAAATACGGAACCACCAAATTTGGGATGGACCGGTTCATCAATGGGTTCCTGGATTTGATCACCATAAACT
>CBDUAY010000031.1:0-21353 GCA_965365245.1 uncultured Flavobacteriaceae bacterium | reverse complement strand
TTCCACGACGAGCCACAATGTGCTGCTGTTTGTCCGGTTGACTGCTGTGTTCCCGATGAGGATCACGTTGAAACGGAAGAACAGCTTCTGGCCAAAAAAGTGTGGATGCACGGAGAATAAAGAAGCCGTTCGAAAGATTTTAAAAGAGCATTTGATCCTATCAGATGCTCTTTTTTTTTGTGTCTCAAATACAACTATTTTCTGTAACCTTTGCTGCTTAAGGCCTCAGATGACTTATATCATAATTTAAGTCTTGACTTCAACTTAATTTTACAAAGATTTCATTCCCGCCATGTGAGTGAATGAAAATGTAAAAACTAAATCATCCACGAAAAACGCAGTCAAGATGAAAAAAAAATTTGAAAAGATAATTTGCGATGCAAATGAGGCCGTTGCCCGCGTTGCACACAAAACGAATGAGGTCTGTGCGATTTACCCGATTACACCTGCTTCTCCCATGGGTGAACACGTTGATTTGCTCAGTTCAAAAGAAGAAACCAACATCTGGGGCAACGTCCCACGAATCGTTGAAATGCAAAGTGAAGGTGGTGCCGCAGGTGCCGTGCACGGCTCTTTGCAGGCCGGCGCCCTGACAACTACTTTTACAGCTTCACAGGGACTCTTGCTCATGATTCCCAATATGTATAAAATAGCCGGTGAGCTTTTGCCGAATGTCATACACGTGGCTGCGAGAACCGTTGCGACTCATGCCCTGTCTATTTTTGGTGACCACAGTGATGTCATGTCAGCCAGACAAACCGGATATGCAATGCTATTTGGAGGGTCCGTGCAGGAAGCACAGGACTTTGCTCTCATAGCCCAGGCCGCGTCACTGAAGTCGAGAATCCCGTTCGTGAATGCATTTGACGGCTTCAGAACCTCACACGAGATTTCCAAGATCGATGTGATCCCCGACGATGTGATACGCACCATGATTCCTGAAGACAAGGTCATGGAACACAAGCAGCGTTCACTTGATCCTGATCATCCGGTAGTGCGGGGTACCTCACAAAACCCGGATGTCTTCTTCCAGGCCCGTGAAGCGGCCAATACCTTTTACGAGAAGGTTCCTGGTATCGTTCAGGAAGTCATGGACGAATTCTTCGACCACACCGGAAGACGATACAACCTCTTCGACTACGTCGGGCATCCTGAGGCAGAGCGCGTCATGATCATCATGGGATCCGGTGAAGGTGCCGTATGGGAGACCATGGAAAAAATGGTGGGCGAAGGTGAAAAAGTAGGAGCTCTCTTTGTCCGTCTGTTCAGACCTTTCTCTGTAGAGCATTTCATCGACAAGATGCCGAAAACCGTAAAGAAAATAGCAGTTCTCGACCGCACAAAAGAGCCGGGAAGCATTGGAGAGCCTCTTTATATGGACATCATGACTGCTTATATCGAGAATGGCAAACACATGCCTGAAATCATTGGAGGACGTTACGGACTTTCTTCAAAAGAATTTACTCCCAGAATGGTCAAAGGCGTCTTTGATGAAATGCTGAAGGCCAAACCTAAAAACCACTTCACAGTGGGTATCGTGGATGACGTGACCAACACTCACCTCGAAGCCGATGAAGATTTCGAAGTGAGAAGAACTACGTTCAATTGCATGTTCTACGGACTCGGTTCAGATGGTACTGTCGGTGCCAATAAGAACTCGATCAAGATCATCGGAGAGACCACTGACAACTTCGTTCAGGGTTACTTTGTTTATGACTCTAAAAAAGCGGGTGCGCAAACCATATCTCACCTGAGATTCGGACCCGAACCGATACATTCGACCTACCTGATTGACAAAGCCGATTTCATCGCGAGTCACCAGTTCAACTTCATCGAGCGATACGACATGATCGATGACTTGAAAATGGGTGGTACCTTCCTGCTCAACACGCCTTATTCCAAGGATGAGATCTGGGAGCAACTTCCTGAAAAAATGCAAAAGCACCTGATAGAGCACGATGCAAATTTCTACGTAATCGACGCTTCAAGGGTGGCTCAGGAGGCCAACCTGGGGAAAAGAACCAATACGGTACTCCAAACGTGCTTCTTTGCCATTTCAGGTATTCTTCCCAAGGATGAGGCCATTCAAAAGATCAAGGACGCGATTGTGAAGTCTTACTCGCACAAAGGTGAGAAGGTGGTTCAAATGAACTTTAACGCGGTTGACACGTCACTGGCCAATCTCCAGAAAGTGGATTATCCGAAAACGGTAACCAGCGAGAAGCAATTCGTCTCAGCCATGACCAACGCTCCTGACGGGTTTGTCACAGAAGTGCTCGAGACCATACTCGCGGGACGTGGAGACGAGCTTCCTGTGAGCGCGTTCCCAGTGGATGGAACCTTCCCCACTGGCACCACTCAATACGAGAAGAGCGGTATCGCTCATTTTATCCCGATTTGGGATGATGAGAACATCTGTACTCAGTGTAACAAGTGTGTGGCCATATGCCCTCACGCTGCGATCCGTGCGAAAGTCGTTTCCAAAGAGGAAATGTTCGATGCGCCATTGACACTCAAACATGTTCCAGCGAAAGGAAGACCGTTTGGCAAAGACGACGTTTACTTACTTCAGGTTTCGCCTGAGGATTGTACCGGCTGTGACCTTTGTGTAGAAGTTTGTCCTGCTGTAAGCAAGGAAGATCCTAACTTCAAATCGATCAACATGCGCAAGAAAATTGAGCATGACGGCGTGGAGAACCAGAATTGGGACTTCTTTATCGACCTGCCGGATTACGCAAGAACCGAACTGGGAATCTCCAATGTCAAAGGAGCTCAATTCCTGCAGCCTCTCTTTGAATTCTCAGGAGCCTGCTCCGGATGTGGTGAGACACCTTATATCAAGCTGATCACCCAACTCTATGGTGACAGCATCATGATCGCCAACGCAACCGGTTGTTCTTCCATCTATGGTGGTAACTTGCCTACTACGCCTTACCGAACCAACGAATTCGGACGCGGACCGGCCTGGGCGAACTCCTTGTTCGAAGACAATGCTGAATTTGGTTTGGGATTGCAGCTCGGTCTGACCAAGAAGCAGGAGATCGCGGTATCGCTTCTCAAATCGCTCGAATTGCTGGTTGGAAGTGAATTGGTCGAAGCCATTTTGAACAACCCTGAGTCAAACGAGATCGAAAAGGCCAAGAAGTTCGATGATATTGCCAAGCTCAAAAAGACCCTGGATATTCTTGACAACAATGATGAGGCCAAGAAGCTCAACCAGCTGACAGATTATCTGCGCAAGAAATCCGTATGGATCTTCGGTGGAGACGGATGGGCATATGACATCGGATACGGTGGGGTTGACCACGTACTCGCTTCGGGAGAAAATGTCAACATCCTGGTGATGGACACCGAGGTATACTCCAACACCGGAGGTCAGACCTCAAAAGCCACGCCTCTCGGGGCAAGCGCGAAGTTCTCCATTGCAGGTAAGAAAACACCGAAGAAGAACCTGGCCATGCAAGCGATTTCCTATGGAACCGTCTATGTCGCTCAGATCGCGATGGGTGCGAAGGATGTACAATCTCTGAAAGCCATCCAGGAGGCTCAGGCCTTTGAAGGTCCTTCGTTGATCGTGGCCTACAGCCATTGCGGTGAGCACGGATATGACCTGAAAGACGGAGCAAAACAACAGACCAAAGCTGTTGAAACCGGATACTGGCCGTTGTTCCGTTTTGACCCTTCCAAGCCAAAAGGCAAGAAGTTCAAACTGGACTCTAAAGCTCCATCTGCACCATTGGAAGACTTCATGTACAACGAGGCGCGATTCACACGAGTGGTAAAAGAAAATGCTTCTTTTGCCCAGGAATTGCTGACCGAGGCTCAGGACATGGTCGACTCTCAATGGGAAAGACTAGAGCTTTACAAGGACATGTAAATTAACTCAATAGTAGTGCCCTGTACGCGAAACTCATGCGTACAGGGCTTTTTTTCAGTGATGGACAAAAAAGCAGAACAGTATTTTTCCAAAGGATCCAAAAAGCTTCATGAAGCCGATCAGGAACTCTACAAACCCGGGGAAGACGTGGTATCCCTGGTCATTTGCCAAAGCACCAAAGAATCCATTGAAAACTATCTCAAAGGATTTCTGACCCTCCGCGGCTTTGACATCGAGGAAGATCAGACTTTAGGTGACCTGATGGAGAGATGTCGCATGCTGGACCCGAAGTTCCACGATATTAGGATCGAAGAGATCGACTGCCGGAATGTCAAGGATTCGACCCTGCATTGTGAGGAAATTGAGAAATTCGGAGCCTGCTATGAGGTAGCCGATCAACTGGACACTCTCCTTAGAAAAAAAGGCATTATTTCTTCATGACCCTGAGGTCTATATGACCCTGAGGTCTATTCGTTGAGCTTGAGCACCGCGAGGAAAGCCTGTTGCGGGATTTCCACGTTTCCAACCTGGCGCATTCTTTTCTTACCCTTTTTCTGCTTTTCCAGGAGTTTTCGCTTTCGGGAAATATCACCTCCGTAGCACTTGGCGGTCACATCCTTACGCAATGCTTTAATGGTCTCACGCGCGATGATCTTCGCTCCGATCGCCGCCTGTATAGGGATGTCGAACTGCTGACGAGGAATCAATTGCCTCAGCTTCTCACACATCTTCTTTCCGACGGAATAGGCACTGCTGTCGTGAAGGAGTGCCGACAGCGCGTCAACGGGCTGTCCGTTCAGCAAGATGTCAACCCGAACAAGTTTCGAAGCTCTGAAGCCAATCGGATGGTAGTCAAAGGAGGCATAACCTTTTGAGACCGTTTTCAATCGGTCGTAAAAGTCAAATACGATTTCAGCCAGGGGCATGTCGAAAGTCAGCTCTACCCGTTCTGGCGTCAGATAATTCTGATTCGTTATCTCCCCGCGCTTTTCAATGCACAAACTCATGACAGGCCCAATAAAATCTGCCTTGGTGATGATGCTCGCTTTGATATATGGCTCTTCGACCCGGTTCAGGACGGAAGGCTCCGGCAGGTCGGATGGATTATTCACAAGGATCATGGTGTCTGGCTCCTTGTTTGTGAATGCATGGTAAGACACGTTGGGCACGGTGGTGATGACTGTCATGTCAAACTCCCGCTCCAGTCTCTCCTGAATGATCTCCAGATGAAGCATTCCCAGGAAACCGCAACGAAAACCAAAACCAAGGGCAGCCGAGCTTTCCGGGGTGAACACCAGGGAGGCGTCATTGAGCTGCAACTTCTCCATGGAAGATCTGAGCTCTTCGTAATCTTCGGTATCCACCGGGTAAATTCCTGCAAATACCATCGGCTTGACGTCCTCAAAACCTGCAATTTGGTTTACTGTTGGGTTTTGAGCATCGGATATGGTATCTCCCACCTTCACCTCACTCGCGGTCTTGATGCCCGTGATCAGGTAACCGACGTCTCCGGCCTTTATGCTGGGCTTGGGAGCCTGCTTCAGCTTCAGGGTACCCACCTCATCGGCAAAGTACTCCTTTCCGGTGGCCATGAACTTGATGCGTTGTCCCTTTTTGATTTCCCCGTTGATCACGCGAAAATAGGTTTCAACACCTCGATATGAATTGTAAACGGAGTCAAAGATCAGGGCCTGCAGGGGCTCATTTTCATCTCCCTTGGGCGCTGGGACCCTTTCTATGATGGCCCGAAGAATCTCCTCGATTCCTAACCCGGTTTTTCCACTGGCGTGAATCACTTCCTCAGGATCACAGCCCAGAAGGTCGACGATATCGTCTGTAACCTCTTCAGGATTGGCACTCGGCAGATCCACCTTGTTCAAAACAGGAATGATTTCCAGGTCATTGTCAAGGGCGAGGTAGAGGTTGGAAATCGTCTGTGCCTGTATGCTTTGAGCCGCATCCACGATCAGGAGAGCACCTTCGCAAGCCGCAATCGACCGGGAAACCTCGTAGGAAAAGTCGACGTGTCCGGGAGTATCGATCAGGTTGAGCACATACTTCTCACCTTCAAACTCATAGTCCATCTGAATCGCATGGCTCTTGATGGTGATCCCGCGCTCCCGCTCGAGGTCCATGTTGTCCAGCAGCTGATCCTGCTTGTCGCGATCCGTGACGGTATTGGTGTATTCAAGAAGCCTGTCGGCCAGGGTGCTTTTACCGTGGTCGATATGAGCTATGATACAAAAGTTCCTGATATTCTTCATCCTGTGATTCCGTCTTCCTCTGAAAGCGCAAATATAATCAAATTACATACAGGAAAACTGAAAATAATACGTGGCTAATGAGCTGCTTTTTTTAGGAAATTCCAGACCAGTTTGGAGCCTGTTTCCCGGCTGCAGCCCTGATGGATACCTCGAGCGCGGTGAGCTTCGACATGCCCGAAAGCGGGTCGATCTGGGCCGGTCCTGAGCCCGCGAGCAAATTGACGTTGACGCCTTTGGTCTTGCTAGCGATCTCAAGTCCTTTGGCGGCCTGATGACCCCATCCATGCGGTATGGCCACAGTGCCGCGTTTGAGCTCTGACAGGTGTTTAACCGGTATCCTCAAGGTGGCAAAAGAAGTGGACACGTCTGCGAGATCTCCATTTTTAAGACCGAGCTTGTCGGCATCTTCCGGATGCAAATACAAGAAATTGGTCTGCCCAGATCCTTTCAACATGCGATCGGTATTGTGGGTCCAGGAATTGTGGGTCTGAACAGCCCTTTTAGTGATCATCTTGAATGAATCTTCCCGGTTCAGCTCCTTTTCGAAGACGTCCTGTAATCTCGAAATCTCATTTAGCAGGGCCTTTGGAGCGAGATCCACCTTTTTGTCGGTGGTGTACACCCGCTCTCCCAGGAAATCATTCTCCTTGTGCCCCTCCCTGAGCCAGCCATGTTCATTCTTGAGCAGCTTCTTAAAACCCTGCTGACCACACAATCGCAGCAAGGCACTCAGCATCGACTTTTGCGGCACTGCAGGCTGACCGTTTTCCAATCGGTTGAATCGCATGAGGGTCTCGAAAAACTTTTGAGCGGCCATCGAGCCCCAAAGCGGGAAACCTGAGCTTTTGGCCAGTGAAATGTAAATGCTCGCCTCATCTCTCTGTTCCCCTTTGGGCGGAACCATTGCCTCAGTAGCTTGCAGATAGGGCCGGGTCTGAAGCCCGAGCATCAGAGGAAAGATAAAAGGCAGGTCAGGTCGTTGAAACGGGTCCGTGCAGGGAAGCACGTAATCCGCCACCGAACAGGTCTCGTTCTGAAAGATGTCCAAACAGACCAGCAGGTCCAGTTGCTCGAAGGCGGTTTTCAGTTTTTCCGACTCGGCCATGGTGATCAGCGGATTTCCACCGGTTATGAACATGCCCCGGATCTGGCCTTCTCCGGGCGTGAGTATTTCATCCGCCAGGATGCCACCCGGGAAAGCATCATTCACCATCCCGAAATTGCCGATCCGCGATTTGCTGTCTTTGATCAAAAGCCCTTTTTTCACTCCGAAACGCAGAAAATCCATGATGCCGCGCCCAACTAGGGTGCCTCCTTTTTTATCGAGATTTCCGGTAATCGCATTGATCACTTCCTGTATCCAGAAGGCCAGGGCACCCTGCCCACCCATATTGACTCCAGTCGAACTATACAGTGCGGCTCCGTCAGCCTTGAGATAGGTTCCGACCAGAGACCTCAATGACTCGGGTTCGATACCCGTGACCTCGGCTGTTCGCTCTGGGGTCCATTCAGCACACAGCTTTGCCACTTCCTCATAGCCTTTCATGTGCATATTGACTCTTGTTTGATCGACACCTTGGTTTTTGATGATCTCATTCAAAAAAGACAAATAGAAGAAGACGTCCGTACCCGGTTCAATGAACATGTGCTCTTCGGCAATGCGGGCCGTTTCTGTTTTCCTGGGATCTACCACAATCACGCGCCCTCCCCTTTTTTTGATATTTCGGATGTGCTTGGACGGATTCGGAACCTGCAGAAAGGACCATTTGGAGATGACCGGATTTGCGCCTACAATGATCAGGCATTCGATATTCTGCAAATCCGGAAAAGGCTGGGTGAAAGGAAAGCCATACATGTGGCGGGCTGTTGCGAACTTGTTGCTGCAGTCCTGGGTAGCGCTCGAAAACATGCTGTCGGATCCGATGCCCTCCATGAATCCCTGTGCAAAAACCGGATGCAGTACCCCAAAGCCTGCGGCCGTGCCGACGTACATGCCAATTGCGTTCTTTCCCGATTCACCCGTGAGGGAGCGAACCTTGTTTCCAATTTCTTCAAGAGCCTGCTCCCAGCTGATCCTTACGTGCTTCCCATCTACTTTTTTAAGGGGATGCATCAGGCGGTCAGGTGAACCGTAGATCTCGTGCTGTTTCAAGCCCTTGACACAACTGAATCCTTCGGTGGCCACATGCTTCTCATCCGGTCGGATCGCAACCACCTGGTCATTTTCGATCTCGACTTCAAGTCCGCAAAGGGACTCACAAATGCGGCAAAAGGTATGCTCGGTTCTCTTCATGTTTTTTAAAAACTTATCCCGTTTAAATCAATCGCGACCAGGAAAAACGATTCCTGCGTCCTTTCGAACCTCATCCATCAATTTCATCAAATCGAGGCTGAAACTCAAGGGCAGTGTTGGGCTCTCGATTTTGCCCTCGTCGAGACAGTCCATCACATGGGCCGCCTCCAACTCATAGCCCATTCCGAGGCCCGCATCCACTTTGATAGCTTGTTCAGCCCCATTCTTTCCCAGGATGATCGGAACATCGTGATCGCGTTCAAACTTGATGTATCCGTTTTCGAAACAGAGCTCAGTCTCGTTTTTCGAGTGAGCCGCAAAGCTGGAGGTAAGTGCCGCCATCGACCCATTCTCGTATTCAAACAGCATGAAAATACTCTCTTCGACCCCGGAATCAAGAAGCCGGGGCATAGTTTTGATCGCAGCGGGTTTGCCCAAAAGGACTAGGGAGCGGAATATTGGATAGATTCCAATGTCGAGCAGCGAGCCGGCACCTAGTTCGATATTGTAAAGTCGCTTCTCAGGGTCAACCTCGGGGTTGAACATGAAATCTGACTTGACGAATTTCAATTGACCCAATTCCGGATCGGAAGCCAATTCCAGCACTTTCTTGAATTTCGGTTGAAAAATGGTCCAGAACGCTTCCATTAAAAAAGTTTTGTTCTTCCGGGATGAGTTTATCATCGCCTCAACTTCCTTCGCGTTCAGCGCCAGAGCCTTTTCGCATAGAACGGCCTTTTTATGCTCCAGGCAGAGTATGCTGTGCTCCATGTGATGAGAGTGCGGGGTGGCAATGTAAACGACATCCACCTCTGGGTCCTGAACCAGCTCTGTGTATGAACCATAAGCCTTCTCAAAGCCGTATTCCTGTGCAAAGCCCTTCGCTCTATCCAGATTTCGGGAGGCGGCGGCATACAGCTTTGCATTTTTCAAAAGCTTGAGGTCACTGCTGAATTTCCCGGCTATCTTGCCACATCCGAGTATGGCCCAATTGTATGTTTTCATAGGTTTGATTTGATGCTGACTCGTCCCGAGAGCCTGCTTTAAGGCCTTCTAAAATACAAAAATCATCTTGTCATCTGCTGGCATTTCCAGGAAAGGTATCCGGGATTGTTGTCATAAGGCCAGAAATCAATAATTTTGCAGCGCATGGCAAAAATAGCAGACATAGAACTAGGTGACTTCCCACTCTTGCTGGCGCCTATGGAAGACGTGAGCGATCCTCCGTTTCGCGCCCTTTGCAAGGAGCAGGGTGCTGATGTGGTTTACACGGAATTCATCTCCTCGGAAGGACTGATCCGGGATGCTGCGAAGAGCGTTCAGAAGCTGGACATCTACGAAAAAGAAAGACCGGTGGGCATACAGATCTTTGGAGCCAACCTGGATTCCATGCTGAAAACGGTCGAAATCGTCGAACGCTCGAAACCCGATTTCATCGACATCAATTTCGGTTGCCCCGTCAAGAAAGTCGTGAGCAAGGGAGCCGGCGCAGGAATACTTCGCGACATCCCACTGATGGTCAAGCTGAGTGAGGCCATGGTCAAACACAGCAAGCTGCCCATTACGGTTAAAACGCGACTGGGATGGGATCACGATTCCATCTATATAGAAGATGTGGCAGAGAGATTGCAGGATGTTGGGGTCCAGGCCCTGGCCATTCACGGACGGACCCGGTCTCAGATGTACAAAGGTGACGCCGACTGGGAACCCATTGCCAACGTCAAGAACAATCCGAGGATGCACATTCCGATCTTCGGAAACGGAGACGTGAATTCACCTGAGAAAGCCGTTCTGATGCGGGATCGATACGGTTTGGATGGAGCCATGATCGGGAGGGCAAGCATAGGCAATCCCTGGTTCTTCAAGGATGTCAAGCATTTTTTCAAAACCGGAGAACACGCTCCCCCTGCGAGCCTGGAAGAACGTGTGCAAACGGCAAGGAGGCATCTCGAAATGGCCATTGACTGGAACGGCGAGCATGCAGGGCTGTTCGAAACCCGACGGCATTACACGAATTACTTCAAGGGAATACCTCATTTCAAGGAATACCGGCTGAGAATGGTTACCGCGGAAAGCAAGGAAAAGGTATTCGAAGTCTTTGACGAGGTCCTCGAAAAATTCTCATTCCACTAATTTCTTCGAAATCCGTCCGCTGGCAATTTGCGAGGCAATGAACCCAAGCACAATCAAGGTCACCACTACAACAAGTACATTGATTGCCCTGAACTCAACGGGGTAGGCCAATGACTGCGTGATCATGATAAAGCCGAATTTTTTCTGAAGGATGACCAGGGGAATGGCCACCAATAGACCCGTGAACAAACCAAAACAGGTCAATAAAAAGCCCTGGAACACAAAGATGCGGCGAATGTCCCTGATCTCTGAGCCCAGGTGATACAACGTTTTCAGGTTCTCCCTTTTGTCAATGATCATCATCACTATGGCGCCGATGACGTTAAACAGGGCGATGATCAGAACCAGGGTGAAAACCAGGTAAGAAACCAGGTTTTCGGTATTGAGCATCTTGTAAAACACCGAATTGAGCTGTTGCCTGGTTCGCACCTCGAAGCCACTTCCCAGTAGGCTCTTCAACTCATCCTGGACCTCCTGCAAATCTGCCTCGTCATTTAGCCGGATCTCGACCGCAGATATTTGATCCTCGTCGTAATTCAACAAGTCCTGTGCCAGTGCAATGTTGGCGTAAACGTACTTCCTGTCGATGTCATCGGTCAATCGATAAATGCCAATTGTCTGGGCATTGACCTGGTTGAAGGCAGTTTTTGGATTGGTGATGTATCCTTTGCCCGGTTTTGGCACATAGATCTTCAGGGACTCCAGGAAATCGTAGGTTCCTATCGACAGTGCCATGGAAATGGCGCTCCCCACCACTACTGTGTGCTTGGCCTCGTAGTTGACCCAATTGCCAAAGTAAACGGCTGTATCGAGACGATTCACATTGAGAAAATTGCTGTCAATGCCCTTGATGCTCGCCACGTGAGATTTGTCGACATAGCTTAAAAACACCCGCTCCTCGACGACTTTGCTGTAGGCCTGTATGCGATCGAGCATGAGAGCGTTGCGAACCGAGTCGTTGAAATGAAAGGATTTCCCTTCAACTGAGGTGATCTTGAGGTCCGGGTCAGAGGTTCTGATGAAGCTCAGGCTGAAATCCTTAAGCCCCGAAAAAACAGAAAGCACCACAAACAGGGCGATCGTACTGACAATGACCCCAATTGTGGCAATCAGAGTAATGATGTTTATGGCATTGTTGCTGCTTTTGGAGAGCAGGTACCTGCGGGCAATATACAGTGGAAAGTTCAAGCCTGCTATTTTTTCTTCCTCATCCCATTGGTAGGATTCTTTATCGGATCCTCGAGTCCTTTGAGGGCCTGGTCAATGTTGTCGATATAATCGAGGGAATCGTCGATCAGAAAAGTCATCTCAGGCATTCTTCGAAGCTGGTTCTTCGTTCTAATGGCAATCGCATGCCGAATCATGGGCGTATTGGCCACAATTCCTTCCATGATCTCTTCTTTTTTCTCCGTCGGGAATATGCTGAGGTATGCCTTTGCCTGACTCAGGTCAGAGGTAACCGTTACCTTGGTCACTGAAATCACGACTCCTTTCATACCGTCTCGCGCCGCACTCTGAAGTATGTCGGCGAGATCTTTCTGCAATACTCCTGCAATCTTCTTCTGTCTGTTTGTTTCCATAGGCACAAAAATAGGGTGAATCTGCGAATTTTCGGGTCAAATCGATTGGGTTAAATTCGCTAATTTTGGCTGAATACGCAAATTACATGGACAAGATTGAACACATTGGCATAGCCGTTAAAGACATCGGAAGATCAAACGAAATATTCAAATCGCTTTTCGACAAGCCTCATTATAAAATTGAGGAGGTTCTGAGCGAGGGTGTGAAAACCTCATTTTTTCAAGTGGGCCCAAACAAAATAGAGCTTCTTGAAGCCACTGACCCGGATAGCCCTATTGCAAAATTCATAGCCCGCAAAGGTGAGGGCATTCACCATATAGCCTTCGCAGTATCTGACATTCGAAGTGAAATGGCGCGACTGGAAAAAGAAGGCTTCCAGCTCCTCAATCAGGAGCCAAAGATTGGCGCTGACAACAAACTCGTCGCTTTCGTGCATCCCAAGACCAGCAACGGGGTCCTCGTCGAATTGTGCCAGGAGCGAAATTAATTTGAGCATAAAGGATAAATAATTACCTTGCAGGTCTCAAAATCTTCTTTACACAGATGAGTAAATCCTTCGAGCAGTATCAGAAAAGAAGACTTCGCTCCTCTTACATTTCGGTGGTGATCAGCATTTCGCTCGTGCTCTTTTTGCTCGGCGTTTTAGGGCTGCTTGTGCTCAACACCAAAAGAGTATCCGATTATTTCAAGGAAAGTGCCGCGATCACCTTGTTCCTGAAAAACGAAGTGAGCAAAGAGAAAATCCTGAACCTGCAGGTTTCTATTGACGAGGAGCCTTTTACGAGGAGCACGACCTTCATCTCCAAGGAAGAAGCTGCTGAGCAGTACAAAGAAGAAAACGGGGAAGATTTCATGGAGTTCCTGGGTTACAATCCATTGGAAAACTCGATAGACATCTACCTGAAGGCGGATTATGTGACCCCCGAAAAGATGGAAGAGATCGAAAAAAAATACAAGGAGAATCAATTCGTCTCCTCGATTTCCTATGACAAGCCCCTGATCGATCTGCTGACCCAGAATGTCAAACGGATAAGTCTGTTCATTCTGCTTTTCTGTGCCCTTGCCTCTTTGGTAGTAGTGGTTTTGATCAACAGCTCTATCAGGCTCTCAGTCTATTCCAAACGGTTTACAATAAAAACCATGCAATTGGTGGGCGCTACAAAAAAATTTATCAGAAGACCTTTTATCTGGCAGAGCATCAAACTGGGCATGGTGGGCGCCCTGGTAGCTATCGCCGGCCTTATCGCCCTTCTGGTTTACCTCGACAAAATCTTTCCTGCATTTGGAATGATGGACGACCGCATAATGCTGGCCGGGCTTTTTGGTGCGGTTTTTCTAGCCGGAATAGTGCTGACCTGGTTGAGCACCTTCCTCGCAACCCAGAGATTCCTCAATTTAAGAACCGACGAACTTTACTATTGATATGGCAAAGAAGAAAAAAGATGACAAGTCCAATTCAGGAGAATTCCTTTTTGGAAGGAAAAACTACATCATCATGCTGATCGGGATCGTTGTGATCCTGGTTGGGTTTGCGCTCATGGCAGGTGGCGGAAGTGACGACCCCGAAGTCTTTAACGAAGCCATCTATAGTTTCAGGCGCATACGGCTTGCACCTACCCTCGTTTTGATAGGGCTTGCCATTGAGGTTTACGCCATCATGGCCAATCCGAACCCGTCCAATTCATGAGTTACATCGACGCGATAATCCTGGGAATTATCCAGGGTCTGACCGAGTCTCTGCCGGTGTCATCAAGCGGGCATCTGGAGCTGGCCAAGGCCATACTCGGAGATCAAAAGGTCCCCCAGGAAAGTCTCACTTTCACCGTGGTGCTTCACTTTGCAACGGCTCTTAGCACTATGGTGATCTTTTGGAAAGAAATCCTCCAGATCATACGAGGCTTGTTTCAATTTAAGATAAATGAAGAATTCGAATTCTCGGTAAAAATCATTGTTTCCATGATCCCCGCTGTGCTTGTGGGACTTCTTTTCGAGGAGCAACTTGAGGAATTTTTTACCGGGAATGTGCTTTTGGTGGGCTTCATGCTGCTGATCACTGGACTTCTGCTGCTTTTGGCTGACAAGGCCAAAAACACCGACAAACCTGTGTCCTATTTGAACGCCCTGATCATTGGCCTTTCACAGGCTATTGCCATGTTGCCCGGAATTTCCAGATCCGGAGCCACAATCTCAACTTCCGTCTTGCTCGGGGTAGATCGAACCAAGGCAGCCCGCTTTTCTTTTTTGATGGTCGTGCCCCTGATCTTCGGCAAAGTCGCCAAGGACTTTTCAGATGGGGTCATCAGTTTTGGAGATGAGAATTTCCTGATCATGGCGGTTGGATTTCTGGCGGCTTTTATCTCAGGACTCGTGGCCTGCAAGTGGATGATTGCCCTGGTGCAGAAAAGCAAATTGTACTATTTCTCGATCTACTGCTTCGCGGTGGGCATAATTGCTATTGCATATTCCTATTTTTACCTGTAAATCAGTTCCCACAAACCCAAATGGCTCATCAAACGGATTAATCAATGGATGCTGAAGACTTCAAAAACGGACAGGTGCTCCTCATTGACAAGCCGCTGAACTGGACTTCTTTCCAGGTGGTCAACAAATTGCGCTGGGCCATCAGAAAAAAGTTTGGGCTGAAGAAGATAAAGGTCGGACATGCAGGCACTCTCGATCCGTTGGCAACAGGCCTGTTGGTCATCTGCACGGGCAAAAAGACCAAGACCATTGAGACGTATCAGGCCGAGTCAAAGGAATACACGGGTCGATTGCGTTTGGGAGAGACCACTCCTTCCTATGATCTCGAGACAGAGGTCGACAAAAACTGGCCCGTCGATCACATCACACCCGAGTTGATTGAAGACGCTGCGCACCATTTTACAGGAAAAATCGAACAATTGCCCCCAATCTTTTCTGCTGTAAAGCAGGACGGGGTGCGCCTTTATGAAATGGCCCGAAAGGGAGAAAAAGTCGAGGTCAAAAAACGCACAGTCGAGATCTTTGAGTTTGAGATCACCCAAATCGCCCTTCCGGAGATCGACTTCCGGGTCCGCTGCAGCAAGGGAACCTACATACGATCACTCGCACATGACTTCGGTCAAAAGCTCGGTTCCGGGGCACATCTGACACAACTTCGGAGAACCCGAAGCGGAAAGTTTGACGTCAACGAAGCTGAAACCATAGAGGGTTTTCTCGAGCGCCTGGATAAAGAATCAGAGTAAATGGGACAACCAGCTCTCTGACAACGGGACCTCCCAATTGGTCAGAAATTCTGCCTTCGTGTTGATCATGGGATCCAAAATGAGCGTTTTGCCCGAAACCGATCGGCTTTTGATCAGTTTCTTGAAGTCCTTAATCTCCTTGCGCTGAACGAATTCCCCCTGCTTGAAGCAAACATTGACTTTGTCGAGCAAATTAATCCCGAAATCTTTTTCCAGATCGAGAACAAATTCAACCAGTTGGTCATTTTGTTCTATGGACAGCGGCGTGTTTTCCGAAACGAAGAACAGAACAAAGCGATCATAGACAAGCCTGTAAGAGATTTGAGCATCGGCAAGACCCTGGCAAAATGTCTCGACTTTTGATGTGATAACCGGTATCTCATCCGGGTAGAATTTTCGACTCGAAGGATAGTAATAAACTCGTGAAGTTTCCGGAAGAGAATCAAACTGGACCAACATCAGCCTTCGACGATTAGACTGAGCAGGGAAATCATCTCTTTCTCAATTTGCTTTCCTTTGTCCTGGTTGTAGAATACCTGGAGGTCCTTCTTGATGGTCTCGTCTATCTTACCATGCTTTTCCTTGTATTCCTGGATCATCCGAGTGGCCTTTTCAGTTCTCGGGCCCCAGGAGCTTACCACCTTTTTGCTTTCATTCTCGATCACAATAAGCTTTGGGATCGACTTGCTTCCATTGGTTAGAAACTGACTCATCAGCTCATCATTCTCATCCCTGAGAACCACCTTCAGATCGATATTCTTGTTGACTTCTGAAAATTTGTTAATCACGGGAAGCGTCTGAGCCGCATCGCCACACCAACTTTCGGTGAGTACCAGCCAGGTGAAGTCTTTGTCAATTTTTTCGGCAACGCTGAGTGCTTCTTCCGAAAGTCGGGTCTGCTTGTCCAGTCGCTTCATTCGCTGGTTGTTGAGTTTGGTATAGTTTGCCAGGCTCTCATTTTGAACCGGACCAGTAGACTTCCCTTCTTTGATCAGGTCGAGGACCAGGGATTTGTAATCCTCGTAACTCCTCGCCGTCCTCAGGCTTTTGTCGATAATATCTTGCATAATTGAAATCAGTGTTTGAGAAATGTTTGGCCTTAAGGCGTTTTCCGGTTTAGACGTAGCAAAAGTAAAACCTAACTAGCTGGAAAAATGTAATCCAAGTAACATTGATCTCACCAGGGTGTCGAGATCCACTCTGGGCTCCCAGCCCCAATCATGTCTTGCCTGGGAATCGTCAATGCTCTCTGGCCAGGTATCTGCGATCTCTTGTCTGGAATCAGGGTTATAAGCGATAGTGAATTCGGGAAATTGCTTCTTTATCGCACCGGCAAGCTCTTCAGGTGAGAAGCTTAACGCGCCCACATTGTAGGCATGAAATTCTGCAGGTCGATCGGCCTCCATCAACTCCACTGTCGCACGGATGGCATCGTCCATGTACATCATCGGGAGTCGCGTGCCCGCCTTGAGGAAAGACACATACGAACCTCGCTTGACAGCTTCGTGGAAGATCTCGACAGCATAGTCGGTAGTGCCCCCTCCCGGGGTAGCCTTATAGCTGATCAAACCCGGGTAGCGAAGACTTCTCACGTCAACCCCGTACTTTCTCTCATAGTACGAGCACCAGTTCTCTCCGGCCAACTTGCTGATCCCATAGACGGTTGAGGGCTTGATAATAGTGTCCTGCGGGGTATTCTCCCTGGGGGTGTCCGGGCCGAAAACAGCTATGCTGCTCGGCCAGAATACTCTGTCAATGTATCCGTCTCTGGCCAGCTCGAGCACATTGAACAAGGAACTCATGTTCAGCTCCCAGGCCTTTTGCGGGCTTTTCTCTGCGATTACCGACAAGATCGCAACCATCAGGTACACCTCTTTGACGTTGTATTTCTTTATGACTTCAAGGATTTCATCTTTGTGGGTCACATCCAGGAACTCGAAAGGACCCGATTCCATGACCTCGTAACTTCCTTTTCGGATGTCAGAAGCAATTACATTTTCACTTCCCCGCATTTCTCTCAATCGAAGAACGAGCTCGGTTCCTATCTGCCCGCTAGAACCCAGTATCAGTGTCTTTGCGCCCATCTGTTTTTATTTTACGGATGTAAAGATAGCTATTTCATGGGATGAAATGACGCTTTGCTTCTTCGGGGTTCTAAGCAAATTATATGTATTTTTGAAACGTTAATACCTTCTTTGGCCCAGTAATAACATCTCATGATTCGAATACTGTCACTTACTTTGCTCCTGGTCTTTTTCACCATCTCCTGCAAGAAAAATTCTGACAGCGAAGAGGCTCCCGAATACGTTACCGATCGCGAACTGGCTCCGACCCTGAAATCAGAGTCTCCGGTTGTGGGGCTGAACAAGGAGTCAGAAGAGCTTGTCAAAAATTGGAAAGAGTATCAGGATTTCAATGAACTGATTGTGCAGTACCGTGAAATTACCAAAGCTGATGCCCTTTTGAACAGCAATGAACTGGAGGAGCTCGCCCAATATCTCAAAGATTCCATTCGGGTTGAAAAACTCAACATTCCAGCGGTTCGCATGCGACTCAATGTGCTGCACAACGAGGCGAAAAGACTTTCCGACATGTCTACCATACCGACGATCACCGATGAGGAAGTTCAGGCAGAAAACAACAATGTTCTCGACGCTTTTGCGGCCCTGAACATCAAGATAAACGACCTTGGAAATCAGGAGAGAATAAACCGGGAGCTGGCGAAATTCGATGAAATGCCTCAAGTCGAGTATGATTCGCTTATGGTTGAGTATGACACCTTACCCGTTAAAACGGATGTGATGACTCCATCCGAAAAGGACACCTTAACAGCATCTGAAAAGGTGAAGCCGAAGAAAATAGTTAAACAAGTAAATTAGTATATTTGGCAAAAAGCTACAATTCCCTCAATTGAAAAAATTATCCCTCTATTGCGCCATGATGTGGTTCGGATTCTCGTTCGGACAGTACAACGAGTCTGCTCCATGGATGGCCGGTGCGAATGATCCCCTTAGCAGTGCCAAGACCCTGTCGTCGGAACGATCCCTCGACGATATGTCCGCCGCGTTTGAAAACTACTGGAAGGGGCGAGATCCCAATAAAAAAGGAAGCGGTTTCAAACCCTACAAAAGGTGGGAAAATCACTGGAGAAATTTCCTGAGAAAAGATGGCACTCTGGCCAAGCCTTCTGATTTTTGGAAGGCCTGGGAAGCCGAGAAGGACATGCTCAAAAGCGAGACCGCACAATGGAGATCACTCGGTCCTTACACGACCGTCCAAAAATATGGACAGGGAAGAATCAACACCTTCATCATCGATCCGAACCGGCCGAATGTCTTCTATGCGGGCGCTCCTTCAGGCGGACTTTGGAAATCTGTCGATTACGGAGTCAACTGGATCCCTTTGTCAGATGAGATTCCGCAGATCGGGGTCTCAGGTATAGTGATCGATCCTCGTGATTCTGACATCATATACATCGCCACCGGTGACGACGACGCCAGAGACACTTATAGCGTGGGAGTCCTCAAGTCAACGGATGGGGGTCTCACCTGGAATAAGACCGGGCTGCAATTCGACCTAACCAATGCGATTTCCAGCGAGATTTACATGCATCCCGACAATTCAGACATTCTCTGGGTAGCAACGAACACCGGATTCTTCAAGACAAAAGATGCTGGGAAAACCTGGGATTATTCCATATCGATCAATATCCAGGACATCAAGCTGAAGCCGGGAGATCCCGATGTGATCTATGCGGTGAGTCCTTCGAAATTTTACAAATCAACAGACGGAGGTGACAGCTTCAAAGTCATCAGCAGTGGCTTGCCTGAAAGATCAGGAAGGTTTGCGATCGACGTGAGCCCTGCCGATCCGGAGGTGGTTTACCTTCTCAGCGCCAACACGGACAATTCCTTTCAGGGAGTTTACAAATCAGAGAACAGCGGTGACAGCTTCGCCAAAACCAATGAGTCGAAAGACATTTTCGGGGGAAGCACCCAGGCCTGGTATGACATGGCGCTCACAGTGAGTCCGGTAGACGCCGATATGGTTTTTGTTGGGGTTTTGGACATCTGGCGCTCTACCAATGGGGGTGACAGCTTCGTGCAGATGAATCGTTGGTATGACCCCAGCGATGATGCCTATACCCACGCCGACATTCACTTCATGCGCTATTTTAACGACAAGCTTTATGCAGGCACGGATGGGGGCATCTATGAATCTTCAGATGACGGCAACTCCTTTCCCGACCTGACCGAGACCATGAATATCAGCCAGTATTACAGGATCGCAACAGCGGCTCGAAATGCCAATCGCGTTGTGGGAGGATTGCAGGACAATGGAGGTTTTGCCTTCAACAATGACAACTGGTACCAATATCACGATGGGGACGGCATGGATTGTGTCGTCGACCCGAATGACGAGGACATTTATTACGGGTTCAGTCAGTTCGGAGGTAGGCTGAACGTGACCTATAACGCCGGAAATACACCCGGAGGAACTATTGTTCAGGCACCCAAGGCAGAAACAAGTGACTCCGACAGTGGAGGTGCCTGGGTCACACCATTGGTTGCCAATGAAAAAGGGGATCTTTTCGCTGGCTACTCCAGACTCTACAAACTTGAGAATAACAATTGGGACCCCGTCTCACCGAGAATGTTTGGAGGAGATTTGAACTATGTGGCTCTTGCACCAGAGAACAGTGAGGTGATCTATGTGTCAAGGAGCAACCGAATATACAAAAGCGTGAACGGAGGAGCAGATTTTGAGCAACTCGACATAGGACTCACATCACGGATCACTTCAATTGAAATCAGTGCAATCGATGAGAACCGTGTATACGTAACCACAGCAGGAGTCGAAGGGAAAGTCTTTCTCTCAGAAGACGCGGGATTGACCTGGAATGACATCAGCGCCAATTTGCCAACGGATTCAAAACTGGTGGTCAAACACCAGCCGCAGAGCCCTTTGAACGATATTTATGTCGGAACAAGTGTTGGCGTCTACCACAAAAATGACAATATGCAGGAATGGGAACGATACGATGAAGGTCTTCCGAATGCTCCTGTATATGATATGGAGATAAACGTTGAAGACGAAACCCTAACAGTCGGAACTTATGGACGAGGCGTTTGGCAATCGCCCATCGAGGTGCAAAAACTTGACAAAGATCTGGCACTCCTGGCAGTCAACTCGAACAATTCGGTTCAATGCTCTGGCCTGACACCTCGTATTACCATAAAAAATAATGGAACCGATGCGCTGAGCTCATTCAAAGTCAACTACCGCGTGGATGGAGTGCCTTATTCCTACAATGTTGATGATGTGATCCGCCCGGATGAGACCCTGGAGATCGAGCTCCCGAACAACCCTGAAATAGAGATTGGACAGCATGACCTTGAAATTGAGGTGTCAGCGAATGGAGACCTTTACAGAACCAACAATACCCTTTATGCCTCTTTCAGAACGAACCAGGCCGGGGAGGGACGCTACGTCAACACGTTTGGCGATGTCAATGAAGACGTATGGCTAACAGAGACCAAAGGTAGCTCAAGGGCCCTTTGGGAGCGTTCTGAAGCCACGACAGAAAAGTTCAGATCGAAATTTGACAATGTGTATGTCACAAATTCTGACGGTGAATATTTCGACATGACAACAGCCTACCTGATATCTCCCTGCTACGATCTGAGCCGATTGGAAAATCCCATGCTCAAGTTCGACATGGTCTTTGACATCGAAGAGAATTGGGACGTCCTGTATATGGAGTACTCCGTCGATTCAGGTGAAAATTGGGACATCCTGGGCTCTGCGGATGACCCGAACTGGTACAACAGCAGTTTCATTGATGGCGATCGGCCCATCACAGTTGGCCGACAGTGGACCGGGACCGACGCTACCCCCAAGCAATACAGTTACGACCTTTCTGCTCTGGCAAGTGAGACAACTGTGGTATTTCGATTTGTTTTTGCCACCGATCAATCCGT
>CBDUAY010000030.1:0-21499 GCA_965365245.1 uncultured Flavobacteriaceae bacterium | reverse complement strand
TCTTTGCAATAATAAGAATTATCTCGATTTTTCAATTAGCTTGTAACAAAATTCATGCCGACTCGTCGTAAGGGTGTAATCGATATTTGAAAAACGATTCAGATCTATTAGAATCAATGAACCAGAAAGAATTTCTAGAAACTGTTCTTCCTTTTAAAGACAAGGTTTATCGCCTGGCCAAGCGTTTGCTTGTGTCGTCCGATGAGGCCGAGGACGCAACGCAGGAGCTGTACTTTAAACTCTGGAAGAATAAAGGAAAAATAGAGAAATACGACAATGTTGAGGCCTATGCGATGATGATGACAAAGAATTATTGCCTCGACCAGTTGAAATCGAAGCGGGCATCGAATCTGACCCTGGTGCACAGTAACTACAGGGACGAAAATGCCACACTTCAGTCGGACGTCGAATATCGTGACGGGGCCAACATCATCAAAAGAATGATGAATGACCTTCCCGAAAAGCAGCGGATGATCGTTCAACTTAGAGATGTTGAAAATTACGAATACCATGAGATCGCTGAGATCATGGGCATGGAACCCACGGCAATACGGGTTGCGCTGTCAAGAGCGAGAAAAGCATTGCGAGAAAAATTCATAAATAAACAGAATTATGGAATCAGCTAGGATCGAAAAATTATTGGAGAAGTACTACGAGGCAGAGACTTCGCTCAAGGAGGAAAAAGAATTGAAAGATTATTTTGCCCAATCAGAGGTGCCTGCTCATCTGGCTGAACAGAAAGAGATGTTCAACTATTTCAATGACAGCTCATTGGAGACTTCTAAGAGAAGTATAAAATTAAGCAGTAAAACAATAGCCTTGAGATGGCTTTCAGTGGCCGCGATGCTGGTATTCTTCGTGAGTATCTTCGGATTGTACCAACAAAATGAGGCAGAGAAGGAGGAGGCGAGATTGGCCTACCAGGAAACCCAAAAGGCTCTCGAGATGATCTCGAAAAGTTTGAACAAAGGCACGGGGGCGATTGCACAGTTGGATAATTTCAATAAAGGGACCAGTGCGATGGCAGAGTTGCAGGCTTTTGAGAATACTCAAAGCAAAGTCTTCGTTGCGGAATGAACGCGCTAACAAGAATTTGAAAAGGAAAGAAACAGATAAGAAGAAGAACAAATTGAATAACGAATAATTTAAAAAGAATAACAAATCATTTAATAATTAGATCCATGAAAATAAATAGAATCATTTTAGCAGCAGTTTTAGTCATGTCGGTATGGATGGCAAAAGCTCAATCTCAATTCGACAAGTTCGAAGACATTGAAGGGGTGACCTCGGTCATCGTCAATCAGAAAGCCTTTTCGCTGATGAGCAAGATAGGTTCGGAGTCTGACGAAGAGTATCTCTCCCTGATCCAGAATATTGAATCGCTCAAGGTTTTTGCCACAGAAAGCGTGGAGGTTGCCAAGCAGATGGAAGTTGAGGTAAAAAAATACCTTGCCTCAGGAGACCTGGAAGAATTGATGCGCGTGAAAGATGGCGGCAGTAACGTCATCATTTATGTCAAGGAAGGCAAATCAGAAGACTTTGTCAGGGAGCTGTTCATGTTCGTGAAGGACGGGGGCGAAAATTCAGACAAAGAATCAGTGATCATTTCTCTTACCGGAAACATTGATTTGAAGCAGATATCAAAGTTGACCGAGAAAATGGACCTTCCGGGCGGAGAGCACCTGGAGAAGGCAAACGAAAAAAAATCCTAAGATCATGAGAAATTCAATCAAAACATTTGGCATAGCAATTCTCGGACTGGTCATGTTCACAGCCTGCAACAATCAGAAAACCATACAGGAGTACTATGTGGAAAAGCAGGAGAGCAATGATTTCATCGCGATTGACCTTCCTGCGAGCATCGTGGATGTCAGCGAAAATGCCTCTGAGGAAACCAAGGCGACTATGAAAACGATCAAGAAATTGAATGTGCTCGCCTTCAAGCTCGATGAGAACAACAAGGCTGAATATGAAAAGGAACAGGCTGCGGTCAAACAAATTCTCAAGAGTGACCAGTACAATGAGCTGATGCGCATGAAACACGAAGGAATGAATATCGTGATCAACTACCAGGGAAGTGATGAGGCTGTAGATGAATTCATTCTTTTTGCCTCCGACGAAAACAAGGGGTTTGCCCTGGCGCGCATCCTGGGTGACAAAATGGAACCGGCTAAGATCATGAAGATGGCCGAGGATATGAAAAATCTGGATGCAGATGGATCCGCTCTGGCGGAGCTAGGCGATATGTTCTCAGACTTTGGAGTGGAATAAAGCACGAGAAATTTATGTAAACACTAAAAAGACCCGGACTCGGGTCTTTTTTGTTTTAACCTTCCTTTAACGGGTGATTTTCAGCAGATTCACATATATTTGCGCTCGTTAATCATTTTCACGCATTTCATGAGATTCACTTTAATCGTATTATTGGCCCTTGCCACCTTGGGCATTAAGGCCCAGGAGAATAACGACACACCAACTATCAATCCGGAGTACCGGGCCGAAAGAGAAAAAATCAATGACCTGGTTCACACGAAACTCAAAGTCAGCTTTGATTTCGGCAAGCAGCACTTGCTGGGAGAGGCCTGGATCACTTTGAAGCCACATTTTTACGACGTCAACCAGCTCGAGCTTGACGCCAAGGCCATGCTGATCCACAAAGTGACCATCAGCGGCAAGGATCTCAAGTACGAACATGACGGCAATGTACTGATCATCCAATTGGACAAAACCTACACGCGAAACAACGAGTATACCGTTTACATTGACTATACCGCCCGTCCGGAAGAAGTGACCCAACAGGGCAGCGCCGCGATTACTTCGGCTAAAGGTCTTTACTTTGTCGACCCGGATGGCTCCAACCCCAATAAGCCTACACAGATATGGACCCAGGGGGAAACCGAGGCCAGCAGCTGCTGGTTTCCGACCATTGACACCCCGAATCAGAAGACTTCTCAAGAGATTTACATGACTGTTCCCCAGAAGTACGTGACCTTGTCTAACGGGCTTTTAAAGGAGCAAAAAGACAACGGTGACGGAACGCGCACCGATTACTGGAAGTTTGATCAAAAGCACGCACCCTACCTGTTTTTCATGGGTGTTGGTGAATACAGTGTGATCCGGGACAAATGGAGAGATCTCGATGTCGACTATTATGTCGAGAAGGAGTATGAGCCCTATGCAAAGGGCATTTTTGGATTGACCCCGGAAATGATGGATTTCTTCTCAGAGTACACAGGTGTGGACTACATGTGGCCCAAATACGCCCAGATCGTGGGTAGGGATTATGTCAGTGGGGCCATGGAAAACACCACGGCAGTGATTCATGGTGAAATGGCTTATCAGACCGGCAGTGAGCTTGTGGATCAAAATACCTGGGAGGGCACAATTGCACATGAGCTTTTTCACCATTGGTTCGGAGATTACGTCACCACTGAAAGCTGGAGCAACCTCACGTTGAACGAATCTTTTGCCAATTACAGTGAGTACCTGTGGTATGAGCATAAATACGGAAGAGATCGTGCTGACGCTCATAGGCAAAAGGAAATCCAGGGTTATATTACCCCGGAGAATGAACTCAAAGACCTGGTTCGTTTTCATTACAACAGTCGTGAAGACATGTTCGACGCGGTTTCTTACAATAAGGGGGGTACAATTCTTCATATGTTGAGGAGTTACCTCGGTGATGACGCTTTTAGGGAAGGTATTGAGCTTTACCTGAATGAGAACAAATACGGTACAGCTGAGGCTCATCAGTTGAGACTTGCTTTGGAAGAAGTCAGTGGGAAAGATTTGAACTGGTTCTTCAACCAGTGGTACTTTAACAATGGTCATCCGAAGATTGAGGTGAAATACAACTATGA
The DNA here is from genome assembly GCA_965365245.1 of uncultured Flavobacteriaceae bacterium. Taxonomy (GTDB): domain Bacteria; phylum Bacteroidota; class Bacteroidia; order Flavobacteriales; family Flavobacteriaceae; genus Lutimonas. The sequence continues at coordinate 17,639 of CBDUAY010000030.1, read as the reverse complement.
CGATGTTGCCAAAACTGTCACCGTGGACCTGGTACAAACCCAGGCAGAGCTCTTTCAGTTTCCACTGGCCATCGAGGTTTTTGAAGGAAACAAGAAGAGTAGACACGAAGTTTGGGTGAAAAATAAGCAGGAACAGTTCACTTTCGGTTATGACAAAACACCCAGCCTTGTCAATGTGGACGCAGACCGCACATTGCTGGCTGAATGGACCGATGAAAAGTCTACTGCCAACCTGATTCATTTGTATTCCCACGGTGGGACCTATGAGGCGCGCTACGAGGCCATTGAAAAACTTTCGCTTGTTCAGGATAATCCTGAGGCATTTGAGGTAATGATTGCTGCGCTGGACGATCCGTATTTCGGTTTGAGAAAAATGGCGATTGAGAATATAGACCTTGCCCAGCCCAACGGAAAAAAAGTGCTGAAGAAGATAGAAAAAATGGCATCCGATGACCCGGCGACTTTGGTTCGTGCCGAGGCTCTGAAAAAGCTGTTTGATTTCGACGGGGATAGTTACATTTCTTTGTTTAAAGAGGCTTTGGCTTCTGAATCCAGCGCGATGCGCGTAAATGCCTTGAAAGCTCTGTACTGGACAGACGAGCAGGCTGCCCTTGATTATACCGCAGGTGTTCAGGACCCGATGGAGAAAGAAAGCATGAAAGACGCATTGATTCCGGTTTATATCATGAGTGAGAATGAGTCAGAGACACCTTTCGTTGCCGACAACCTGGTTCAGGGAATGTTTTTCACTGAAGACCGGGAGAAGATGGATATCTACAAGGAAGGATTTCAATGGGTGGCTGGAAGTGACAACGAAGAAGCGACCCAGATACTGGTGGATTCCTTTGTGCAGCTCGGTGTTCAATACAAGGCTTACGGTGCCGACCAGATCGCCAAACAGGTTCTTTACCAGGTGTTGGAAGCCAAAAAATCTTCTACTTACGAAAACAAGGACAGCCTGGTTCAAATCGTCGAGGAAGGGCTCAGCAAACTTGAATAAGAAGAACGGAGCTTTGTAAATTCTTAGATTGTCAATAGTTCAGGGGCGATAAGCCTTGAAACTTCCGTCTTTGTAGAAAACCACGATGCGTTCAATTTCCTTTTGATCGTTAGTGGGAGCAGGGCTTTCAACTTCTTTGGAGATTCTAATCTCAGGTTTGTCACTCACGCCTGATAGGGCGTTGGGAAAAGTGCCTTTTCCGTTTAACAGCCAGTACAACTCAACTTCATCAAACTCCTTGACCACGCGCATTACAAAATCCAGACTCGGCTTGTTCCTTCCTGAAAGCAAATGCGAAATGGAGGATCGCTGCACCTGAATGCGTTCGGCAAAAGCAGACCCGGAAAGCTGGTAATAATCCATGATTCTACGAAGTCGATTCGCAAATTCTGTGTTGTTTATCATTGTAACATGTCTCCTTGTTTACAAATGTAATTAAAACAGGCCATAGTAAGAACAAATGTCCTAATTGTTTTACAAAGGCAGCAATATTAAATTAAACTATAACATTAATTGATTTAATATAAATATCAGATATATAATATTCTAGGATGTTTATTTGCTTGATGATAAAATTTGGCTATGATCCACGAGTAGAGTAAGCGAAGGGCATTCCTAATCCGTTTACAATTGTCAAACAATTCGCATTGATAACTGTTTACAATTGTAAAAAATTGATTGTTTACATTTGTGAAATGAAAAAATCAGAACTTGATGATCTGACTGCATGGCACGAGGCGAATAGTCATTCAAATCTTGAGGACCGCAGGTTTACCTTATCCGATTTGGAACCCTATCTCAAAAAACTTGGACCATTTTTCGATGTGTCGGTTTTAGGAAAATCTTTTGAGTCTCGATCTATTTACAAAGTAGTTGTGGGCTCCGGTAGTAAAAAGGTCCTGATCTGGACCCAGATGCATGGAAACGAATCGACAGGAACAAAGGCTGTTCTGGATTTTTTTAATTGGATCGAGAATCCCGGTAGTCAAATTGATCTTAGAGATGCATTAATTGGTAGCTGCACCCTTTGCGTAATTCCAATGCTCAACCCGGATGGTGCTGAGCGATACACGCGACTTGATTCACGAGGCATTGATCTCAATCGCGATGTTTTAGACAGAAAAGCCCCTGAGAGCTCAATCCTTCAGGAGCTATTGAAAAATTTTGATCCCGATTATTGCTTCAATATGCATGATCAGCGAACCATATTCAGTGTGGGTTCTCCGCCTCAAACGGCGACACTTTCATTTCTCGCCCCGTCGGAAGATGAAGAGCGGTCCGTCACTCCTGGGCGCATTCGCACCATGGAAGTCATCGCTGCCATGTATGAATCCTTAAAGGGCGCACTCTCGGGGAGAATAGGAAGGTATACCGATGAATTCTACCCGGCGGCCACCGGTGACAACTTTCAAAAGATGGGATATTCCACAATACTGATCGAGTCGGGGCATTTTCCGGCAGACTATCAAAGAAAGCAAACCAGGAAGTTTACCTTTTTAGCGCTGCTCAGTGGTCTTCATCATATAGCGTGCGACAGTCAGGAAGATTACAAAACTTATTTTGAAATTCCCAATAACGAAAAACGCTACCTGGATCGAATTGTAAAAAATGTCAGGATAGGTGAGAAAAAAGGCGATTTAGGCGTTTATTTCAAGGAGCGGTTGGTAGGTGATCAGGTTGCATTTGTGCCAACGCTTGACTGTTTTGACGATCTGTCGGAATTTGGAGCCGATGATATAGTTTCGGGGGATCATTTGACTTTTGCGTCCCGGGAGGATGCTGAGAATTGGCTTGCCATTGAATTTATTTAGATTTTGTATACTAAAAGTTGATTATTTTTGTTGAATAATGTAATTATTTGTCATTTATTTATCATATTTGCAAAATCTATAAACAATTACTTATGTCAAAATTCAAATTAGATGAACTTGATCATCAGATTTTAGAGGCTTTGATCGAGAACGCGAGAACCCCGTTTACAGACATTGCCAAGAATTTGCTGGTATCTGCTGGTACAATTCATGTGCGTGTCAAGAAGATGGAGGAAGAAGGGGTGATCAAAGGTTCGACCTTGAGTGTGGATTATAATAAGATGGGATATACATTCATTGCTTATGTGGGTTTGTTTCTTGAAAACTCATCTGAGACACAGCAGGTTATTGAAGCCGTACGTGAAATTCCCGAAGTTACAGTGGCTCACCTCACAACGGGTAAGTTCTCCATATTTTGTAAGATTCGTGCGAAGGATACAATGCATGCCAAAGAAATTATTTTCAGACTGGACAAGATCCCGGGAATTAAAAGGACGGAAACGTCAATATCCCTCGAAGAAGTCATCAATGATAAAAAGCGTTTGATGCACCAGATCTTCAAGGAGATTTCATTTTAATTGTGAATTATCAGTAATAAATTATCAAGACCCTTTTGTTGTTCAAAAGGGTCTTTTTTTCGTTTTTTGCACTTACATTTACACGAGAACTTTTAGAAAAAGATTGTATCCTATGCAATTTGATTTTACCCGATATTCACTGGGCACCGAACGTTTGATGGATCTTTACCGGGCCATGCTCAAATCAAGGTTGATTGAGGAGAAGATGCTCATCCTGCTTCGGCAGGGAAAAATATCCAAATGGTTCTCCGGAATGGGGCAGGAGGCAATCTCGTCGGGGGTGACCCTGGCTCTGAAGAGCGATGAATACATATTGCCCTTGCACCGCAATCTCAGCGTTTTTACTTCCCGAAATATTCCTTTGCATCGTCTTTTTTCTCAGTGGCAGGGTAAAGCAGGTGGCTTTACCAAAGGAAGGGATCGCTCCTTTCACTTCGGGACACAGGAATTCAAGATCGTGGGCATGATTTCTCATTTAGGTCCCCAGTTAGGTGTGGCCAATGGGGTAGCCCTGGCAGACAAACTTAGAAATGAGAAAAAGGTTACCGCCGCATTTACGGGTGAGGGGGGCACAAGCGAAGGTGATTTTCACGAAGCGCTTAACCTGGCCGCTGTTTGGAAGCTTCCTGTCATGTTTTGCGTTGAAAACAATGGTTACGGGCTTTCAACCCCCAGCTCTGAACAGTTTGCCTGCGAAAATATCGCTGACAAAGGGATCGGGTATGGAATGGAAAGCCATATCATCGAAGGAAACAATGTCGTTGAAGTTTATGGCAAGGTGTCTGAGGTAGCCGAAAGCATCAGAAAGGACCCCAGGCCGGTGTTGCTAGAATTCAAAACCTTTCGAATGCGGGGTCATGAAGAAGCAAGCGGAACCAAGTATGTCCCGAGGGATCTTATGGAGCAATGGGCCGAGCGAGATCCCATAGAGAATTTCCAGGAATATCTCAGAAATGAAAACATTCTTTCTGAGGAAGAAGAGGTGGAAATCAAGACTCGTTTTACACACGAAATCAATGAAGATCTTCGCCAGGTTTTTGATGAAGACGAGGTTCAATATAATTTGAGTGAAGAGTTAGATGATGTATATAAAAGTTTTGATTTTAAGTTAATTGAACCTAAATCAAAAAGTAAAAACATCCGTCTGGTTGACGCGGTGTCAGAAGGATTGAAACAATCGATGTCTCGAAACCCGGATCTTGTGATCATGGGGCAGGACATTGCTGAGTACGGCGGTGTTTTTAAAATCACCGAGGGTTTCCTGGATGTATTTGGTAAAGCAAGGGTTCGCAATACCCCAATTAGCGAGTCTGGAGTCATCGAGGCGGCCTACGGCTTGTCGGTCAATGGCAAAAAGGCTGTTGTCGAGCTTCAGTTCGGTGACTTCATCACTTCCGGTTTCAATCCGGTGATCAACCTTTTGGCCAAGTCGCACTACCGTTGGGGACAGCCCGCTGACGTGGTGTTGAGGATGCCCTGTGGGGCTGGGGTGGGAGCAGGCCCCTTCCATAGCCAGACCAATGAGGCATGGTTCACCAAAACTCCCGGGTTGAAGGTGGTTTATCCGGCATTTCCGTTTGACGCCAAAGGTTTGCTCTGCACGGCGATCGAAGATCCGAACCCGGTCTTGTTTTTTGAGCACAAGCTCCTGTATCGGTCGGTCTACCAGGAGGTTCCCGAGGATTATTACACGCTTCCTTTCGGTAAGGCTTCTCTTTTGAGGGAAGGTGATGATTTGACCGTCGTGTCATATGGTGCTGGAGTGCACTGGGCCATTGAGGTGCTCGATAAGCACGAACTGAGCGCAGATTTGATAGACCTCAGGTCTCTTCAGCCTCTTGATGAGGAGGCGATATTCACATCCGTGAGAAAAACCGGAAAGCTCATAATTCTTCAGGAAGACACTTTGTTTGGGGGAATTGCATCCGACATCTCAGCACTGGTCACTGAGAATTGCTTTGAGTCGCTCGATGCTCCCATAAAAAGGGTGGGTTCGGCACTAACACCCATACCTTTCGCCAAGAATCTGGAAGAAAAATATTTGCCCAAGGAGAGGTTTGAAACAGAGGTTTTGTCTCTTATCAAGTACTGAAGGTCTGAGAGCTAAGGTTTTTTTCAGTAAATTTGAGAGAAATTAACCTAATTCAACCTGATGATGAAAAACTTACTTTTTCTTTCCCTCATTTCTTTTCTTTTGCTCTCATGCGGAGCTACAAAAACTGATTCTGCGGCTAAACCCAGTAAAAAAACGCTTAAAGGAACCTGGCAAGTGACAAACTTGCGATTCGTCGGTGAACAGGGTCTTTATAAGGCAACGATGTTCGATTTGGCCGACTCCCCTTGTTTCAAGGGAAGTGAATGGGTGTTTATCCCCAACAACGGGTCCGGAAAATTCTCGCTTACCGGTGAAGGCGGCTCGCAATGTGAGCCTGTGACATCCAGGATTCACTGGTCTTTCTACGAACCGGGTGATGGCAGTTACCAATTTCAATTCAAATACGTAGACGAGAAGAATAAGCCGCTAGATCCTGCTAACAGGGGTTATCGATGCAATATCGACACGCTTGAATCCAATGCTATGGAAATGCGGGTAAAGGTGACTTACGAAGGCAAGCCTTTCGACGTGGTGATGAGCTTCACAAAGGTTTCCGAGGATTTTGCGCTGTAAGCAAGTCTTTTCTCAAATCAGAATTTTTAACAATAATCTTATAATTGATCCTATCATGATGAAAAAAATATCAATCTACGGGCTAAGCCTTGTCCTAATTCTTTCTTTGAACCTGGGATGTACGGCTATACAGAACTCGAACAAAACCCAGAGAGGGGCGGCTGCGGGAGCGGCCGGTGGAGCTCTGATTGGGGGTTTAATCGGTGGAAACCTGACAGGTGCACTCATTGGTGCGGCTGTAGGTGGTGGAGCAGGGGCTTTGATCGGCAACAAAATGGATAAGCAGGCGGATCGTATAGAGGAGGCTGTTCCCGGAGCCGAAGTAAAACGAGTCGGAGAAGGGATTCAAATCATTTTTGATGATAAAAGTGGCGTCAGCTTCGCTTTTGACAGTGCGGACCTGACTGAAACCGCCAAGAAGAATTTGGACGCAGTAGCCGAGGTCTTTTTGGAATTTCCTGACACCGACCTCATGATAGAAGGGCATACAGACAGTGTAGGTGATGAGAACTACAATATGAAGTTGTCAAAACGAAGGGCTGACTCGGTCGTGTCTTACCTGAAGTCCAGAGGGGTGGCCGGCAATCGTTTTTCAGTGGAGGCTTTTGGTGAAACACGCCCCAGGTTCGATAACAAGACCAAAGAAGGCCAGGCTAAGAACAGGCGCGTTGAAATTGGTGTAGCTGCCAATGAGGATATGATCCAGGACGCAAAAGCACAGGCAAACTAATTAATGAGTTCGCTCGGGGGTATTCTTCTTGCGGCAGGCGCCTCCACGCGGATGGGAGAGATTAAGCAGCTCCTTCCCTGGAAGAATTCAACCTTGTTGGAATATTCAATTCAACAGCTGAATCAGTCCAGTATAGACCATCTTGTCGTTGTTCTGGGGGCTAATGAGGAGATAATACGCGAAAATGCAAATCTTCACACCGCAGAAGTTGTCCTTAATCCGGATTGGGAGAAAGGCATGGCAACTTCGATAGCAACAGGCCTGAGGTATTTGTTAAAAAAAGCACCCGACATCCAGTCTGTTCTCATTGCCTTATCTGATCAACCATTACTTGATTTTAATTACTATAATAAACTTATAAAGAAAAAGTTAGTTATAGAAAATAAAATTGTATGCTCCGCTTATTCCGATCAGTTTGGAGTGCCTGCTATTTTTGACCGGGAATACTTTGACAACCTGCTTAATCTGGACGGGCATGGAGGAGCACGGGCCCTGATTAGAGGTGGTAACGTTAAGATAGCCACAGTTCGTGCCGGTGATCTTGCCGTGGATTTGGATACAAGAGAGAGTTATAACCGGATTTATGAGCTCCATGGACGTTTATGACTGGACACTTGCTGTACTGGGAACCTTCCTCCTGGGGATGGGAAAATCCGGACTTAAGGGGCTAGGGGCCGTCATCGTAACACTCATGGCGATCGTCTTTGGAGGAAAGGAGTCTACAGGTGTCCTAATCCCGATGATGATAGCAGCTGATGTTTTTGCTGTGACCTATTATCACCGGCATACCCAATGGTATTTTTTGAAAAAGCTTCTTCCGATGATGATCCTTGGAGTACTCATCGGGGTCTGGTGGGGAGGTTCGATCTCTGAAATCCTCTTTAAACGGATCATGGCAATTATAATTCTGATATCCGTTCTAGCCATGATCTGGATGGACCGAACGCGTTCAATAAAAATCCCGAAGCACGCTTTGTTTTCATCTTCGATGGGCCTACTGTCAGGAATAACCTCCATGATCGGGAACCTGGCCGGTGCTTTCGCCAGCATATATTTTCTCGCCATGCGGCTTCCAAAAAACGAATTCATCGGAACGGCGGCCTGGCTTTTTTTCATCATCAATGTTTTTAAGCTTCCCTTTCATATTTTTAGCTGGGAAACAGTAACCACAGATACGCTAAAAGTCAACCTGATACTTTCACCTGCTATTGCTCTGGGTTTCTTCTTTGGCGTGCGAGTGGTGAAACAGATCAACAATGACTTGTATCGCAAGTTTATTCTGGTGGTAACAGGGGTAGGTGCCGTGTTCATTCTGTTGAATTAGGTGCTTGCTGATTATCTCGTCATTTGCATTGATGGCGGCATGTATGGCATTTATATAACTTCTTGTGCCGTAGAGCGAAATTTGTTTCAATCAGTTGCCAGATTCACTACATTTAAGACTTCAATTGAATATTTCAAAACATGAACAAAGATCATTTCTCAGGGAAGGATCGAACCGGTCGTCGTGACTTCGTGAAAAAATCGATTCTTGCGGCAACCGGGATCAGCATCATTCCCAGACATGTAATGGGCGGCCCGAATTTTCTCGCCCCCAGCGACACCCTGACTAAAGCCGTAATCGGAGTTGGCGGGATGGGGCAATACCATCTCGACTATGAAGGGACCAAGCTAGTGGCGATTTGCGATGCAGATGCGAATCACCTGGCCAGCACTTTACAGAAAGTGGGGCAATTTGTCAAGGGTCACCGCGATTTCAGGGAGGTGCTCGACCGCAAGGACGTCGACATCGTGCATATCGCAACGCCTCCGCACTGGCATGGCCTGATGAGTGTCATGGCTGCCCAGGCAGGCAAAGACGTTTGGTGTGAAAAGCCAATGACCCGAACCATAGGTGAAGGAAAGCGTGTCGTTGAAGCGATTAATGCACATGGAAGAATGTTTAGGCTCAATACCTGGTTTAGGTTTAAGGATAATTTTTACGGAATGGGAATTCCGGTGAAAAAAATCAAAAAGGTTGTAGACAGCGGCGCCCTGGGATGGCCTCTGAAAGTCACCATAAGCGGAGTTACAGGTTTCAACTGGAAATTCTACTGGGTCGGCAAGGAGAATCTCACACCTCAGCCCGTGCCGGACCATTTGGATTATGACATGTGGTTGGGTCCTGCCCCGGAGAAACCGTACAATCCGCACAGGGTTCATTCCACGTTCCGCGGATATTGGGATTATGACGGCGGAGGTCTTGGAGACATGGGTCAGCATTACATTGATCCTGTTCAATACTTTTTGGGCAAGGACGATACGAGCCCAATTCGGGTTGAAGTGGACTCTCCTCAGCAACATTATGACGCGGTAGGTACCTGGAGAAAAATAACGTATACCTATGAGGACGGATGCCAGATCATCCTCGACGGAGAGAACAAAGACAAGAATGCAGCTTACATAGAGGGACCAGACGGAAAGATATTCAAGGGATTCAAATCTACGATCAAGAATCTCGACGGGCTTATTGACAGTTTGCCTGATCCTGAAGAGCAGATCGGCACCTTTTCGGAATCGGTCCGAACCCGCCAGAAGTTTGCCCTCAATGAAGAGAACGGGCATCGCTCGGCTACGGTGGTCAATATGGGGATAATCGCGTTGAGGCTTGGCCGAACGCTGCGTTTTGACCCGGTCAAGCAGGAGTTCATAGACGACGAACAGGCCAACCGAATGATCAATCAGCCCATGCGAGAATCTTGGGCCCAATAATTCAAAACTGACAGGAATGAAAAAGAGTTTTATAACCTTTGTTTCTCATATCTTTTTGTTGACACTTTCCCTGGGTGTTTCTCAGGCTCAAATCAACACAACCCTGGAAACCACCGTAGTGGATGTGCTGGCTCAGCTTCCAACTGAAGACCTTGCGCATTCTGACCGCCTCATGCGGGAGGTCATTGCTCTGGGGGATACCGGGATACTTGAGTTTACGTCAAGACTAGTGCCTGCAGGAGCAGGAAATGACACCCAGGCAAGATATCTGCTTCACAGTCTTGCCGTTTATGCCGGCAGAGAAGTGACTCCGGAAGAACGTCAACTCGTCGAAAGCACCTTTCAAAAGGCGATTGCCCAGGAAAAAGACCCTGAGGTCAAGAGGTTTCTGCTTGAGAGGTTGACTTTCGTTGCAACGGACAAGAGCGTCGGATTTCTCAGCGACTATCTGGGTGATCCGGAGTATTATCAATCGGCCTTGTCTGTTCTTGAGTCGATTGGCACGCAGACTGCGGCTTCGGCCGTATACAAGGAGCTTTCAGGGGCTGAAGGGGAGAGACAATACGCTATTGTCACGAGTCTCGGTGAACTTCGCTATTTGCCTGCGAATGAGTCTTTGATCGCGATCAGTGACACCCCGGATTGGGTTTCTGTGAAATACGTGCTGTGGGCGCTTTCTGAGATCGCATCGGAAGATTCTTACAATACCCTGGTGAAAGCCGCTTCAACAGGAAAATACAGAATGGATACCAAGGAGGGAGTGAATGCTCTGCTCAACTATGGTTTGAGACTTCGGGAAACAGGGAATAAGAGTCTGAGCCAGGATGTTGGAAAGACTTTGATGAAGAACTGCAAAGATGAGGATCAGTTGCATTTTCGATCCGCAGGACTAGAGCTTCAAAGAGATGCAGAGCCCTCGTCACTCAACAAGATGCTCTTGAAAGAAGTAGCCAATTCTGACCCGAAATACCGTGGAGCTGTCTTGGATTTGGCTGAAGAAACGGTTTTGAACCAGTATTATTCTTCTTGGATAAAATATTTCAATAAAGCTTCAGAAGATACTAAAGTACAGATTCTTAGAAAAATTGGAAAAATTAACAATTCGGATGTTTTCAACTCTTGCGTCGCTCCGTCAATCAACAGCAGCAATGAGCAATTGAGAATTGCCGCTATCAAATCCGTGGCATACCAGGAAAAGACCCTGGGGATGCCGGCATTGATGGAACAACTTGAAAAGAAAAACAGCTCCGAAGAATTGGTAGCCATTGAGGAGACCTTGTTGAGAATGGTTGATGCAGGAGATGCTCAATCTTTGGCCATGCATTTGAATAAAGTGGATGAAAAGGGCAAAATCACCCTGGTTCATGTGCTTGGAGCGCGTCAAATGAAAATTAGCTTTGATTCTGTTGCAAACCTTTACGGAACCGGATCGGAAGAGCTTGATCTCGCTGTTGCAGAAGCTCTTGGTTCTGTTGCTTCGACCTCCAATCTGGAAACGCTTCTCGATATGCTAGATCAGGAAGCATCCGAAAAGAAGGTTGAAATTTTGCAGAGCTCTGTCATCCAGGTTCTCGATGCCTCGGATCGCGATATGAGCTCGGAGGTCATTGGCGGGTTCAAAAACGCAGAGCGGAAATCCAATTGGTTTGCGGTTCTCGCTGCCCTGGAAGACCCTGAGGCACTGAACGAACTCGAGATTTTTCTAGAGGATGGATCAGAGGCGGAAAAGCAAAGTGCCGTCGCTGCTCTGTCAGATTGGAGAGACCGAGGATCTATTCCTCTTCTTTACCACGCTGCCACTTCGAATCAATCGGAGCAGATAAGAAGCGATGCATTCCGGGCCTACCTGAAACAAGTCGTGACTTCGGATCATCCAGATGACCAGAAGCTTTTGCTGATCAAACGCATACTGCCTTATCACAAAGGCACCGATGAAAAAAAGTTGATCATCCGCTCAGCGGGAACCTTGCATACATTCCTGGCTCTGGTGTTTGTTTCTGATTTCATCAATGAGGAGGGGTTGGTGAATACCGCCTCGAACACAGCAATCCGAATTGCGCTTCCCACCCCTACATTTGAAGGTTTGAGTGGTGATGTCGTACGTGACATAGTTTCCAGGAGCATTGATAATCTCACAGGACAAGACAGTCAATACCTGAAAATCGATGTCAGGGAGTTTTTGGAGAATATGTCTTCAGAAAAAGGTTATTTGCCTCTGTTCAATGGAAAGGATTTATCCGGATGGCAAGGACTTGTTGAAGACCCCATAAAGAGGTCTAAAATGAGCAAGGCGCAACTTGAGAGCAAGCAGCAAAGCGCAGATCAGGAAATGCGTCAGGATTGGATCATTGAGAATGGGAACTTGAAATTCGTCGGAGAAGGATTCAAGAATATTTGTACGGTTAAAAAGTATGGAGATTTTGAAATGCTCGTGGATTGGAAAATAGGAGAGGGAGGAGACAGCGGAGTTTATCTGCGCGGCACCCCGCAGGTCCAGATCTGGGATACTGCGCTGACCGAAGTAGGGGCCCAGGTGGGTTCAGGCGGCCTTTACAACAATAAAAAATACGAAAGCAAGCCCATGGCTGTTGCCGACAATCCTGTGAATCAGTGGAACACCTTCCGGATAAAAATTGTCGGAGATGTCGTCACAGTGCATCTGAATGGAATTCTGGTCGTGGATCAGGTCAGAATGGAGAATTACTGGGACAGGAACCAGGAGCTCTTCCCAAAAGACGCCATCGAACTCCAGGCCCACGGAGAGAACGTGGAGTTTCGAAATGTGTATGTAAACGAAATGGGGTCCGAATGATATATTTGGGCCGAATGTTTTAAAATTATTAGTAAAAAATCAGAAAATGCAATACAGAACAAATCTTATGAAATCAAAAAAACTCTTTATACTGGCGGCTATCGTTATGGCATCTTCAATGCTTACAGCGCAAACAAGTCTGTTTAATGGCAAAGACCTAAGCGGATGGAAAACCTATGGTACCGAAAAGTGGTATGTTGAAGACGGGCTTCTCATCTGTGAAAGCGGACCGGACAAGGCCTACGGGTATCTCGCCACCGAAAAGCATTACAAGAATTTTGAATTGAACCTTGAATTCAAGCAGGAAGCGAATGGCAATAGTGGCGTATTCATTCGTTCGACAATCGAAGGTACGAAAATAACCGGCTGGCAGGTAGAAGTCGCTCAGAAGCGAACTTCACTTGAAGGTGATGCGACTGGCGGAATCTACGAATCTTATGGACGAGGCTGGCTCATCAAGCCCGAAATGGAAAAAGACAAACATCTGAAGGCAGGTAAATGGAACAAAATGAAAATCCGCGTTGAGGGTGACAAGGTAACGACCTGGCTAAACGGGGTGGAAATGGTCACCCTGGAAGATGAAAAAATAGGCCAGGGGGAGGGCTCAATTGCCCTTCAGATCCACGATGGTGGGGGCATCAAGGTCAAATGGAGAAACCTTGTGATCGAGGAATTGTAAGGTAGAAAGCCAAAAAATCTACAGTGAGGGGAACTCCCGGTCCTTTGTGGCCGGGTTTTTTATTTAGAAAAGCCGGGTTTGCTGATAGAGTTCCGGCAAAGTGGTGAAATCGTAATCAGGTTCCGGAAAGTTTCCGGACAGCCAGGCCTCCATGCTCTCTTTGCCTTTCATGGCAAAAGGCATTCTGAGTTTGGTGTTGTGGATTTCCCTCATAACGCCTTTGGCCTCTGTCGTTACGATGGTGTAGGTGCTTCCCAGCTCCGAGTGATCATAAAGACCGCCCAGGGCAAACAGCTCGTCACTGAACCCGATCTCATATTTGATCTTGTTCTTGTCTATATGCTGCCATTCGTAGAATCCGTTCACAATCACCAGGCACCGGTTTTCAACTACGTTCATGAACGACTTTTTCTGGTCCAGGGTCTCGATGCGTGCGTTCAGGGTATAGTTTCGATTCCAGTCTGAACCTGCCCAATTGGGAACAAGCCCCCATTGGTAGAGTTGAATAAGTTCCGGGTCATCCTTTGTGATCACGGGAGTCCTGGGAAAATCAAACGCCTTGAAAACCGGTGAAGGCACATAATCATCCATTCCGGTGATTTTAGCTTGAAAAGAGCGTTCCAGTTCCTGTTTCTGTTTGGTGATTTTGGTCTGATAGCACATAGGTGATCTTGTCCTTGTTTTTGGTCATAAAGCCCCGCAGAATCCTTTGCACGTCGCGATTATCCTGCTGCAGGATCAATTTCTTTCGGTAAAAATTCAGATTGGAGACGTCGACCGACACCTCCGTATAACCGAAGCCCAGGTAGACTCCGTTCTCGATGAGCACAAAAGACTGTTCGTTTTCATGGCGTCCTGGCTCTTGTATGATGCAGCTGTCGGATTCTCCCCGAATTTCCTCAATGGCCAGTTTTACCCTCTGATTGTAACTCTCGGGTTTCTCCTTCTCACGACAAATGCCCTTGCATATTTTGATCTGGTAGTGAAAACAGGCGCTGACGTTGGTCTGCAGGTGGCAGTACTTGGGGCAGAGCTCGAATGTTTCGCAAATGCGTTCGACATAGAGTCGACACTCCGTGGTATTGTAGAATTTGGCCAATGGATTTGCAATCTGCCGAAGTTTGTCCCAGGCCAGGTGCATGATGCCCGAACGATCGGTGTAGCTGAAAACACCATAGCCCTCGTTGGATCGGCGCTGTGCCCGGTTGAAAGTAGGGTAGTGCTTCTTGATCTCTGAAGACTCCAAAAGCAATGCTACAAGTTCGCTCCCAGTGATTTCGTAGGTAATGTTTGAAGTCTGCTGGCACATTGTAACTTCCCGGTTCTTTCGGTCATAGAAGTGGCTAAGCACGCGTTTTTTGATGTTCAGGGCTTTGCCCACATAGATAATGTCGTCTTCTTCGTTTCGAAAATAGTACACGCCCGTGCTCTCAGGCAAATTGTCGAAAACCTTCTTGGGAAGCTTGGGAGGCAAGGTCGCTTCACGGGATCGCGGTTTTAAGAAGGAATCAAAAACCGAATCATCGCTGTCTAAGCGCATCAGTTTCTCGAACAAGATCACTGTTGCCTCCGCATCACCCATGGCTCTGTGCCTGTCGTGGATTTCGATTCCCAACTGACTGCACATCTTCCCCAGGCTGTAGGAGGGGAGTCCCGGGATGAGCTTGCGGGACAGACGAATGGTGCACAGTTTCTTGCGCGAAAATGAAAACCCAAGATCCTGGAATTCTTTGCGGATCACATTGTAGTCAAAATTGACATTATGCGCCACAAAGACGCAATCTTCAGTCATTTCAACCACTTTTTTGGCGATTTCGTAGAATTTGGGCGCATTTTCGACCATGTGGTCATAAATTCCTGTCAATCGGCTGATCGAATAAGGAATGCTGCTTTGCGGATTCACGAGAGTCTGGTACCGATCAATCACCTGGTTTCCGTCATGGACCAGGATAGCGATCTCGGTAATCTTGTTCCCTTGAACGCCCATTCCGGTGGTCTCAACGTCAATAATCGCGTAATTCATTTGCATGTTCTAAATTAGTAAAAATCTTTGCTTCCGAGCCGGGGTGTAAATGAACCACAATGATTGAACATTTTTTTCAATGTCCGTATTGCTGGATGGAGATTTCCATGCTTCTCGATTCGTCTGTGCGCCAACAGGTTTACATAGAAGACTGCGAGAATTGCTGTAATCCCATGGAAGTGCATTGCACCTTCAGCAACTCTGAACTGATCGATTTTGAAGCACGGAGCCTCGAACAGTAAAACCTTTTTCTACGACAGTTTTTGGAGAATTTTCCTTTCCCGACTTTTGCGATCGAGGCGGAGATAGATGATCACCAGAATCGATAGGAAAGAGCAAATCACGAAACCAATAAACAGGGGGAGGGCTTTCTGATCCACGAATTTCCCGATGTAAACACTTATCGGCACCGCCATCATGGTTGAGATGAATCCGGTAATGGCAGCTCCAATGCCGGCAATATGCCCGATGGGCTCCATGGCCATGGCCCTGACATTGCCAAACAGGAATCCAATGGCGAAAAACTGCAGAGCGAAGAAGGCCAACAGGACGACAACGGGAGGATTTGACGTATTGTAAAACAAGATGATATACGTCAGGGAGATAAAGAAATAGCTGATTACCGAGGTGTTGATAATCCGTTCCATTCCGTATCGCAGCACAAGAGTTCCGTTTAAAAAAGTAGCTGAACCGATAGAGATGGCAAGGCCCGCAAAGATGAAAGGAAATTCCTCCTGAAGGTTGTACTGGTTGTGAAAGATCTGCTGTGCTGAACTGAGGTATACCATAAAAGACCCTGTGATAAAGCCTGAAATGAAGGTGTAACCGATGGTTCTTTGATATTTCACCAGTTCCTTCAAGCCATCGGCAAAAATATGGGAGGTAAACCGCACTCTCTTGGCTTCGGGGAGTGTCTCGGGCTGTCGCTTCCAAAACCACCAGGAAACCAAAATGCAAAATACGAGTTGTAGGTAGAATATAGCCTGCCAGTTGTAATTGTCGAGAACGAATTTGCCAAGTGCCGGCGCTATAATGGGTACAAGTATGAACACAACGGTAATAAAAGACATGATCCTGGCCATGTAGTCACCTGAATAACTGTCTCTTACCATGGCAATACTAATCGTTCGGGGAGCCGAAAGTCCGACCCCTTGTAAAATTCGACCGAAGACCATCATCCACAGACTTTCTGAATAAATGCAGATCAGACTGGCCACAATGAAGATGGCAAAGCCCATGTAGACAATGGGTTTACGTCCCAAACTGTCTGAAATCGGCCCAAATATGAGCGGGCCGGTGCCCAGACCCAGGAAGATCATGGTGATCAGAAGCTGAGTATCACTGGATTTTGTAGTGCCAATGGAGAATCCGATGTAATCCAAAGCAGGTAGCAGGGCGTCTATCGCTAAAGCCACGATTGACATGAGTGAGGCCATAAGTGCCACGAACTCAAACTGAGATCTGCTCTGTTTTTGCATCCGGCAAAAATACGGCAAATAATAGAAACCCTTTGGTGAAAAGGCTTCTATTTGCCGCTTAATTCAAGTTGATCCAGCCATTTTATCATTTCATTTCTATAGTCGGGATGAAGTCCAGGCCAATACGGAAAATCGCTTTCTCCTTTGAACATCATGGCATGGTCAGCCTTCTCAAGCTCCAGGTATCGGTTTCGGGGATTTTCATTTTCAGTAAGGCTCTGTATCGTTTTTAAACTCTGGCTTGGAATGATGTCATCCGAAGAGCCTTGAATAACCAAAAGAGGATTTTTTATCTTTTCAAAGGAAGGGACCGGCGTATAGCTTAGTTTTCTGTCAGTTTGCACTGAATCGAGTTCCGGAACCCAAACATGGGTCATAAAGGATTCGTTTCTGACACTTTCAAGTTCAGTTCTGAGTTCTTCTTTTGATAATTCTCCGGAAATGAACAAGAATACGGACCGTTGTATCTTTTCCGCCTGAATCAATTCGTTTTCAGCCAATTCCTTTCGAGTCCTGTTTTTCCAGTAATTCAGGTCGCTTTCGAGCAGAGTAGAGGCCGGACAACTTACGACAATTCCGAATCCCAATTCGGGCATATTCGATAAGATATATGGAATTTTTGAGGCTCCCTGACTACTGCCTTTGATACCTATATATCTGTAATTCAAACCATTAGTTTCTGCAAGATACGTTATGGCATTCATGTCATCCTCACAGAGCTCCGGGATACTGGCTTCTTGCCAATTGCCATCGGACATTCCTGTTCCTCGTTTATCCGTATGCAGGGTGATATAACCTTGCCTTGCAAAGAATTGGGCTTCATCGCGTGAAGCGCTTCGATCCTGATCACCTGAGGATGTTACCAGATAGATCGCTTTTCCATTGGGTTTAACAGGAAAATACAAGGTACCATAGAGCAGCATATTACCGGAACGGAAGCGAATATCCCGGGATTTAACCTGGTCATGATCGATTTTCGTGTTCTTTGAAAGTGTAAAGGGATAGACAGCATTGTCAATTGTCAGGTTCAAGTCCAGAGAATCACCTTTAAAAGAACCCTTAAATTCGTATTTGTAGAAATCACTTTGGAGGACGAATTCTATGGAATC
>CBDUAY010000029.1:0-21714 GCA_965365245.1 uncultured Flavobacteriaceae bacterium | reverse complement strand
TACGACTTCGAAATTGGAAAAGGAACACAAACCATAATTGATTAATGGCTTAAAGAGAATTGCATCATGAAGAACGTAAGCAAGAAAAAGATTGCTGTACTCGGTGGGGGAACAGGATCATTGAGCTCTATTTTTGAAATAACTAATGATCCGAACTGGACAGAAAAATACGAGAGCATTACGGTGTACCAAATGGGTTGGCGCTTGGGTGGAAAGGGAGCAAGTGGGAGACGTCCTCCCTATGGAAGAATTGAAGAGCATGGTCTTCACGTCTGGCTTGGATTCTATAACAATTCGTTTGATGTAATTCAAAGGGCTTATGCCGAGCTTGACAGGCCGCCGGGTTCACCGTTGGCCACTTGGGAAAAGGCTTTTAAAGAGCATAGTTACATCGTTTTGGCACAGAATTACAAGGATAGCTGGCATCCATGGGTTTTTAATTTTCCGACGAATGATTTGGTGCCGGGGCAAGGAGATCCTCTTCCAACTCTTTGGGATTTCATGAAAATGGTTCTGAAATGGCTATCTGAGATTTTCAAGAAATCAGATTATAAATCAAGGATGAAAGCTGTGAGTGATCACCAAGGTCATCACTCTGCCCTTGATCGGATCAGAAGGCTTTTAAAGGAAATTCTTTGGGAAGGGGAAGAGATTGGTCTGGGCCTGGGAGAAGATTTGATTCGTCTTCTCATATTAGCCTTTGATAAGTTGGATCCGGATTCTCAGAACCACAAATCGGAGCACCATGATCATCTTCTCGCTTTACTCGAGGAGCTCAGTCACTGGCTGAGACGTGAAATGGAGAAAATTGCAGAGCATGATCTGCATCTATTGCGTCTGTTGATCATGAGCGATTTGGGAACAACTATGGTATCAGGCATGTTGAGAGACAAGGTTCTCTTTCATCCAGAAAAATTGAACTCACTGGATCACCTCGATCTAAGAGAATGGTTCACTAAACATGGGGCCTTGAAGGTTGCTGTAGACAGCCCTATTTTAAAAGGTCTGTACGATCTTGTTTTTGGTTATCAAAATGGGGTTTCCGGTCTTGAGAATGCAAATTTTGCCGCAGGTACAGCCATACGGTGCATTTTCAGAATCGCTGCTACTTATAAAGGCGCAGTCTTTTGGAAAATGCAGGCAGGCATGGGTGACACTATTTTTACACCTCTCCATAAAGTCCTTGAAAAAAGGGGTGTGAAATTTAAGTTTTTCCACAAGGTGAAAAACCTGAAGCTCGCAAGTGACAAAAAGTCGATTGCTTCCATTGTTGTGGAGAGACAGGCCAATGTGAAAACTGGAGAAGACAACTATGACCCTTATGTGGATGTTCAGGACCTGGCTTGTTGGCCTAGTTTTCCAAATTATGAGCAGCTCGTTGAAGGGAAGGAATTGAAAGAACATGACATTAATTTGGAATCTTTTTATACTCCTTGGGAAGGTGTAGATTATGAGCTACAAGTCGGAGAAGATTTTGATGAGGTGATTTTTGGAATCTCTATGGGAGGAATTCCATTTGTTTGCGATGAGCTCATAAAAACAAATGCTGATTGGCAGAATATGGTAGACAATATCAAAACGGTAAGAACGATGGCTTTTCAGGTATGGTTGAATAAAGATTTGAAAGGACTGGGTTGGGAGCAAGAAAGTCCGGTTATGGATGCGTTTATAGATCCTCTGAATACCTGGGCAGATATGTCCCAAGTCATTGACAAGGAAGATTGGCCTTCTAAAGATTATATCAAAAACATCTCGTATTTCTGTGGCCCAATGGAAGGAGGTATTCCTCCAAGGTCAGAAGCCGATACTCCTGAGAAAGCGTTAAAGATTGTAGAGAAGGAAGGAAAGTCTTACTTGGAAGATGATACCAAGGCATGGTGGCCTAAGGTCAATCCGCAAAATGGAGCTTTTGATAAGAGTTGTTTGGTAGATTCGTATTCCCGTGCTAACATCGACCCTTCTGAACGTTATGTGTTGTCCGTAAAGGACAGTACGAAATACAGACTCAACGGAGGTCAATCGGGTTTTAGTAATCTCTATTTAGCAGGTGATTGGACGCGTAACGGAATCAATGCAGGATGCATCGAGGCATGTGTAATGTCAGGAAGAATTGTTTCAAATGCCATGACGGGTAAACCTGAATTGAAGGATATTGATGGACTTGGAGATATATGAATTACACTCAGCCAATCCGAAAAGTTTACAGGATTTGCTGATGTAATATATGACTTGCTGGACAACTTGGAACAAATCCCTGATTTTTCCTTTTAGTTCACGTCAATCCCTCAGGATATCGACGCCTATGGTCGAGCTCGATTGCCCGCCTTCATTGTCGCGAACGGTTAGCTTGATCGCTCCCGGCCCAGGAACATCTCCAGCAAAAAAACCACCCTTGACTTTGAAATCTTTGCTGCCATTGGGGATCTCCGTCTGATCGGAAATGATCGTGCCTGCTACACCCTCTAAGGAATGACTCGAGTAACCTCCTTCGGCTACAACTGTGAATTCAAAGGGTAGCAACTCACCTGTTTTAACCTCATAAAGCATTCCGTTGTCAGGAAAGGTGATTAGTGGTGGGTCAGAGTCATCATCTGCGCAGGAGAGGGTTATGTTTCCGATGCCAAAGACCAAAAGTAAAAGGAGCAGCTTCAGGTGGGTATTCATATTTTTGAGAATTTGTTGAAGCTGCGAAGTTAGAAAAATCTGAATGTGATACAAGTTATTTTGACTCCTCTACAGGAGAAACAACAGGTTCCTCAATTACTTTTTTGCCACTAAACTTTTTTCTGAGATAACGCTGTGCCGGAATTTCAAGGAAACGGTAAGTGAGATATGAATTCACGATTAATAAAGCTAGAAGAATTCCGAGAATCACAAGTTTCGTCGTCATATCGGGAATAATGCCTTTCTCAAAATTGACATTTTTGTAGGACAAGAAAAGAAATAGCCAGAATAACTGTAAGAGATACACCGAATATGAAATGTCTCCCAAGAACCTCAATGGCTTTATGTTGAGAATCCGATAAGGAATCCCGGTGTTTAATGAAGCCGACAGGATGATACCCCCGAAGAATATGATGACAAAAAGGTCATGAATGTTCAGATGCAGGAAGAGATAAGCTCCAATAATTGAGATGTAAAAAGCCCAGTCGCTTTTCCAAAAAGTGTTGCTGTCTTTTATCTTTCTGTACACCTGATATATGCCAAGCCCTAAGGTAAATTCAAACAGGCATCTTAAAGTTCCAAAATCAAGCGTATAGTCGAGGTTGCCCTTGCCTCCGTATTGAGTCAAAAGAAACAAACCGGCAAGGCTAAGGCCCCAGAAAACATAGGTGATCCTGGAAAAGCCCTTGTTGATCAAGGGTATAATGAAAATGGCAAGCAGGTAGGTCCACCATTCTGCCGCGATCGACCAGGAGGGAAGATTCCAGCTGTAGTCACTGAGAATGCCGCTGGACTGCCCAAATAGAAGGTATACGAAAAAATCATAAACCGGAAAGAATCCCTTGTACGAATCAAAGTACTCTGTGCTCATGGCGGAAAAAGCCGCAAACTGGGCAAACAGGAACAGGAGAGCGAAGAGGTGAAGTGGGTAGAGCCTGCTGAATCGAGCCCAAATGTATTTTCTGACCTGCCCGCGGTCTTTATTCATCAGCTTATCTCCATAGACGTGACAAATAACAAATCCACTGAGCAGAAAAAAGAAATCTACGAGCAGATAACCGTTGCCAACGACCATGGTTGTTTCATGGTTGAATAGACCGGATCCTTTTGGGCCGCCCAAAAAAGCGTCATAATGAAAAATGACCACCCAAATGGCTGCAATTCCCCTAAGGGGAGTCAATGTGTCAATAAAAGGAATCCTTTTGTCCATGGATGATTTGTTTGTATTTCTAAACAAGAAAAGGCAAAATTTCGATGTCAGGAATCGATTCGGGACCAATACCACCCAGGAGTGTCCCTAGCCCCCTTTTTCTTTATCAGTGTTTTCCTTTATCTGATAATATTTTGTAATTTTCTGGGAATGAAGTAAAAATTTAGGTAATTAAAAATTCTTGTAATCGAATAACAAACTCATGAAATATTTTTTTTCAAAACCGAAGCCTTTCCGCCCATTGCGAGTGACTCTAACTCATATCGCCATGCTTTTGTCAATTTGGTCATTCCATGCCCAGGAAAACCTGGCCACCCAACTGGGATACGACGCTGATGCCCGGTTGCTTATCATTCATGCCGACGACCTTGGGGTTTCGCATTCTGAAAACATTGCATCTTTTGAGGCGATTGAAAACGGCTCGGTCAATTCGGCGAGTGTAATGATGCCGACGCCCTGGGTTTTAGAAGTAGCTGAATATGCAAAAGCCCACCCGGACACCCACGATTTTGGCTTGCACCTGGTGCTGACCTCAGAGTGGAAAAATTACCGGTGGGGCCCGGTGAGCTCGACCGACAAGGTACAGAGTTTGCTTGGCGATCACGGGTATTTTCTCGCAGATTGCTCATCTTCGATTGAGATTGAAGAAGCTGAAACCGAATTGAGGGCGCAAATCGACAGGGCTTATGCCATGGGCCTGGTGCCCACTCATCTCGACAGCCATATGGGCTGCCTGTTCCAATCGAATGAGCTCTTGGAATTATACCTGAAGATGGGTCAGGAATATCGTTTGCCTGTTTTGGTCACAGCAGATATTCCAGCAGAGCTTCTCAAAAAGTACGATGTCAAAGCCGTTTTGACCGATGCACTTACGATCATGCCGGACGAATACGCAAAAGGGGTGGAAGAGTATTATTCGAACGCAATTCGAAATCTGAAACCCGGGGTCTCAACCCTTTTAATCCACACGGCATACGATAACGAGGAGATGAAGGGGATGAACATAGATCATCCCGAATGGGGCAACGAGTGGAGACAACAGGATTTTGACTTTTTTACCAGTGATGCCTGCAAGAGTCTTTTGAAATCAGAGAAGATAGAACTGGTCACGTGGCGCCAGATCAAAGAAGCGCTCTACACTGATTAGAAGGTCTTTTCCTTCCAGTTCTTAATAAATGATAAACGTAGGGTCGGGCTTGTGTTTCTCCCGGATCTTCCTACCGCATATTCCAGAAATTCAAAAAATTCACTAACTTTAAGAGAATTTAATGTTAACAATCATCCCTTAATTATGAAAAAACTAAGTCTAATAGTCATTGCAATTCTCTTATCGGGGTCGATTTACGGACAGATAAGTTATTTGCAATACCGTCACGTGCCTGCGGAACATGAGGCTAAATTTTTAGAAAGAGAAACGAAGCATTGGTCTAAAGTGGCCCAATCAGCTATCAAAAAGGGGCAGATGATGTCCTGGTCGCTATGGAGAGTAGTGGGAACAATCGGCAGCGACTCATCCACACCCAACTATGTGTTTGTGAATACCTTCAAAAATCTCGATCAGATGAATCCGGATAAAGTATGGAATGACAACATGGATGCTATTGGGGACGTTAAGCCCGAGAGCATTGAGACCAATTCTTTCACGACCACAACCTTTGATTACTATGTTCAGGCCGAGGATAATATCCCGGGCGATTACACATATGCTTTGGTGAACTATGCAAAACCCACGGATCTGGCAGCCTTCATCCAGGAGAACAGGGAATTATGGAAGCCGCTGCACAAGGCCAGCATAGAAAATATCCTGAACAAAATGACCTACTGGGGTATGTCATCAGTTATCTACCCAGCAGGCAACCAGGCCATGTTTTCGGTCTTTACGGTAGACGGATTCAATTCGCTCAATGATGCCCTGGACTATCTACGCTTCACTGAAACTGCTGACAATTCGCCAAACGCAGCAGCGTGGAATGATGTGATTGACAAGACAAATATGGACGAGCTCACACCCAATGGCTTCGAGCGTCGCATCATTTATGAAAGGGTTATGACGATCAACGAATAATCGTAGTTACCAGCAAATAATTTAGGTGGTATCTTCTCATCAGAAGACAAGGATACACAATAGAATTGTGTTATTTTTGTCTGGTACGAAATGGAAGATATTTACAACATTGATCTGACTGATTTTGGCACTTTGCTGATCCTCTACGGAGGCATCCTCGCCATTCTGTTGTTGCGTTACTTCTTTATGTCGGGCCTTTACTACAGCGTGTTTCTCGTTCTTTTCAAAGAGAAATACAAAGATCGCGTCCTGACTCGTAAAATGCCTTCCCGCGATCAGATCCAAAGGGAGTTGAAGCTTTCGATTTACAGCACATTCGTATTCGGGGCTGTGACCATTGGTTTGATCTGGATTTGGCAAAAGGGGTATTCCCAGGTGTATACGGATCCTTATCAATACCCACTGTGGTACATGCCCATCAGCATAGTGATCTTTCTTTTGTTGCACGATACATATTACTACTGGTTGCACAAGTGGATGCACCATTCGCGATGGTTGATTAAGGTGCATAATGCTCACCATCAAAGCGTCAATACCACGGTGTGGACCTCATTTTCATTTCACCCGGTGGAATCCTTTTTACAGGCTATCATTGTGCCCATTCTTTTGGTTCTCGTTCCGATGCATCCGATTGCAATCCTGATTGTTCTTTTGATCATGACGGTCTCGGCGATCATCAATCATGCCGGGGTGGAAGTGTATCCGGGAAAACCCAGTTTCAAAAAGTTCAGAAAATATGTGATTGGGGCCACGCACCACGACATCCACCACAGAAGGGCCAATAAGAATTTCGGGCTCTACTTCACCTTCTGGGACCGCTGGATGAAGACCGAGTACGAAGCGTAGTCTCCAGGCTATTTCCCAAAGCGTTTGAAGAATTTCTTAGTGTCTTTGATCTGTTCAAGACCCAGGATCCAGCAAACTTCGGATAAATCTGAAAAGTCCAGACCACCAGCGGCGACAGCTTCGTTGTTGTAACGCCCCTCTTTTGCATTGTATTGATTTCCTATTTGAACAGCCAGTTGCCAGACTTGTTTCAGGTGCGGATCTTTTATTTTCTTATCCCATTTTTTATAGTTGGGCGATCTGAATCCCGGGGTTCCGTTTCCTACGACATTTCCATCCGGAATCTTGTGATAGGCACTATTCTTCTTAACAAAATCAAGGCTTTCAGCCGATGTAACCTCCTCGTTCCAATCACTGTGCTGTACGATGTGAATTCTCTCTGAGGTTTTCACGTCCGGAAGCAATATTTGTATTTTCTGGATGACCTCAGCCGAGAAATCGGACTGACCTGCTTCGGCAATCCAGACATTTCCGCCCAATTCCAAAGTCCGTTTGGCGATCAGGCAGACTTCATCAGAGGCAAGCGAAAAGTCGGCGTGAGCATCTGTCCAATTGTCTCCAAATGCCAGCTCAAACAGTGGCTCAGGAGGCACGTAAAGTCCTTCCTGGGTGCCATAAGCACCGGCAACTGCGTGGTAAGACAAAGATGAATACTCCAAATTTGAGCTCAGCGTGATAAATGCGGCAACTGAATGCAGGTCGTCAACGTCTGTTTTGCAGTCGTAGTTAAGAAGCAACAGGTCATTGCTCATGTCAAACCTCTCCCCGGGTGCGATCGGACTCTCCGGTGCTTGACTCCACACAGAAAGGTGCAAAAAACTCATGCAAAAGAATAGAAATAAAGGTCTCATGGCTAATTAATTTGACTTCGTTGTATATGGCTGAGCAGTCCAAATGTACGACATTCCGATATCGCTTGTGTCTGCTTTTGTTTGGTGTTTTTCACTATCTTTCTGTTCAAATTTAGACAGATGATGATTTCAATACCTCTCGGCGTCAAGAAATGGAGCGTTTTACTTCTCCTTCTTTTCGGTTTTCAGATTGCGGGTTTAGCCCAGGATAAAGATTCGATGTTCACCATTTACCTGGTGAGGCACGCAGAGAAGGTCCTGTCGGAAGACAACCCCAAGGATCCGTCGCTGACACCTTGCGGGGAGCAACGTGCCGCCAGCCTGGAAGTCTTCCTTTCCGCTGTTCACCTGGACGCGATTTACAGTTCGGATTACACTCGCACGCGAAACACCGCCCAACCGGCAGCACAGAACCGTAATTTGGAAACACGCCTCTATGACCCGAAGAAGTTGGAAGAATTTGCCAAAATGTTACTCGAACGGGGCGAAGACGCGCTGGTGGTGGGCCATAGCAACTCAACCCCTGTTCTGGCGGGTTTGCTGATAGGAGAAGAGATGGACCCAATCGATGAGAGCATCTACAATCGCATCTACCAGGTGGTGATCAGCAAAGAAACGGGACGACTGCACGTTTTGCATTCGACATTTGACTGCGTTGATTAGACATTTGATCCAGATAAGACTGCTATGAATCCATGGTATTAATGGGATAATTAAGTACATTGTCATAGCAATTGACCGGAACCTATGAATAAACGAACAAAACGGATTCTGATTGGAGTAGGGATCTTATTCCTTCTGTTGAAAGGGATGGAATGGTGGGTGGAATTTAGGTTTCAAAAGATCATCAACCGCAAGCCCGACCGCGCATACGACATTCAGTATAAAGATTTTGACGTACACAGCTTTTTCAAGGGTGTAACGCTCGAAGAAGTGGCTATCGTTCCGGTTGCCGTTGATAGTGGCGGAACAGTAATTAGGGGCACCGTGAACTATGCCAGGCTCAATGGGATGAAATGGTATGAGTTGGTGTTCGCCAAAAGATTGAATATTGAGGGAATCATTTTTGATCGCCCGATGTTTAAGGTTACCCTCAGTGAGAATCCAAAAAAGAATGCGTCCGGAAAGGGCTTTCAGGTTCTCTTCGGAGATATCATTTCCAGAGCTAAATTGAAGACCTTTGAAATCCAGAATGGCGGCGTCATAATGATGACACCGAATAATCAGAGCATCCGCGGACGCCTGTCAAATCTCAATGTCAGGGCCAACGAGATAAAAACCGATTCTGTGATTTGGAACCACTTGATTCCGTTTGAGTTGGGAACCCTGGAATCCTCAATAGACAGCCTTTCCTTTCAATTGAATGATTATACGCATTTGAGCACAGGGAGCATATCCTTCAAGAAAAGGGAGAATAGCCTGACTCTGCTTGACGTGAACATGCACTACACGGAAGATTTCAACACCGTCAGCCAAATCATTGGAAAGCAGACCGATCTTATCGAGGTAAGCATGGGAGAGTTGAAATTCGAACAGCTGACCGCTTCGAGCAATTTGTACACCGACATGGACATCGAAACAAAGAAGATTCTTCTTCGGGATTTGGTTTTCAAGGATTACCGGGACAAGAACATGACTCGCCCTCCTGACGCGGTCAAGCCCATGTTCAAGGGCATGGTCGACGCCATTCCAATCACTTTGAGTGTGGATACCATTCAGCTCGAGAATGTTCAGGTTGAGTATTCAGAGGTGGGTGTGGGAAAGGAAATACCCGGTACTCTGAGATTTGAAAGCATCCATGGTTTTATTACCCGTCTTACCACCATTCCTCAAAAACAAGAGGCATATCAAAGTTTTGAAGCGAATTTGAAGGCAAGTATAAATGGAGTGGCTCCTCTTACTTTTGACCTGGAAGTGCCGTATGATCGGGAGGCCTTCACTGCCGTGGCATCCATAGGAGCTTTTGACATGACTCAACTCAATGAAACGGCCAGGCACATGGCTGGAGCCGAAATTGTTTCGGGAGATGTGAAAAAAATTCATTTTGAGATGCGGGCAGCCCAGGCTTCTTCTCATAACAAGATGCAGTTCGATTACGAGAATCTAAAAATCAATGTCATCAAGGAAAACAAACATCACGAAGTAAAGAGTCACCCCCTATTCTCATCTCTGGCCAACTCGGCGTTGCGCAAACATAATACGCCCTTCCATGGGAAGTACCTCATGGCCGATTATTATTCCCAGCGCAACGTATATAGGGGCCCTTTTAATTTTTTGTGGCACAGCCTGGCAGATGGGATGATGCATATCGTTCCGGGCAGCTTTGTGCAAACCATTATCGGCGTGGATAAGGATACCAAGAAAGTCAAGAAGGAGAAGAAGAATGCCAAGAAGCATCACAAAAACTGAATTTCACTCTGCAGAAAGCATTACTTGCTGATTCGCGCTTCGTGATCGAAGAGACCTCTTAGCTTGTCCCAGAAATCACCGCCAAGAACAAAGAGGCTCACAACGAAGATCAGATCAAGACTGAGGTACCAGCTGATGGGAACGTCTTGAAGACACTCGAAAAAATGGCCTAGATAGGGTGCTAAAAAACCAAACAGAATCGGGATTGAAAAAAGGACAAGACCCACACGGTAGCGTGGTTTGCTGACCGCGTCAGGTGGCAGAATGGGTTGGACGAACTTCGCAACCTTCTCTTTGATGAACTCATATCCTGGCTTGCCCATGACCCCAATGGCAATCAGCATGAAAATTTCAGGAATCCCGAAGGCAAGAAATCCCGAAAGAAAGGACTTCAGGCCTACTGACCAGTTTGTTGAAGTCACCCATGGGATTAGCAGGGGGCTGAGAAATCCGACAATCAGAATCGCGGTGCCAAAAACAAGTCTTTTTCTGGAAGGCTGAGGACTATCGTTTACGGGTTTGTTCATTCCATTCGACTCTTCAAATTATTTGCTCACTTCGGGATAGCGCTTTTTCTTTCTCCAATTCAATATCATTCCGATTGGGATGATCGCAAGAAAGGACAGGGTCCAGATACCCGGACCGTAAATGGCAAACGGCAAGGAGAACAAAGCCGCCAATGGCTCTGGCAAAATGGAGTATAAAATGGAGACTGCTTCCTGCTCATCGACTTGATCAGAGATTAGTTTGTTCCTTCGGGCATAGACCCAGCTCAGAGCACCTGTAAAACCTGCGAGTGCAAGAAAGATGCTCTCCATTTGAAGGGCCAGGGTCAATCCGTCAAATTCCATGTCGAATCGAACGAAGTACAGGTAGATCATCAGAAAAATCATTTGAAAAAGAACAAGGGAGGCATGAACTGTAGAGCTTCGAACGAGGTTGCCCATCAACTTGTGAAACTGGATCCAGTAAATGAGTATCATAATCAGACCCACGACTATGACCAGTAGCACCATCAAATTGTCGCTGTAGATCTGATCCAAGGTGCTGTATAGCAATTCCGGATCATCGGGTCTTGGCAGGATCAGGAAAACCTGGAAGATCATGAGGGCGTACAGAACATTGATGACAATGGTCAGACTCTTTAACAGCATGGTGTCTCTTTGAATCGAAGCCTCGGTCTTTTCTTTCTTTCCTTTTAGGTTCTTCATCTGGTTAGCCAGTAAATAATGGTGTTCTAAAAGTAGTCAATTATTGCCAAAACCTTTTTCTGAGAAACTTCGTTATTGACGAAGATCAATGCTTTTCAATAGAATCAGGACTAACTTTACAGGTCGACCTAAAATGAAATGAATATGGCAACAGTCACTGATGGAAAAAAAGTCTTTCGGGAACAAGGAACCTGCTCACGCACCTTTTTCTACTTGTTCGATCGTCATTTTGAAGAG
Source organism: uncultured Flavobacteriaceae bacterium (assembly GCA_965365245.1). Lineage (GTDB taxonomy): Bacteria > Bacteroidota > Bacteroidia > Flavobacteriales > Flavobacteriaceae > Lutimonas. The sequence continues at coordinate 10,221 of CBDUAY010000029.1, read as the reverse complement.
CTGAAGGCAATCGAGGAACGTGCTTCGGATTCACTCGCCGGAGGAATCATGCAACGAGGCTATCAATGCGGAATGCTTTGGGGATCTGCACTGGCGATAGGAGCGGAGGCATACCGGCGTTGCGATGACCTGGACCAGGCCATGAGAGTGGCTATAAGAGCGACACAAAATGTGATGGCTTCATTTTCGGAAAGGGAGAAAACGATTAATTGCAGAGAAATAACCCATTGTGATTTCTCAAACAAATGGAGTTTTGCCAAATACTTTTTTTCAGGACGCTTTTTGCATTGTTTCAAAATGGCTCAGGAATGGGCCCCCGATGCCATTGAAGCGGCTCTCGAAGGGCTTGAGTCGAAGAATAGCGTCACGCAAATGGATGTGGCGCCTTCTCAGAGTTCCATGAATTGCGCCTCGCTCGTAGCTCAGAAAATGGGTGCCAGCGAAGAGGAGATGGTAATGGTTGCAGGTTTTGCAGGAGGCCTTGGTTTGAGTGGCGGAGGATGCGGAGCATTGAGCGCTGCAATTTGGATGCGCTCCCTGGAATGGTGCAGAGAGAATGAAGAGAAAAGTTCCTTTAAGAACCCGGCAGCAGTCAAAACCTTAGAAGCATTTGATAAGGCGTCAAACGGAAGGATACATTGTTCAGAGCTCACAAGAGAGAGTTTCAAAACATTTGACGAGCACTCTGAATTCATACGTCATGGTGGATGCGATAGTTTGATCCAGGCACTTGCGAGTTTCGATAAATAAAAACGGTCTTTCGGTAAGCTTTTTAAAGGATTCATCCTTTTTCATATTCTTGATGGACTTCATTTCGGTATCTTCGATTCATTCGAACTGAAAATACCATAAATATGGCAATCACATCCTTTGATTCTTCTTTAACAAGTCTTCATTTTGTCATTTTTTCTTTGCTGATTGTTATGACAGGTTGCGAGAAGAACGTAAAAGATCCAGATAAGGTTGCAGAGGTAGTTCGGTCTCCCGTGACTTGTGCACCTGTTATTAACGATCGCGCATGGTATGACTCAGAGAATATAGCCCCTCTTTTCGACGGAATGGGTGACCTGAATTTCACGATTTCAACGGACAATGAGCTCGTTCAGCGATATTTCAATCAGGGGCTGGTTCTTGCTTATGGATTCAATCATGCCGAAGCGGCAAGATCCTTTTACTATGCCTCGAAACTGGACCCGGATTGCGCAATGACTCTTTGGGGCTATGCTTATGTCTTGGGTCCGAATTATAATGCCGGTATGGAAAGAGACAATTATGAAAGGGCGTATGACGCCATTCAAAAGGCAATTGTTATCTCTCAATCAAAGGGTACAGACAAAGAAAGAGACATGATCTTGGCACTTTCGAAACGCTATGTAAAAGAACAGATTGAAGATCGCACGGATTTGGACATTGCTTATTCGAATGAAATGAAAATGCTTTTTGAAAAATACCCTAAGGATGCAGACATCGGAACCCTGTATGCCGAGTCAGTCATGAACCTTCATCCCTGGGATCTCTATGAATCATCCGGACAATTGAAACCCTGGACTCCCGATATCCTGTCAACACTTGAGAAAGTAATTAAGATCAATCCCCGTCATTGCGGAGCAAATCCCTTTTACATTCATGCTGTGGAATCGTCTAAAACTCCAGATCGAGCCAATGAAGCTGCCAAATTGCTTCTCGAAGGCTTAGTTCCCAATGCGGGTCACCTGGTTCACATGCCTTCTCATATCTACATCCGAACAGGTGAATATCACCAGGGAACAATAGCCAATATCAGAGCCATTCAGGTCGACAGCACCTATGTAACCACTTGTCATGCTCAAGGTGTTTATCCACTGTCCTATTTTCCGCACAATCAACATTTCATGGCTGCAACGGCAACCCTCGAAGGAAATAGCGCTTGGGCTTTGTATGCTGCTGATGCTGTTTCAGACAATGCGAATAGGCAGCTAATGAAAGAACCAATGTGGGGAACGCTTCAGCACTATTACACAATTCCTTTCTATGTATATGTGAAGTTTGGAAAGTGGGATGAAATCCTTTCCAGGGACATCAATCTCGAGGAGCTCGATTATCCAAGAGCCATTTTGCATTATGCCAGAGGAATGGCCTATTTGGGAAAAGCAAAGCTGGATAGTGCCAGGGTTGAGCTCGACATGCTGTCTGACCTGGCCTCTGAGGAGTCTCTTCGTCAAATTACTATTTGGGACATCAATACGGTCTATGACTTGGTCCAGATTGCGGAAAGAGTTCTGCACGCTGAGATCGCGGGAGCAGAAGGTAATTTTCAGGAAGCGATTGAATTATTGAAGGAGGGAGTTGCCATTGAGGATAGTCTTAATTACAACGAGCCACCGGATTGGTTCTTTTCTGTAAGGCATAATCTGGGCTCCATGCAGATAGAGGCTGGTAATTATGAGGATGCTATTGTCACATACCAGGAGGATTTGGAACGTTTGCCAAAGAATGGATGGGCGCTCAAAGGACTTGCAGAAGCCTATTCCAAATTGGGAGACTACAAGAGTTCTGAGGAGACTGAACAAAGGTTCTTGTCTGCGTGGAAAACTGCGGACATCTCTTTGAGCGGATCAGTAATTCAATGAGACTAGACGTTTATGAATTATAATCACTTAATGGCAAACAAAGTTCTCAAAACAAGAAAATCGATAAGGAGCATCCTTAGTTTATCTCTCCTTGCTCTATTCGTGCTTATGAGCTCGAGCCTAGTCCTGCATGCACAGCAGAAGGACATTGTAATCGATGAAGACCTCGCAAAGAACGCCGAGAAAATGAAAGTGAAAATGGGTACCCAATGGATGGGAAAGATTTTCAAATTCAAGTTCGGGGACTACGCAGTGACAGATAGCAAGAACGGCTGGACCACTACTACCGGAGGCACCAACTTTTGGGGCACGAAGGCCAGGAGCGAATCCAGCAATGAATTTTCCTTTGACCTGACAGACAAATCACTTTCTGAAAAAGCAGTGGTTAATGCGGCCTCATCCATTTCTTCTGAAGAGATCCGGTCGTTCACTATTTTCTCGACCCTTGCCATAGGCTCCGATGAGTTGCTGAAGAGTGCCCATAATTTTTCAGCTTTCATCACAACGACTTTGGATGAAGATGACACCTGGGTGCTGGTCAAATCTTTGGAAGATGGATCCCAAGCCAACTATGATTTCCGGGCCTTTCTAACCAACCGAGATCGAACCATCCAGATAGAAAGGACTACTTCCAATAGAAATGGTCAGGATTCTCGGAGCATACCTGCAAAAGGCTACGAATTTATTGAGAATGGAAAATCCTTATGCGCCGTTCAATATTATGGTGGAGGAATGATGGGCATGAACAAGAATATCATTTGGCTTCGGTCAGACCTCGACCCGAAAGAGAAACTTATGCTGGCGGCAGCCATGACAGCTCTTATGCAGGTTGACGTCTCAACGACTTTCAGTCTTGACTGAAGTCTGTTAGAATCTGGCTCATTTTGCGCTTCGAAAGACCATGGAATTTTGCGGTGAAAGCGATGGCCTCATTCCTTGAGCACTGCTCCAGGTCCATATAATCCCTGAAGGTCTCATAGACCTCAAAAGATTTATCGTTCTGAATTCTGGTCAATCCAAGCGGTGCAAGGATCTCATTGATCCAGGTTTTTTTCAGGGAAGGGCCGTATTTTGATTTCTTGAATATCATATCAGCATACGTCTATAACGCAATAATGCACAAAGATATTTCGGCTTTCCATAAATTTATACGACATGCAATGCCCTGAAACCTATTTCAAGCGCCTGAAGATGAAGCGGGTGATGAAAATCCCGGTTCCGTCGTTTTTTCCTGCGTCACTTTCAACGCCACTGGTGACGAAGGCAAGATCCCATCCCTCTTCGATCATCTTGTTGATCTTAGAAGAAATCAACGCGTCATTGGAGGCCACATTCTGGAAGTTTATCCCTGTTGCGCTGTAGAAGTTTAAAATTTTTGTTTCGTCGAAGTCATCGACTTTTGCTTCAGAGCGTTTGGATTTGTTCTGCTTGGTGTTCTCCTCTGTACGTGAGGTGGTATAAGCGGCATAGTCTTTTTCTTCCTGGGCTGAAATGATTCTTGAACGACCGACTCCCATGGGAACGACCGATTCAATGCTGGTCACGATTTTGTATTCATAACTCTGGGCATTAATTTCAAGCGCAGCGAACAGGATAAAAATAAATAGTGCTAATTTTTTCATTGTTGTTATAATTAAAGATGGATTAATACTTTTCGAATAACGCATAAAAGCCAGTATTATTGAAAATTGAAAATAAATGAGTCAATTTTTTGAGTCATCATTGTGATTCGAATGAGATATCACATATCTTGGTGTCATGCGTTTATATCTTCCATTAAATTCAGTTTTTTTCCTGGTTGCCCTGATCCTTTCATCTTGTGAAAATGGGGATAACAAAGACTTAACGGCCTTCGGTGTTTATTGCGAAATGGTTGTCAACGGTGCCAAGCCCATAGCCTTGCATCATCCAATGGAGCCTGAGCAAGTCGATAGGCTTTGGGGGCAATTTAAAGAAGTGGCTGAAAAACACAACCTGCAGGTTTTTAGAGAAGAGAGCTTTCCCGTGACCCTCCTTTTTCCATCCGAAGCGACGCAAGGAAAAAGCGTCATCATCATTTACAAAGGAGATCGCCTGAAACAATATGAACAATTCAAAGCGGACCTTTTGGCTTATAATGGCAATGATTCGAAAGAACTTGAAGCGTTTGCCAGGCGTTTCGGCCGCTTGCTCGGATACAGCTCCCAGGGAATCAATGATCTTTTGCAAAAAAACACCCCTTATCGAAGCCTGGCATCTTTTGGGGTAGAACAACAGGTGACCCACCTTTACTATGAGAATTTGAAGGAAGCGGCCTTATTTTATTCGGGTACCCTGGGTTTGATCCCAATCGATTCATTGCGCTTCGCCATAAGCAGTAATGCGTCCATTGAATTGCATGGTTTTGATAAAGAGCATGGTAAGGACCAGGCAAAATCTACGGCCATAGCCTTGCTGACTGATCAGCTTGCTCAATGGTATGACCATATCAAAGCGCAGAATGTACCCGTTAAGTACCCATACAAAAGCAGAGTTGGTGGTCCCCATGATGGTTTTGTTGCCGTAGATCCGGGAGGGTATTTGCTGGAATTTGAACAGTTCAAACAACATCCTGAGAATGAATTGTTAATGGCGACACTGGCCCAGGCGGATACTGTTGTGACTTCGGTTGAAAATTTGAATTTCTATGCTTCGATCACCTGGACCTATCACAAAGACATGCTGCAGATGCAAAAGTTTTATGAAGAAGTCCTGGGTTTTCAACAGGTGGCAGACCAGGGGTGGACGAAAATATATCAAACCTCTTCGACCGGATTCATAGGACTTGTAGACGAGAGGCGCGGGATGGAAAACTATGCGGATGACAAAGCCGTGGAAATTGAGTTGCAGGTTTCTGACTGGGGCAATTTTGATCAGCATGCAAAAGAGTTTTGGCAGGAATACTCATATCGACAATCCTCTTTCAAAGGTCCGGAGAATTATATATTTGAAATTCAGCCTATTGACTGATAATTTACCTTCATAAGCGTTTATTCATCTCAAGTTAGGAAACTAGTAGTATGTTTGTGCTCGCAAATGACCTCCCATTTGCTTAAAAACCTCATGCCAGATAATGCAGTTTGAAGACTTAGGGTTAATACCACCCATACTAAGAGCGCTGAAAGATCAGAACTATAAATCACCTACAACAATTCAGGAAAAGTCGATTCCATTGATTTTAAAGGGAGAAGACATTTTAGGGAATGCCCAGACGGGTACCGGTAAAACAGCTGCTTTCGCTGTGCCCATCATACAGCACTTGGTGGGTGAAGGACATAATCCAAACGGGAAGAGAACGATTTCATCGCTGATAATTACGCCGACCAGGGAACTGGCCATCCAAATTGGAGAGAGTTTCACCGCTTACGCAAAGTATACTCATGTTAAGAATACTGTGATTTTTGGAGGAGTCTCTCAAGGGTCGCAGACGAATGCCCTGAAAAGAGGAGTCGATGTTTTGGTCGCTACCCCCGGACGCTTGTTGGACTTGATGGATCAAGGATTCGTGTCATTAAGCGACGTTGAATATTTTGTTTTGGATGAGGCGGATCGCATGCTTGATATGGGTTTTATCCATGATATTAAAAAGATCATAGCCGAGCTGCCGAGAAAAAGGCAGTCTTTGTTTTTCTCCGCCACAATGCCCAAAAATATCCTGGACCTTTCGCATGAAATCTTGAGAAACCCAAGGAAGGTTGCTGTGAATCCTGTGGCTTCAACGGCTGAGAAAATAAAGCAGTATGTGTATCCAACGAATAAATCCGACAAGAAGGAATTGCTTTTTTTTATTCTCAGGAAACTCGGGTCGGAGCAAGTATTAGTGTTTTCCCGAAGTAAACACGGGGCAGATCGCATCGTGCGAAATCTTCGAAAAAAACGAATTGAGTGTGCCGCCATTCACGGTGACAAAAGTCAAAACCAACGCCAGAAGGCGCTACAGCAATTCAAATCTGAACATATACGTGTGCTGGTCGCTACAGACATTGCCGCACGAGGCATCGACATTGACAAACTTGGTTATGTCATCAATTATGATGTGCCGAATGAACCTGAGACCTATGTGCATCGAATAGGGCGTTGCGGACGAGCAGGGGAAGAAGGAATAGCCTTCTCTCTTTGTGAACCCGAAGAAAACGCCTACGTCAGGGACATAGAAAAACTGATCAAGAAAAAAATCGAGATTGCCACTGACAATCCGTTTCCTCAGACTGAGAAGCCAATGAGCGCAGAGGAAAAAAAAGAATTCGAAAAGGAAAAGAATCGCAAGCGGCAAGAATTCTTTACCAATCGAAATAAAAAACGGGGTTCTCAAAATCCGAATTTTCGCAGGAAAAAGAGGTGATCCGAATTTTTTTGGAGAGAGAGAGCCACAGATTTTCTAAGCCAGTGCTTTTTTCAGCCCTTCGATCAGTTGATCTATTTCTTTCTTGTTGGTATAGTGAATGAAAGACATTCTCAAAACCCCGGGATCTCTGGGGATGTCCATGTCCAAAAGTGGTCGTACGGCATAAAAGTCACCAATGCCCAGCATGAGCTTGTGCTCAATCAATTTTGAATACACTTCATTGATATTCTTGTTTTTGGGAATTATGGAAACAATTGGGGCCCGGTTGTCCGGATGTTCTGAACCAAGCACCTCAATGTCGTCCCTGGATCTCAAAAAGTCCAAAAAATAAGAAAGCAATTCTTTTTCGTGGTTTCGAAACAATTGGTTGATGGCCCTATTTCTCTGGGCCGGTTCGGCAGGAGTGTTAAAATGATGATCGTATACCGCGTCGAAATAGTCGAGTATGCCATTTACAGATGCGATTTGTGCGTGATCGGGTCCGGCCGGGGTGATCATGCTTCGGGTAATTCCTTCTTTGAAGAAGTGCGATTGATTTTGCATTTTGTCGATTAGCTCTTGTTTAACGTGCATAAGTCCGAGGTGAGGGCCGAAGGTTTTATACAAAGAGAACATGTAGATGTCGGTGTCAAGATCTTTGAGATCGGGAAAGCCGTGTGGCGCCCAACCTACTCCGTCAACTACCGATAAGGCTCCATGTTCGTGAGCCATGCGGGTTATTTCTTTTACAGGATTAATTTGGCCGATAATGTTTGAACAATGCGGGAAAGCCACCATTTTGGTTCGGGCCGTGAAAAGCGATTTGAGATTTTCCAGGCTCAGCAGGCCTGTCTGTTTGTCTACGTGCCACTCTATGACTTCGATTTTTCGATCAGCCAGTCTTCTCCAGGCACCTGCATTGGCCTCATGATCCTGGCAGGAAACGATGATCTGGTCACCGTCTTTCCACATCGGGCGCATCGCGTTGGCCAAAACATAGACATTTTGCGTGGTAGATGGTCCGAAATGAACTTCAGAAGGATCGACGTTGAGATAGCCTGCCATTCTCTCGTAAGCCTGATCCATTAATTTTCCTCCGGCTGTGGAGGCAGGATAAGGATAATAGGGTTGCACTTTGTTTTTCGTATAGAAGTCGGTCAAACGATCAATCACATGTCGACACGGATAGGACCCACCTGCATTTTCGAAAAAGGCCCAGCCTTCCAGAGTAGGTTCAGAAAAGGCAGGAAATTGAGAGCGAACAAACGAAGTATCAAGTTTCATAAGCGGGATTTGACGTTGAGAATTAATCGGTTTTATCGTAAATATATCAAAAAGGGCTTTTAATCCTCTACAGAAGGTCAGAATTCCCGCATCAATTGTTCTGAATTTAGTATTTTCGGAAAGTTGGAACAACATCGGTTCTTGAAGTATGACCGAATCAATTCACTTAACATGGCAAAAAAGCTGCACCGAAAAAAAAGAGAGTGGATTCTCAGACTTTGTCTGGGTTTAATTGTCTTTTCAGGTATGGCCCAGGAAAGTCAGGAAAACGAAGAGGAGTCGCTTCAACCTCCCGGCAGCAAATCAACACTAAAGACATACGTTTTCGCTTCGACCACCTTTTCGGTCAAGCACAGTGAGAGCGAAAATGTAACCCGACTTTTTCAACCCGTTGATGATTCTTATCGCCTCGATTGGGAAGTTACGTTGCGATCGGGATATTTTATCAAAGACAACTTTGCTGTTGGAGGCTATTTCAAATATGCCGAATCGAATGACAGGATTCAGTATTCAAATGATGACGGACCCGTTCTGGATGAAGCCGTGGATCGATCCTACAGCATAGCGCCTTTTATGCGAAATTATTTGCCTTTGGGAAAGGGTACTTTTTACCTGTTCAATGAGACGAATCTTGAATTTACCTATGGCAGTGGAGTGCGGCAAGTCAATGCAGTAGAGGACATAAACAGAAACACCACTGATTTTTATGCGCTGAAACTCGGAATTCAACCCGGCATCGCAGCTTTCATAACGGATGTGGTCTCTGTCGAGGTAGGAACCTCAGTTTTGGGGCTGAGCTCAGAATACACGAGAACCACGACAAATGGAGTTGAAGAGGATGACGGATATACCTGGAAGAATGAGGTAAGTTTTGAGATTGATTTGCTCAGTCTCTTTTTGGGTCTAACTTTTTATTTCCCCACCAAATGAGATTAGTAAGAAAATCGCTTCTGGTTCTTGTTCTCCTTTCGGGGTGCGTCTCTGAGGATTACTTCGGCAAATCTGATCGATCGGAGATCAAGGAATTTGTCATCCCGGGGCAAAGTGGAGTCTCCAATATCGACAGCGATCAATTGACAATTGACGTGACTGTGCCTGAGAATGTCATTGACCTGACCCTGACGCCTTCTGTGATTACTCTGTCTAACTTTGCAAGCGTTTCACCGATGCCAGGGGAAGAGCAGGACTTCAACAACCCGGTTGAGTATGTGGTCACAGCAGAAGACGGATCGGAAAGCATTTACACGGTGCTGGTAAAAAGAGGAGGTGCACAGGCCCAGTTGGACAATTCCTCTTTTGAGGATTGGTACACCGAAAGCGTAGGATTTTCGCAGGTTGAACAACCGGGAAAAGACAAGAACACAACGATTTGGGGAACCGCAAACCGAGGCCTCGCTTTGGGTGGATCTCCGGGCAATACCTCGCGGCAGGACCTGAACGGAACAAATTACGCACGTATGGAGTCCGTAGCGGCGCCAGCTCTAGTACGCATTGCTGCAGCTACCATTTTTACAGGGAAATTTACCGACGGTTTCCCCAGCGTGACGGATCCCAGGTCAAACATTACACTGGGCACGCCCTTTACTTCGCGCCCGTTGTCGGTTTCATTTACCTACACTTATCAGCCGGGAGCAAGCAACGAGGACTCCAATGGTCAGCCCCTTCCTTATGGGGATCAGTGCGACATTTATTTCCTGCTGGAGAACCGGGCCGATGGTCAGGTGAAACGTGTTGGAACAGCCTGGTTCAGAAGTGGTGAATCAGTAGCCACATGGTCTCCACAAGTTATCCCAATCAAATACGGTCCTTTGGAGGCTTCCGACCCGTGGTTCGAGTATGCCCAACCCCGTGACGATGAAATCTGGGGAGATGGCTCAGAACCAATCACACACGTCACTTTTCTAGCCACCTCGAGTTTTGAGGGCGACTTTTTCAAGGGAGCCATCGGCAGTACCCTGGAGCTTGACGACATCGAGCTGGGGTATT